>NZ_JBFAZB010000035.1:0-99250 GCF_040681575.1 Kitasatospora sp. NPDC051702
GCCCCGCTGGGCTTCGATGGGCAGCCGATGAAGGCCCCGGCGGTGCTGGCGTCAACCCGTCGACGAAGCTCCCGCCGGACGGGGACGGTCGCGGTCGTGACCCCGTCTGCCGGGAGCTCCGGAACTGCGCGCGGCGCGGGTGCCCGACGGGCTCCCGCGCCGCTCACTCGGCGGTCGGACGGTTCAGCAGGGGAAGGTGCCGCTGTAGAGCGAGTGCCCGTAGGAGGAAGTCCCGGAGCCGAAGCCGTAGATGCCGTCGTCGCTCCAGACCGCCTCGCGGAAGCCGTTGACGCAGGTGGAGGTCGGCGCGAGCGCGAAGCCCTCCAGGTTGTCGACCGGCATGACGGCGGGGTTCGTGTAGGTCACGTCCGGGACGATCGCGCCCGAGGCGTTGACCTTCAGGAAGGTGTGCGTCTCGCCGCAGGTGTTGTCGCAGGTCGCCACGATGCGCTGGGTCCCGGCGTCGAAGGTCACGTCCATCACGGAGACCTTGCCGGTGGCGACCGTGCCGAAGGTGGTGAAGGTGCCGTCGGAGTTGAGGCCGTAGACGTGCAGCGTGCCGTCCCACTCGAGGCCGGCGAAGAACAGGCCCGCGCCGTGCAGCGGGTAGTTCGCCGGGTTGTAGGCGGCACCGGTGAGCGGGTCGACCCAGCCGTTCGCGGTCAGCCAGCTGTCGGGCACGTAGCCGACGCCCTCGAAGCCCAGGTTGGCGTCGTCCTTGCTGCCGGTGTCGAGCTGCGGGAACTGCGAGGTCATGTCCCACTGGTGGATCGGCGTGAGCGTCGAGCCGGTCGCGGCCGGGTCGAACTCCATGATCGTGTCCTTGGGGACGGTGTTGTTGCCGTTGTCGCGCTCGGAGGTCACGTAGACGTGGCCGTTGGCGCCGACGGTCAGCCCCTCGGAGTCGGGCTGGCCGGTGCCGCCCGCGAAGCGGATCTGCTTGCCGGTCGCGCTCCACGACGGGTCCGGGACCCACTTGCCGTTGCTCTTGACCAGCTTGTACAGCCAGTTCTTGTTCTTCGCGGCCCACAGCACGGACGGGTTCGCCGGGTCGAAGGCCAGGCCGCTCAGGTCACGGCCCTCGGGGCCGGTGGAGGTGGTGAACGCGCAGACGTTGTCGGCGATCGTGACGTCCAGGCCGCCCGGCCAGGCCAGGGTGCCGGCCGGGGTGGAACCCGTACCGCCGGGGGCCTCGGGGGTGCAGCCGCTGGTGAGCGCGCCGCCGCCGCCGAGCAGGTGGCCGGTCTGTCCGCCGCCACCGCCGCCACCGGCGCCCGTGCAGGAGTTGGCGCCGCCGGGCGTCGCGGTCACGGCGGTCCGGAACCAGCCGGTGCCGTTGGCGCAGCGCTCGTCCGAGGGCTTGGCGCCGCCCGTCGCCCAGGTCACCGAGTCCACGGTGGTGCCGTTGCCGTCGAGGAGCAGGACGGAGTCGTTGTCGCCCAGCCCGAGGGTGGAGTTGAAGGTGACGTAGCCGCCCGCGGGGATGCTGGTGGCGCTCGGGGAGGAGGACGAGATCGAGACCGGGGCGTGGGTGGTGTCGTTGTCGACGTACTTCCACGACCCGATGCCGACGGCGCTGGTGCCGCCGTTGTACAGCTCGACGGTGTCGGCGCCGTCCGAGGTGACCTCGTTGATCCGGATGCGGCTCGCCGCCGGGAGGGAGGACGGGCAGCCCGGGGCGTTGGCGCTGCCGAAGGTCGTCGCGGCGGTCGTGGTCACCCACGCGCCGGTGCCGTCGCCGCCGCAGCGGGCCATCGCGGGCTTCGCCGCGCCGGAGGCCCAGTCGACGCGGTCGACCACGGTGCCGTCGGCGGTGTAGATCACCAGCTTGTCCGAGTCACCCAGCCCCTTGGGGGAGTTGAAGGTGACGAAGCCGCCGGCGGCGATGGTGGTGGAGGACGGGCTGAACGACTGCGGGGAGAAGCCGTCGTCCGACATCTTCCAGCCGCTGATGCTCACGGCGGTCGAGCCGGTGTTGAAGAGCTCCACGGTGTCGTTGTTCGACGAGGTGACCTCGTTGATCCGAACGTTCTGGTAGCCGGCCGGGTCCGCGGCGGCCGCGGGCTGCGCGGCGACGAGCCCGGTGGCGACCAGTCCTGAGAACGTCAAAGCCGCGGCGCACACGGAGGCGACGCCGGCACGCGAGTGTGAGGTAGGCACGAGGCCGAACTCTGATGTCACAAGCTTGAAACGGCGTGTACGCCGGCTGAATGCCGTCTGCTGGGCACCGGAACGCCAGGCGTCCGCGGCCCCACCGGGGGTGGTCGGGGCCCCGCCGGGGGCGGTCCGCGGTCCGGAGCGGACCCTGGCCGCACGCCCGTTCGGTCGGCCTCTTACCATCGTGTCGCATTCTTCGACGGACGCTGCCGCCTGCCCGGCCCCGTGCCCGCCGTCCACCGCCCGACAGGACACAGCGACTCCACCGCACGGCGACGGGGTCGTGCACCGAGGAGGACCGTCCATGCAAGCCCGGAAGATCGGCGCTGCCGCCGCCGCGACGGCGGTGGCCCTGCTGGCCGCCCGCGACCTCACCCAGAAGAGGCACGCGCTGCTCCGGAACTTCCCGGTGGTCGGGCACGCCCGCTACCTGCTGGAGCGGATCGGGCCGGAGCTGCGGCAGTACATCGTGACCTCCAACGAGGAGGAGCGCCCGTTCAGCCGGGACCAGCGCACCTGGATCTACGCGTCGGCGAAGGAGCAGAACAACTACTTCGGCTTCGGGACGGAGCTCGACGTCGAGCACGTGCAGGGGCACGCCTACCTGAAGCAGCGGACCTTCGCCGGCGCCCTGCCCGACACCCACGACCCGCAGGCCCCGCTGCCCTCGGCCAAGGTGCTGGGCGGGCCGCGCGGCCGCGCCCGGGCGTTCCGGCCGGCGAGCGTGGTGAACATCTCGGCGATGAGCTTCGGCTCGCTCTCCGGCGCGGCCGTCACGGCCCTCAACAAGGGGGCGGCGCTCGCGGGCACGCTGCACAACACCGGCGAGGGCGGCCTCTCGCCGTACCACCGCAACGGCGGCGACCTCGTCCTCCAGCTCGGCACCTCGTACTTCGGGTGCCGCAACGAGGACGGCAGCTTCAACCTCGACAAGCTCAAGGAGGTCGTCGCCGGCGCCCCGGTCAGGGCGATCGAGATCAAGCTCTCCCAGGGCGCCAAGCCGGGGCTCGGCGGGATGCTGCCGGGTGCCAAGGTGACCCCGGAGATCGCCGCGATCCGCGGCATCCCCGTCGGCGAGGACTGCGCCTCCCCGTCGCGGCACAGCGCCTTCGGCGACGTCGACTCGATGCTCGACTTCGTCGAGCTGCTCGCCACCGAGACCGGCCTGCCGGTCGGCGTCAAGAGCGCGGTGGGCGAGGCGGGTTTCTGGCAGGAGCTGGCCACGCTGATGGCGCGCGGTGACCGCGGGGTCGACTTCGTCACGGTCGACGGCGGGGAGGGCGGCACCGGCGCGGCGCCGCGGATGTTCGCCGACTCCGTGTCGCTGCCCTTCCGGATGGGCTTCTCCCGGGTCTACGGGACCTTCGCCGAGCTGGGGCTCACCGACGAGCTGACCTTCATCGGCTCCGGCAAGCTCGGCCTGCCCGAGAACGCCGCCGTGGCCTTCGCCCTGGGCGTCGACATGATCAACGTGGCCCGTGAGGCGATGCTGTCGATCGGCTGCATCCAGGCGCAGAAGTGCCACACCGACAAGTGCCCCACCGGCATCGCGACCCAGAACCCGTGGCTGGCCCGCGGCCTCGACCCGGCCTCCAAGGCCACCCGGGCCGCCGTCTACCTGCGCACCCTGCGCAAGGAGCTGCTGAAGGTCTCGGGGGCCGTCGGCGTGGCCCACCCGGCGCTCATCACGCCCGACGACGTCGAGATCATGAACGGCGACTACGAGGCCCGCACCCTGGCCGGCGTCTACGGCTACAAGGAGGGCTGGGGCGAGCTCGGCCCGGACCTCCGGGACGCGATCACGGCCCTGGTCACCGGCGGTCCCGCCGTCTGACGCACCGCCCGGGGCGCCGCCCCGGCACCCCGGCATCGAGCGCGAGGGTGGCGAGGGTGCTGGCGGCGAGGGCCGCCGCTGCGAGCGTCCTGCGGGTGGTCATGGTCGTGGTTCCCTTCGTCGGGCGTGCCGGGCTGGTGCGGTGAATCCAGGGAATCCCGGGCCGTTCGGGCCGGTCGAGTGATTCGATGGATTTCGGATGCCGGTGCGGAGGGGGTACGGCCCGTGATACGGATCAGCCTGGGCGCCGAGGGTCTGGGGAGCGTCAGGTTCGCGGTGTCCCCGCTGGATTCGGCGAAGGACCTGCTCTACGCCTTCGGGCGGACGCCGAAGGTGCTCAGCGCCGAGTGGCGGGCCCGGGCCGGGGAGGCGCTGGCACAGGAGCGGCTCGGGTTGCTGGGCGTGGTGGGCGGCGGCGGGCCGTGCGGCTACGCCCCGGACTTCCTGCGGCCGGAGTCGCAGGGCTTCGAGACGAGCCTCGACGCGGCCCTGCACCGGGTCGTCACCACCCCGCCGGAACGGATCGGCTACGAGCTGGGGCTGGCCGTCAACGGCCATGCGTGGGACCCGGATTCGGACCGGCCGTCGCCGCGGCTGCTGCACCGGGCCCTCGAACGCGGGGAGCAGTACCTGGCGCACCGCCTCGCGGACGAGATGACGCAGTTCTGGCGCGCGGCCCTCGCGCCGTCCTGGCCCGGCATCCGGGCCCGGCTGGAGGCGGACGTCAGCGCCCGGGCCACCGACATCGCGCACCACGGGCTCGCCGCCACCCTCAACCGGCTGGCCCCGAACCTGGCGTGGCGCGACGGCGAACTGACGGTCCGGCTCCGCCCGGGCAGTCCGCACGGCCTGACGCTGCGGGCCGACGCGGTGATCCTGGTGCCGAGCGTCTTCGCCAACCAGGCGATCTTCTGCGCGGGTGAGCCGCCGGGCGCGCCCGCACCCCGCACCCCGCTGATCGTCTATCCCGCGGCCCCCGCGGACTGCCTGGCGCCGTCGGGCGGGGCGAGGCTCATCGGCGCGACGAGGGCGCGGATCCTGGCCGAGCTCGGCCACCCCCGGTCCACCGCGGAGCTCGCCCAGCGGCTGTACCTGAGCCCGGCGACGGTCTCCTACCACCTGCAGATCCTGCACCGGGCCGGGCTGGTCACCCGCAGGCGCCACTCCCACCACGTGCTCTACCAGCGCCTCAAGGGGACACCGGGGCTCGGCGGAGACCTGATCTGACGTCAGGACGGGCCGGAGGCAACGGTCCCGTCGGTGTGCGCGTCGTTCGCCGGAACGGGCCAGCCTGCCCGCAATTGGTCCAGACCTATTGACCCGGCCTTGCGGCCCCTCCTACGATCCGGTCCGGCACAGCCCCACATGTCCCCCCACCTCACCCAGAGCCGGGCGTCACGCCCCCACGCGTCGGTCATGTCCATGACGCTCGGCGGGAAGGGAGCACAGCATGTTCCGTCGGAGGTCGCGCACTCCACGCCCGTCGGGCGGGTTCCACCCCGGTCCGGACCTCGTCCGCCCCGACGGCGCCCAGGCCGGCGCCGAGCCGCCCGGGGCTCCCAGCCCGCACCGGGCGGGCGTCGAGCACGGCGCGCGGGCGAACCGCAGCGCCGGCCGCACCGGGCCCGGGCCGACCGTCCTCCGGCGCACCCTCGCCGGGGTGAGCGCCGCCGCCGTCGTCGCCGCGGGCCTCGCCGTGGCCGGTACCGTCACGGCCGGTGCCGCCACCCCCAACCTGCTGGCCAACCCCGGCTTCGAGACCGGACTCTCCGACTGGACCTGCACCGGCGGGTCCGGCGCGGCCGTCACGTCGCCCGTCCACTCCGGGGCCTCCGCGCTCAGGGCCACGCCGTCCGGCCAGGACAGCGCCCAGTGCACCCAGACCGTCAGCGTGCAGCCCAACTCCCAGTACACGCTGAGCGCCTACGTCCAGGGCAGCTACGTCTACCTGGGCGCCACCGGCACCGGCCTGTCGGGCGCCCAGTCGACCTGGACGCCGAACAGCGCGACGTACGGACAGCTCAGCGTCGGCTTCACCACCGGGGCGAGCACCACCTCCGTCACCGTCTACCTGCACGGCTGGTACGGGCAGCCCGCGTACTACGCGGACGACGTGTCGCTCACCGGCCCCGGCGGCAGCACCCCCACGCCGACCGCCACACCGACCACGGCGCCGCCCACCACGGCCCCGCCGACGACCGCCCCGCCCACCACGGCGCCGCCCACCACGGCCCCGCCCACCACCGCCCCGCCCACCACCACGCCGCCCGGTGGTGACACCTGCCCGACCAAGCCCAAGCCGTCCGGCAAGGTCCTGCAGGGGTACTGGGAGAACTGGGACGGCGCCGCGAACGGCGTCCACCCCGGCATGGGCTGGGTCCCCATCACGGACAGCCGGATGGCCGCGCACGGCTACAACGTCATCAACGCCGCCTTCCCGGTGATCCTCTCCGACGGCACCGTCCTGTGGCAGGACGGCATGGACGCCAACGTCAAGGTCTCGACCCCCGCCGAGATGTGCCAGGCCAAGGCGGCCGGGGCGACCGTCCTGATGTCGATCGGCGGAGCCGCCGCGGGCATCGACCTGAGCTCCAGCACCGTCGCCGACAGGTTCGTGGCGACCGTCGTCCCGATCCTGAAGAAGTACAACTTCGACGGCATCGACATCGACATCGAGACCGGCCTGTCCGGGAGCGGCAACATCAACACGCTCTCCGCCTCCCAGGCCAACCTGGTGCGCATCATCGACGGCGTGCTCGCCCAGATGCCGGCGGGCTTCGGCCTGACGATGGCCCCCGAGACGGCCTACGTCACCGGCGGCAGCGTCACCTACGGCTCGATCTGGGGCGCCTACCTGCCGATCATCAAGAAGTACGCCGACAACGGGCAGCTGTGGTGGCTGAACATGCAGTACTACAACGGCAGCATGTACGGCTGCTCCGGCGACTCCTACCAGGCCGGCACCGTGCAGGGCTTCACCGTGCAGACCACCTGCCTGAACAACGGCCTCACCATCCAGGGCACCACCGTCAAGGTGCCCTACGACAAGCAGGTTCCCGGCCTGCCGGCCCAACCCGGCGCCGGTGGCGGCTACATGGCGCCGGGCCTGGTCAGCCAGTCGTGGAACGCCTTCAGCGGCTCGCTGAAGGGGCTGATGACCTGGTCGATCAACTGGGACGGTTCGAAGGGCTGGAGCTTCGGCGACAACGTCAAGGCCCTCCAGGGCCGTTGACCTCCCGGCGGCCTCCCGGACGCCTCCCGCCCGGCATCCACGCCGCGCCGGCCTGACGCAGGGCTCGCCCGGCGCCGCGCCGGCCTGACGCCGGGCTCCGCGGCCCCCGGTCGGCCGGAGCGGAGCCCGGCGGCGATCAGGGCCCGTCCGGCGGCCGACCCTCGGAGCCGAGGCCGTCGAACACGGCCCGCCGGCCCGCCGTGCGGAGGCGGGTGGCGTCCACGGTGCGGGGGAGCAGCGGTTCGAGGGTGCGCCAGGCGTCGGTGTGCAGGCGGTCGGCGTGGTCCTCGCTCGCGGCGACGGCGCCGCAGTCGAGCAGGGTGGTGCGGGCCGCCCGGACGTCGGCCTCGGTCGCGTCGCCGCCGCGGACGGCGGCCCACAGGGCCTCGGCCGTGGGGCGGGGGAGCAGCGTGACGGCGTGGGCGAGCGGCAGGGTGACCTTGCCGTTGCGCAGGTCCTCCGCCACCCGCTTCGTCGGGGTGCCGTTCCGGTCGGTGACGCCGCACAGGTCGGCCACGTCGTCGGTGATCTGGTAGGCGGTGCCGAGGGCCGTCCCCCACTGCAGCAGCGCCCGTTCCAGAGCCGGACCGGCGCCGGCGGTGAGCGCGGCGATCCGGCAGCAGGCGCCGACCAGGGCACCGGTCTTCAGCCGGTGGGTGGCCAGCACCAGTTCCAGCAGCGGGCGGTTGTCACCGGTGGCGACGGCCTGCTCCAGCTCGCGGCCGTGGCCCTGGATGTCGAGGGCCTGCCCGGCGTGGGCCGCCCGCAGCGCGGCGAGGATGATCTCGCGTGTCCGCCCCCGCAGTTCGGGATCGTCGGGGGCGCAGAGGCCGATGGCGTGGTCGAAGGCGAAGTAGGCGCAGGTGCCCGCGGTCAGGGCGGCCGGCAGACCGTAGACCTCGTGCGCGGCGGGCCTCGCGCGGCGCGTCGTCGAGCCGTCCTGGACGTCGTCCACCACCAGGGAGCCGGTGTGGGCGAGTTCCAGGGCCGCCGCCAGTACGCCGAAGCGCTCGCCGTCGCCGCCGAGCAGCTCGATGATCCGCGTCAGCAGTGCGGGGCGCCAGCGCTTCCCGCCGGCCTCGACCACGTGCCGGACGGGTGCGGCCAGGGCCCGGTGCAGGCGTCGGTCGAGGGCCTGTTCGGTCTCGGCGGACAGGTCGCCGACGTGTCCGCCGGGCAGCCACACGTCCAGGCCGCCGGGCGCGGGAGGGTAGAGCCGGTCCAGGTGGCGTTCGACCCCGCGCTCGCGCTCGGGCTCGGACGGGGGCTCGGACGGGGGCCGGGGCTCCGGGGAATGGGGTCGGGGGAGCAGCGGAGCGCCGCCCGGACGGGCGTTCACCGGGGCGGGACCGGGTTCACGGCTCGGGGCGCACGGTCCGGGCACGGGCGGCTCGGGGCCCTCGGCGAATGCCATAACCATGCGCACACCTTAGGGTCGGCCGCGGGGCGGGCCGCGGACGAGACGGCGGGGCGGCGCGGCGTCCGGGCCGAGGTGTTCGCGGTTGCTCTCGTCCGGTGGCGAACCTCCCTTCTCCGAAGGATGGTTGACCGTGCGGGGCGGGCGGCGGAGGTGTTCCCGCCACCGCTTCCACGGACGGTCTAGACAGTCGGGGAATCCTCGGGCTCGCCGCGCACGACGACGACCGGACAGCGCGCGTGGTGGACGCAGTGCTGGCTGACCGAGCCGAGGAGGGCTTCGGTGAAGCCGCCGTGCCCGCGGTTGCCGACGACGAGCAACTGCGCGTCGGCGGCGGCGGTGAGGAGGGCGGTGGCGGGATGGGCCTGGACGACGTGCTGCCGGACCTCGACCTCCGGTGCTTCGATCCCGGCCTGAGCCACGGAATCGGCCAGGGCTTGCCGGGCGTTGGCTTCGAAGTCGAAGGTCTGGAGGACGGGCGAGGGCCAACCGTACCCGACCGGGTACTGCCACGCGATCACCGCGTCCACCGAGGCGTCGGTGAGCCGGGCCTGTCGGACAGCCCACGCCAACGCCGCTCTGGCGGACGGGGAACCGTCCACTCCTACGACGATGCGAAACGCTCGACCTGCTTCCTCACTCATCGGACAACTCCACGGGATTCGGCTCCCCTCCTCGGCGACCGAGGGGGAGCATCGGTGGGTCTCGGGCCGCCCGGGCAGGCCTGGCAGCCCTCGTCCCCGGTGTCGGCCCGCGAGCCGTCGAAGGCCACCCCGCCGCCCGGGGATCACGAGGAGACGGGAACCAGGCCGCCCGAGATCCGGGGACACGGCGACATGCGGCTCTCCTATTGGTACCGCATGGCCGTTGATTCGGAGGGCAAGGACACCGCGGCGCGGCCGGACGTGGTACGGACCGAGGTGGGCACGGACGCTCGTGAGGGGACGTGCCTGCCGCGGCCGGGCACGGCGTCAGCCGGGTTCGGCGAGCAGGCCCTTCCACCGTTCCGCGATGGACGCCCAGGTGGAGGATGGGGAGGTCGCGGTCCGCCGGGCGGCATGTGTCGAACGGTCCCGGAACGCGGCGTCGGTGAGCACCGCGACGAGAGCGGCCGCGTGGTCGGCGGCAGTCGAGAGCCCGTAGCCGTCCACGGCGCCCGCCGCACAGCGCACGAAGGTGGCGGATCCGCCCCAGATCTCACGGAGCGCCGGGTGGTCGGGCATGATCTGCGCGGCGCCGGTCGCGGCGTGTTCCAGCGACACGAGGCCCCAGCCCTCGGCCGACGAGGTGTTCAGCCCGACCTCCGCGCTGTTGTAGTAGAGGTTGAGGGTGGCGTCGTCGGCCGGTGGGCGGTCGGGGACGACGAGGTGGTCGCCGAGGCCCAGCGCACGCGCTCGATCATGCTGACCGGCGCCGTGGGTGAGGACGAGTCGGGCTTCCGGGACGCGGGTGAACGCCGCGGCACAGGCTCGTAGCGTCACGTCGAGACGTTTGCGGGGCGTGTCGCGGTTGGCGTTGAGGATCAAGGGGCCGTCGTCGGGAAGGCCGAGCAGTTGCCGTGCACGGGAAGTCCGCCCCGGAGACGTGCCGGCCTCATCACCCCCGGGCGACCCCAAGGGGCCGAAGACGTTCGGGTCGACGCCGTGCGGGAGAACGCTGAGGCGCGGGCGGTGGGCCCGGGGAGGGTGTCGCCGAAGCCGCTCGGTGATCCAGCGGTGAGCGGTCCGCGTGTAGCAGACCAGGTCGTCCGCCAGGGCGAGACCGTCCACTGTCTCGTCGCAGACCGCCTCGTGTTCGAGTGGAAGGTACAGCACGATCCGGGTCCGCGGGCACTGCTCGCGTATCAGCCGAGCATGGTGCCCCAGTACCGCGGCGTCGTGACAGGCGAGAACGACGTCAGGATCCTGCCGGCGCAGGACGTCCGGCAGCTCCACCGTTCCGAAGGGGTCGCTGATGCGTTCCGGCGCGAGGCACCGGACTCCGGGGAGTTCCAGCCGGGTGCGCGTGTTCATGTGGAAGTAGGACGTCTCGAAGGTGTCGGCCAACAGGGGGGCCAGGGTGCGCAGGACCCGGGCGTACCCGGACGTCCGCGCGCCCTGGCCTACGAGCAGCAGTCGCACGGTGCGGCCTCAGCCCAGTGCCGGTGAGTAGATGCCGTGCAGCGCTTCCCGGTAGAGGTACACGTCGGCCTGACTGGCGACCGGCTGAGACCAGTCCCGGCGCACGACCTCGACCGCGTCATCGCGTTCGCCGCCGAAGACTCCGACGAACGTGAAGACACAGGGGTGTTCCATCCAACTGACGGAATTGCCGCTCTGGCTGCCCGGATCGCAGGTGTCGATCCAGTGGTCGAGGACCTTCCCGGAGCCCGCCGTCCGCAGTTGACGGACGGCGTCGTCGGTCGGAGGCATGTTGCTGCTCCATCCGTAGGTCACCAGCAGGACGACGTCGCCGGCCTTCTGGTGCGCCTTGATGTCCGTGGCAACCTGCTTCCAGAGGTCGACGTAGGCGTCGAACCACACCCGTTCCCTGCGGAGGGAGTAGTAGCGGTCCAGCCGAATCCCGTCGGCGGCCAGAGGGTCCGAGCCGGACAGTACGACCAGTTGTACGCCGGCAGGCGAGTCCGGGGGTGCGTCGGGTTCCACGGCGGTCCCGTTGACCACGACGACCGGCGGTCGGGGCCGGGACCGGTCCACGTCCGGCCAGTGCAGCTCGCGGGACCAGCTCCCGATGCGCGCGCTGGGACGCATGACGCGGGAGTAGCCCTGCCAGGCGTCCTGGACCGCCTGGGCGCGGTCGGGGTCGTCCACCAGCTCCCAGATGCCGGCGAGCTTGAAGTCGAAGAGTGCGGGCTGGACCGCCAGGCTCTCGGTCCACTGGCTCACCAGTTCGGCGCTCTCCTTGCCTCCGGTCCAGGGATCGAGGCCCCCGAGCTTGCTGATCAGTACCTGGTCACCCCCCATGCACCGGATGCTCGCCACGGACTCCTGGCGATACGCCTTCCACGTGGCGGACGCCTCCATGGCGGCGTCCACGCTGCCGGTCGCCACCTTGTTGAAATGCGCGCTCAGCGCCGCTTTCAGCGTGATCGAGGTGAGGTGCTCCGACTTCGCGACCTGATTGCAGAGGGTCAGCCTGCCGCCCAGGGTCGCGGATCGGACGTAGAAGGGGCCGTAGCGGGCGAAGAAGGTGTAGAAGGTCGATCTGGTGGCCTCGGTGAAACCCGCCGGGAGCTTCTCCACGTCCCGGACGAAGTCATCACTGAGCGCGGCTTTCGCAGCATCGGGATTGGTCTCCAGAAGGGCCATTCGAAGGGCCTGCCTCCAGTAGCAGTAGTAGCTCTCCGTCGATGATTTTCTGGAGAAATCGAAGTCTGCCTTCACTTCTCCGGAGAACGCACCGTAAGACGCACTCAGGCCGGCGTGTGCGGAGATCTGCTCCTGAATGTCCTCGCGGTCCTCGCCGACGATTTTGAGAATCTCGCTGTCGTGGCTTTCCACACCCTCGACGTAATCGGGAACCTGATATTCGTTGCCGTTGAGGACGAAGGTGTGCGTCTGTGCCTTGGCGGGATTCGCCAGCGGTCGCGTCAGGCCGTAGGCATCGTACGTGCCATACACGTTGAAGCCCTGGCCGATCGCCTTTGCCTGTGACAGGGTGCCGGCGGTCGACAGTGCGGATCCCTGGATATCGCTGATTCCTGAGGTCTCTTCCATGATCTTCTCCTCGGTGTCGCGAGTGGCCGCCCGGCGCGCACGCGGCGGAGTCCGGGCAAGCGCAGCAGGGCCTTTCCATCGCGACTTGATCGAGCCCATGCGGATAGTCTCAGATTAGTTCGACCACGGTCTTACGCCATTTGGGCTACTCCATTCGAATGACGTCTCGGCGATGTTCCCGAGGCGTGTTCGCCCGTCAATCCAGGCGTCGATCCAGGCCGTCCGGCCGATGTCGCCGGTCGAGATCTCGGGATTTCCCGCCAGCCGTGCTCCCGGTCATTCCGTCCGGTGTGGGACGGCCGGCTCTGCTGCACTGGCCGCGCTCCGGTCGGCGGGCGAGCATGGCGGTTGCGAGGGCGGCCGGTGCGGTACCCGACCTGCGCCGGCCGCCCGGACCGAACCGAAGGAATCGACCGCAAGGAGAGCGGAATGGCTGGCCACTTCATCCTCAACAACATCGTGAGGAGCGATCTCGACGACGCCCAGACGCACAGCGCGACCTGGGGGAATATCCAGCACGCCGAGGTGGGCTGGACCGAGCAGAGCCGGAAGGTCCTGGTTCGGGCGCTCAACAGTCAGTCGATCCCCGGCGATCCCGAACCGCACAACCGCGCGGGCCTGCCGCCCCACCGCTACCTGCAATGGGACAAGACGAATGGAGACCCCGACGCGATCGCGCGGTGGCTGAGTGGCCTCAGGGCGGACTGGGTCGACAAGACGAAGCTGCTCCGGCCGACCGGTGACGGGCTGGGACTGACCGGCCTCTGCAGCGACGCGAAGGCGGCGTGGGCGGCCGGGAAGATCAACGGGGCCATCAGCGCGCAGTTCGCCCAGGGCCACTCGCTCATCCTTGAGATCTACCACCTGGGCGGCAAGGAGATGGCGTGACGCGGTGGGCCCCCGCGCCGCTGGTCAGCGGCTTCGCTACGCCGTGACGAGCACGGCGACCCCCGTGACCCGGTCCGCGGCAAGGTCCGCGAGGGCGGCGTCCGCCCGCTGCAGCGGGTAGCGGGTCACCCGGACGACCGGGCGGGTCCGGGCAGCCTCCGCCAGGAAGGCCGAGCCGTCGGCACGGGTGTTGGCGGTGACGCTGCGCAGCGTGCGTTCCTGGAACAGGTGCCTCTGGTAGTTCATCGCCGGGATGTCGCTGAGGTGGATGCCGGCGACGGAGAGCGTGCCGCCACGGTCCAACGCGGCCAGAGCGACCGGCACGAGTTCGCCGACCGGGGCGAACAGGATGGCGGCGTCCAGCGGTTCCGGGGGCGGGTCGTACGAGTCGCCGGCGAATTCGGCGCCCAGCTCCAGGGCCAGGCGTCGCGCTGGTGCGGCACGGGTGAACACCGCCACCCGTGCGCCCCGGGCGAGGGCGAGTTGGGCGGTCAGGTGTGCGGACGCCCCGAAACCGTAGACGCCCAGCAGGCCGCCGGCGGGGAGCTCGGCCCGTTCGAGGGCCCGGTAGCCGATGATCCCGGCACACAACAGCGGGGCCAGCTCCTCGGCCGGCGGGCCCTCGGGCAGACGGTAGGCGAATCGTGCGGCAGCGGTCAGGTGGCCGGCGTAGCCCCCGTGCCGGTCCCAGCCGGTGTAGCGCGAGTCCGGGCAGAGGTTCTCCCGGCCGCTGCGGCAGTAGGGGCAGGAGCCACAGGTCCGGGCGAGCCAGGCGACGCCGGCCCGGCTCCCGACGGTGAACCCGTCGACCGCGGTGCCGACCGCGCGAACGACCCCGACCACCTCGTGGCCCGGAGTGCACCCCGCGATCCTGGGGGCGAGGTCCCCCTCCGCGAGGTGCAGGTCGGTGCGGCACACCCCGCAGGCCTCCACCTCGACGAGGATCTCGTCCGGCCCGGGAGGGGAGAGCGGACGCCGCTCCCACCGCAGTGGCCCGGGCCGCGCCACGCCGATCGGGCCCGGGCGGGCCACCACCCAGGCCCCGGTGTCGGTGGGGACTGCTTCTGACGTGCTCATCGCGGCCTCCCGCGCGAACCTGCCGGACATCCCGACGCCGCTCCGGCTCCGACGCCGGTCTGCGGCGCGGTGCCTCAGCCGGCCGCCGTACGGTCGTTGGCGGCGGAGTCGGCGAGGCCGGCCCGGAGGAGCTGGTGACCGAGGTCGATCAGTGCGCGGGCGGCGGCGAACTCGTCGCCGATCTCCGGCACGGGCGGGTCGTGAGGGCTGCGCCGGGAGGCGGTACGGGCCTCGAGGACGTTCTCACCGGTGTTCAGCACGGCGTGCACCTTCGTGGCGTCGCCCTCCTCGAAGAGGTCGATTCGCAGGGTCCACTGTTTGGTGCGCACCGGCACCGTGGCGTTGGCGGTCATGTCCGAACCTCCTGGGTCGGGTGGTCCCGGGGCGGCCCCGGGACCGGCGGATGGTGATCAACTGCCCCGTGCGGCCTCGACCGTGCCGTCCACGTCCTGGTCGACGAGGTGATGACCGGCCGGCGGGCGGTGACGGGCCCTGGTGGTCGGAGGGTCCGCCCCCGTGCCGGCCGGTCGGACGGCGTACTCCCGCAGCGTGCTGTGCGAGAACGGCGTCACCAGGTCGAAGAGCCGCTCGACGATGTCGCGCAACAGGTCGTCGACGGTCAGGACACCGACGGGGCGGCCGTCCTGGACGACGGGGAGGCGACGGACGAACGTGCGGCGGAACGTCCGGTAGACGGTGTCGAGGTCGTCCGTGGTGTTCACGGTGATCACCGGTGTGGTCAGCAGCTCGGCCACCGGCCGTCCGAGGTGCTTGCCGTGGGCCAGCCCGCGGACCGCGAGGTCGCGGTCCGTCACGATGCCCTGTAGTCGGCCACTGTCGGTGACGAGGACGCAGTCGACGCCCTCCTCCTCCATCCGCAGGGCCACCTCGAACGCCGTCGCCGTGACGTCGGCCGTGACGGGGGGTGCGGTCATCAGGTCCGAGGCTTTCATGGCGGGTAGTCCTCTCCGGCGCCGTGCAGCGGGACTCGTCACCGCGGGCAGGCGTTTCCAGCGCGTCGTTGACCGTGCGGTGGACGGCCGCCCCTCCGCCCGTCCAGGCCCGGCCGCTTGCACCGGGCCTCTGCTTCCAGGGGACCGCCGGGTGCACCCGAACGGGCAGGGCCGTTCGGCCCGCCACTGGGCCCCGTCGGGCCGGGCGATCGGCTGGGGCGGACAGCGGTCAGGTGCACTGCTACTCCACCGAGCCGGCGAGCGACGGGCCGTCGGGGCGGATGATCCGGCCGGTGATCACGGTGGGCTTGATGCGCATCCAGACGTCCCGCCTTCCGCCGGCCCAGGGATCGGGGTCGGCGTGCTGCCGGAACCACTGGGCGGCGTCCTGGTCGGAGACGACCGAGAGGGTGCCGTTGAGCAGTACGCTCCAGCCGGTGGCGAACGCCTCGTCCAGCCGGTCGACCTCGAAGGCGACCTCATCGCCCGCGGCTCCGGCGAGGGCGCCGCCGGCCGCGGTGCGGCAGACGACGGTCGCGTCCAGCACGCGGTAGTTGACCGGCAGTGCCGCCAGGCCGCCTGGTGCCCTCAACACGACCCGGCCGACGCCGCCGGGAACGAGCTTCGCCCAGCAGGCGGCGCGGTCCAGCTCCTCCACCTGCACGCTGGCGTTGGCCGGGGCCGCGCCGGCCGGTACGCCGCGGCCGCCGCCCAGCAGGTCGGTGACCGTGGTGTCGAGCGCGTCGGCGAGCCGTGTGAGGGTGCCGACACCGACCGGGACCGGGTTCGTCTCCAGATGCTCCAGGAAGCCCGGGTCCAGCCGGGCCCGGTCCGCCACCTGCTTGCGGGTCAGCCCGAGTTCGGTGCGGCGGTGGGTGACCCGGCGTGAGAGGTCGCCTGGGTCGACCGGCCGGTTCTCGTGGGTGTTCCTCATGACGACCTCCGTGGTCGGGCCCCCCGGGGGGACAGTTCGGACGGGCGGCGGCACGGGCGATCAGGCCGCCGCCTCGGCGGCGGCCACGGCGCGTTTGACAGCGGCGAAGCTGTCCGGGGTGACGGAGATGGAGTCGACACCGGCCTGCACCAGGAAGCGGGTGAAGTCCGGGTCGTTGCTCGGGCGTTGGCCGCAGAGGCCGACGTGGCGGCCGGCCGCGTGGGCGGTGGCGACCAGGGACTCGATGCTGCGGGTGACGGCCGGGTCACGTTCGTCGAAGAGGTGTGCGAGCCGGGCGGAGTCGCGGTCGACGCCGAGGGTGAGCTGGGTGAGGTCGTTGCTGCCGATCGAGAAGCCGTCGAAGCGTTCGGCGAACTGGCCGGCGAGCAGGATGTTGGCCGGGATCTCGGCCATGACGTACACCCGCAGACCGTTCGCGCCGCGCGTGAGACCGTTGTCGGCCATCACCGCGAGGACCTGGTCGGCCTCCTGAGGGGTGCGGCAGAACGGGATCATCACCACGATGTTGGTCAGTCCTCGCTCGTCCCGGGCCTGGCGCAGGGCCCGGCACTCCAGGGCGAACCCCTCCCGGTAGCCGGGGTCGTAGTAGCGGCTCGCGCCGCGCCAGCCGATCATCGGGTTGGCCTCGACCGGTTCGAAGGCCGTGCCGCCGACCAGTCGGGCGTACTCGTTCGTCTTGAAGTCGCTGGTGCGCACCACGACGGGGTCCGGCCAGCGGGAGGCGGCGATCCGGGCGACGCCGTGCGCCAGGCGGTCGACGAAGTACTCGGTCCGGTCGGGGTAGCCGTAGGTCAGCTCGTCGACCAGCCGGCGGTCCTCGGCCGAGAGCCGCTCGGGGTGCACCAGGGCCATCGGGTGGACGCGCGCCTGGTGGGCGACCACGAACTCGGTGCGGGCCAGCCCGACGCCGTCCGCGGGCAGCCGCCACCACCGGAAGGCCGCGCCGGGGTCCGCCAGGTTGAGCATGACCTTGGTCCGGGTGGCCGGGAGCGAGCCGAGGTCGGTCTCGGTCGCCTCGAAGGGGACCGGACCGCCGTAGACGTGGCCGTCGGCGCCCTCCGCGCAGGAGACCGTCACCACCTGTCCGTCGGCGAGGACGGCGGTGGCCGATCCGGTGCCGACGACGGCCGGCACGCCCAGTTCGCGGCTGACGATCGCCGCGTGCGAGGTGCGCCCGCCGTGGTCGGTGACGATGGCGGAGGCCCGCTTCATCAGCGGCTCCCAGTCCGGGTCGGTGATCTCCGTGACCAGGACGGCGCCCTGCGGGAAGCGTTCCAGACCGACCGGTTCGGCCAGCGCGCACACCGGCCCGGCACCGATCGCCTCGCCGACGGCGATGCCGTCCACCAGCCGCTCACCCGTCCCGGTCAGCCGGAACCGGCGCAGCACCCCACCGCCGCTGCGGGACTGCACCGTCTCCGGCCGGGCCTGGACGAGGTACAGCTCACCGCTGATGCCGTCCTTCGCCCACTCCAGGTCCATCGGGCAGCCGTAGTGTTCCTCGACCGCCACCGCCCACTCGGCCAGTGTGCGGATGTCGCCGAGGCCGAGCACCCGGCGCGCCTGCTCATCGGCGTCGGTGTCGACGGTCCGGGTCGAACCCCGGTCGTCGTACACCGCCTTGCAGCGCTTGGCGCCGAGCCGGACGTTCAGCACCGGGTCGAGGCGGTGATCCTTGAGCAGCGGTTTGAACACGGTGTACTCGTCCGGGTCCACCTGGCCGCTGACCACCGTCTCGCCCAGCCCCCACGCGGCGCTGACGACCACCACCCCCGGGAATCCGCTCTCGGTGTCGAGGGTGAAGATCACGCCCGCGCCCGCGAGGTCGGAGCGCACCATCGACTGGATGCCGACCGACAGCGCCAGGGACAGGTGGTCGAAGCCCATCCGCTCGCGGTAATCGATGGCCCGGTCGGTGAAGAGCGAGGCGTAGCAGCGTCGGCAGGCCTCCAGGAGGGCGGTGGCGCCCCGGACGTTCAGGAAGGTCTCCTGCTGGCCCGCGAAGCTCGCCTCGGGCAGATCCTCCGCCGTCGCGCTGCTGCGCACGGCGACGTCCGGGTCCTGCCTCCCGGTCTCGTGGGAGAGCCGCCCGTACGCCTCCACCACCTCGTGCTCGAGCGCGGGCGGAAGGGGCGCGGCCAGGACGGCGGACCGGATGGCAGCGCCGACCTCGGACAGGGGGGTTCCGCCGTGCAGCCGGTCGACCTGGACGGCGATCAGCTCCCGCAGGCCTCCGGTCGTGACCAGTTCGCGGTAGGCGTCGGCAGTGGTGGCGAAGCCGTCCGGCACCCGGACCCCTGCGGGGCCCAGCGCGGTGATCAGTTCGCCCAGCGAGGCATTCTTCCCGCCGACCAGGCCGACGTCCTCGCGGCGCAGGTCGTGGAAGCGGATGACACGGCGCATGGCTGCCTCCGGGCGCGCTCGCAGGGTGCTGCTCGGCACGGGACACGCCGAGCACTCCGTCCCTGCCACTGTCCCTCCGGGCGGCCCGGGTTGCGCAGGGGCGTTCGCCCTGCGGCAGGGGCCCGCTCGGCCGCCGGTCGTGGGCCGTTCGGCCCACCTCGACGGCGGCGGACGACGAGCCGCGACCGGTCGGGCACCTCCCCGGGAGAGGGGATCAGCAGGGCCGGTGGCCCGGCGACGGCGCGCGGACTCCTCCAGCGGTGGCCGGTCGTGGGCGCCCGGCCCCTGTGGGGTGGCGGGTGCCCGGGGATGTCCGTGCGGGCGGGTTCCCGGGGGCACTATCCTCAGGCCCATGTCGAACCCTGATCAGCTGCTCGTCGACATCGCCACGATGGTGGAGTCCGAGCGCAGCAACCAGATGCCGCTGACCGTCGTCGTCCCGGGTGCCGTCATCACCGGCCGGCTTGCTCCGGAGAGCCTGTGGCACGAGCGGGTCGCCGAGGTACTCGCCGCCTCGGACTTCCTGAAGCCCTTCGCGGCCCTGTTCACGGCGCCCGCCACCGGCGACGGCGCCGCAGCCCGGCCGACCCACCTGCACCTGCACGTCGCCCGCATCCTGCAAGGAAGTTACGGTCTGCCGCACACCGGGGGCATGTACCGCATCGCCATCGCCGACATCAGCAGTTGGACGGTGGGAGACCTCAGCTACTCCGACCAGTGAGACCCCGCCCGGGCCGGCGCCGCGCCGGTCCGGGCGGTACCGGCCCGCCCGGGTCGGACCGGGGCGGTCGGGTCGAGGCAGGGACCGGGGGCGGTTCCGTCAGGGCCGGGCGGTGGCGTCCGGCGGACTGTCCGGCCACACCTCGAAGGCCTGCGCGATCCCCGTCGGCGGTCCGGCGCGGAAACGGGCGCGGATCAGCGCCGCCACCTTGACCACGGCGTCGGCCCTGCCGCCGAGCTCCACCCGCACCGGCTCGGCCCCGGCAGCCGCGCGCGCGACCGGTGGCGCGGCCTCCTCGGCCGGCGTCGACGTGTCCACCTGCCAGCGGGTGCGGACGACCTGGTCGGCGGGCGAGACGTAGTCCCCCGCGGTGCCGAGACCGGGGACGACGATCAGCCGGAACGACTGCCCCACCGTGTCGGCGACCACGTTCGCCCCGGCCGTCCCGCCGGAGATCGACATGTGCACGATGGCGCTCGGCTCCCGTGTGGCACTGGCACCGGTCATGGCTCTCCTCCGAGGTCGGGTCGTCCTTCCCCAGGGTCTGCCCGGGCCGGTGCTCCCGCATCTCCTCGGCACGCGGGTGGCGGACCGGTTCGGCGGTGGCGGGGTGGTGGCACGAGGGTGGCGCCGCGGCGGTGCGGCGGCGGCGTCGGTGTCGGCGCGGTGGCGGGCCCCGCCTCACCCCGACGCGGCTCCCGGCCCGGGCGGCACGACGACCACGGGGATGTGGGCGTGGTGGACGATCTCGGTGCTGGTCGAGCCGAGTGACAGCCGCCCCCAGAGGCCGGCGCCGCGGGAACCCACCACGAGCAGCCCGGCGTCCCGGCTCTCGTCCAGCAGGACCTGCGCGGGCCGGCCGCGCTCGCAGCGCACCTCGATCTCCACGTACGGCTCGCCGACCTGCTGCCGCAGGCGCTCGACCGAGTCCGTCACGTCGCGGGCGACCGCGTCCTGCACGTGCGGCGCGGGCTCGCCGCCCGATCCCCAGCCCGTCACGGCCCGGCCCCCGGGCTCCGAGTGTCCGCCGCCGTAGGCGCAGACGGCCCGCACGCCGACCCCGCGCAGCTGCGCCTCGCGGAGGGCGAAGAGCACGGCCCGGTGGGCGGGCTCCGACCCGTCGGTACCGACGACGACCGGACCGGCGGGACCTGACGCGGGAGTGGTGTTCACGGCGACCTCCAGGACGGACGGGTGCCCTACGGCGGTCCGGTGGCGCCCGGCGGGTTCCGGGGCCGGTCCGCTGACTTTCATGATCCTCCGAGGAACGCGCCGCGGCACGTCCGCCGTCGTCCGGACCGCCCGTGGGATCCCCGCCCGGGGCACCGGGCGGGTCAGACCAGGCCGGCGCCCCAGGCGCGGGCGCGCTCGCGTTCGCCGGCGCGCAGCGGACCGTCGTTGCCGTCGACGATGAAGCCCTCGGGTGCGACGACCAGGTCGTAGTGGTGGTGGGAGAGCCGGCGCGCGATGCCCTCGGCGGCTCCGCCGGCGCGGGGCATGTCGACCCGGGTGTCGAAGGCGGCGGCGTGGGTGCCGGATCCGGTCCGCGGCAGGTCGTGGAGCCAGTGACGCAGCCCTGGGCCCTCCGCGGTCTCCCGGGCCTCGGCGGCGGCCGCGTCGGCACCCGGTTTGTGGCTCTCCGCGGCCGCGGCCATCCGGCGGCTGATCCCGGACGACATCCCGTGCATGTGGGTCGGTCCGCCGACCACCAGGAGGTCGGCCGTCCGGGTCGTCCCGTGCCCGGCCTCCGTCAGCGGGAGGCACTGGACGGACGCCGTGGGATCGGCCTGGTGGACGCCCTCGGCGACGGCCTCGGCGATCTCGCGCGTGTTGCCGTACATGCTCTCGTACACGATCACGGTGTGCATGGTGTCCACCTCTCGTCACCTCCAGGCTCGCGCGGAGGGCGTCGGCCGGCCGGGGCCGTTCGGCCCGCGTCGGAGGGCCGGACGGCTCCGTCACCGGTGCGGGACGATCGCGACCGGGCAGTGGACGTGGTGGATCGCGGCGTGGGCCACCGGGCCGAGGTGGGCGCCGAGCGGCCGGTGCCGGATCCGGTGGCCGAGGACCACCAGCCGGGCCGCGGCCGCGGCGGCGACGAGTTCGATCGTGGCCGTGCCGCGGACCAGGTCGGCCGTCACGTCCAGGTCGGGGAAGCGCTCCCGCCAGGGCCGGAGGGCCTCGGCGAGGCCGGTGCGCTCGGCCGCCGAGAGGTCGTCCTCCAGGCCGCCGATGGCGTCGAAGGCCATGTACTCGCTGCCCGCCGGCGGCGACCACACGTGCAGCACCCGCACCGGTGCGCGGCGCAGGGCCGCGGCCGAGAAGGCGAAGGCGAGCATCTCGTCGGCCGGGTGTTCCAGGTCGAGGCCCGCCAGCACGGGGCCGCCCGTCGCTCCCCGGCCGTCCTCCTCGGCCCGGACCAGCACCACCGGGCGGGTGGTACGACCCAGCACCTCCCGGCCCACCGAACCGACCAGGAAGCCGTGCACCGTGCCGAGCCCGCGCGAGCCCAGCACCAGCAGGGCGGCGTCCCGGGCGGCGGTCTCCAGCGCCTCGGCGGGCTCGGTGCGGACCTCGCGGCAGGTGACGTCGACGCCGACGGCCACGGTGCGGAGCTCCGCGGCCCGGGCGGCGAGCTGCTCCCGGCTCCGGGCGTGCACCTCGTCGGAGCCGACGACGTCCCGCACGGGCCACGGCCAGGCCTGGAGGAGTTCGAGGGGGCACCCGCGCAGCCGTGCCTCGCGCGCGGCCCACTCGGAGGCGGCGCGGCTCTCGGGCGAGCCGTCGTACCCGACGACGACGGGACCAGCGTTCATCAGGACCTCCCGGGGACCGGGTCGAGGGGTCGGGCGCATCCGGACGGACCGCCCGGGCGCCCCATCGGAGGCTTCGCGCGTGACGCCGGGCTCAATCGGGCGCGGACGGCACCGTCACGACCGGGCAGTGCGCACGGTGCAGCAGGCCGTGCGGGACGGAGCCGAGCCGCATCCCGGTGAAACCGCCGTGGCCGCGGCGGCCGACGACGACGGCGAGGGCGTGTTCGGAGGCGTGCGCGAGCTCCTCGACCGGGTGCCCGCGCACCAGCTCGTGGGTCGTGCCGAGATCGGGGTGGCGCGCCCGGTGGCCCGCCGTGGTCTCGAAGAGCATCCTGCGCAGCGCCTGTTCGGCCGCGCTCTCGTCGAGGTTCGCGACCGGCGGGCGCTGCCAGACCCACAGGACGCGCAGCGCGGCGCCCCGTTCGACGGCGAGCTCGACGGCGAAGTCGACGGCGGCGGTCGAGGACGGGCTTCCGTCCACGCCCACCACGACGTAGGGCGGGTCCTGGGTGGTGTGCTCGGGGGCGCGGACGACGACGACGGGGCAGTGGGCCTGGGCGCTCACCGGGACGGCCACCGAGAACGTGCTGAGCATCTCCGCGGCGCGGCCGAGCCTTCGGGAGCCGAGCACGACCAGCGCGGCGTGACGGGACTCCCGGCACAGCGCGGGGGCCGGTACGTCCTCGGCCACGAAGCCGGTCACGCCGAGTCCGGGGTGCCGCTCCCGCACCGCGGCGGTGGCCCGCTCGAGCGCCTGCTCGGCGCGTTCGAGCACGTCCTTGCGGAAGTGCCCGTCGTCGGAGACCCGGGCCTCGCGGTACAGGGCCGGGACGGCGTGGACCAGACGGAGGGGCAGGCCCCGGCGGTCGGCCTCGTCGGCGGCCCAGTGCGCGGTCATCGGGCCGGTGTCGTCCGCGTCCACACCGAGGACGACGGGCCGGCGCGGGCCGGCGGAGCTCGCGGTGGTCATGGAAACCTCCTGGGGCCGGTGAAGGGGGCCCGGTTCTCACGCTAGGGCGGCCCGCCGATCCGCGCGAGGGCCGACCGGCCCGGGCCGGACAGGTGCGCAGGCCGGCGGGCGGGGCGTACCGTCGGACCGGGCGAGGCCCGGCGACCGGCCGGCCCGTCGACACCGGGGAGAGGTGGATGGAGACGCTCGTCTTCGACAGCACGAGTCTCGACGAGACCGAGGCGTTCCTGTCCTCGGCGTACACCCCGATGAGGATCGCCGGGCGGCCCGAGCACTCGGGCGCGCGGATCACCCGCCAGGCCGCCGGGGGCCTCCTGGTGGACCGGCTCGCCTTCGACTACACGATGGGCTACGACGCGCAGAGCCTCGGCCGGGTCTGCCTGGTCACCGTGCACTCCGGCGGATTCGCGGACACCACCGGCGGCCGGGAGGAGCGGTTCGGCCCGGGGGAGACGTTCCTGGTCGCCCCGCACGACCGCCCCTACCGCGGCGAGGTCCGCGGGGCCCGCTACACCCTGACCATGTTCGACCCGGCCCTGCTGACCGACGTCGCGGGCACCGGTGCCCGCTCCCGCGGGCCGGTGGAGCTGACCGGTCAACGCCCCGTCGACGCGGCGGCCAACGCGCGTCTCGGCGCCGCCGTCGCCTACCTGCGCGACCACGTCATGGCCGCCGCCGAGCCCGGGGTGGACCCGCTGGTCGCGGCCACCGCGGCCCGCCACATCGCCGCCGTCACCCTGGCCACCATGCCCAACACCACCCGGGGCGACGCACCGGAGGCGGTCGACCGCCGGGACGCCACCAGCGCCACCCTGCGCCGGGCCATGGCCTTCATCGACGCCAACGCCCACCGGGACATCGGCCTCGCCGACATCGCCGCGTCCGTCCCCGTCACCCCGCGCGCCGTGCAGTACGCCTTCGCCCGCCACGCCGGCACCACCCCGCTGGCCTACCTCAAGCGGGCCCGCCTCGCCGGGGCCCACCGGGAGCTGTGCGCGGGGGACCGGCACACCGCCACCGTCACCGGGATCGCCCAGCGCTGGGGCTTCGCCCACCCCGGCCGCTTCGCCGAGGCGTACCGCCGCCAGTACGGGGCCTCGCCCTCCACGACCCTCGGCGGCTCCTGAGCCGCCGGGGCCGCCGCCCGTACGTTTCGCTCTGGAGTCCACCCGGGGGCCGGTACTTCGCTCAGGGGGGCAGCGCGGGGGACGAAACAGGGACCAGCATCGAAGCACGGCCCACGGGCATTCCTGGAGGAAGGACGTCCGACCATGGAGACGGGCCTGCACACGGACCGGCGGCCGGCGCCCGCCGGCACCTGCGTCCTCGCCCTGACGGGGGAGGCCGACATGGACACCGCGCCCGTCCTGGCCCGGGCCCTGACCGCGGCCCTGGCCGGCACGCCCCGGCCCGACGTCCTGGTCGTGGACTGCGCGCGCCTGACCTTCTGCGCCTCCGCCGGTCTCAACGAGCTCCTCCGGGCCCGCCGGGCGGCCGAGGCGGCCGGCGTCGCGTTCCGCCTCGCCGCGCCCGGCCCGCAGGTCGTCCGGCTGCTGGACATCACCGGGACGGACGCCGTCTTCGAGATCGACCCCGCGCCGGTGCCGTCCGTCGCCGTCGCCCCGTAGCGCCGGGTGGGCGGGCGGCGGCGGGCGGCGTCGCGGACCGTGATCCGGTGCGGGAGGCATGAATTCCGCGAACCGGGTGAGAAGAGCGGCGCACCGATCTTCGAGTGACGCCGACGCAGAAGGACCGTGGCCATGGACGAGACCTCCCGCTTCCCCGCCCCCGTCGAGCACGCCCGGACGTGGAGCTCGCGCGCCGCCTGCCGTGCCGACGACGGCGAGGTCTTCCTCCGGCCGGTCAACGAGCCCGGACCGGAGGCGAGGGAACGGGAGGACGCGGCGAAGGAGGTCTGCGGCGGTTGCCGGGTGCGGGTGGAGTGCCGCCGCCACGCCCTGTCGACCCGCGAGCCGTACGGCGTCTGGGGCGGACTCACCGAGCGCGAGCGGTCCACGCTGCTGGCCCGCCCCCTGGCCGGGCGGGGCGCGGCCTGACCCCGCAGGCCCGTCGCCCGGTTGCCCGGCCGCCGTCGCCGGGCCCGGCCTTCCGGGAGGAGAATCGGCCCGATCCCCACCTGCCGGAGACCACCCGCCGGAGACCGCCGTGCGCCTGCTGCTGACCTCGGACACCCATCTGCCCACCCGGGTGCGTCACCTGCCCGCGGCCCTGCTCGACGACCTCGCCGAGGCGGACGTGGTGTTCCACGCCGGGGACTGGGTCGACACCGCCACGCTCGACCTGTTCGAGGCCCGTTCCGCCCGGCTGGTCGCCGTGTACGGCAACAACGACGGCCGGGCGCTGCGCGAACGCCTGCCCGAGGTCGCGCGGGTCGAACTGCAGGGCCTGCGGTTCGCCGTCGTGCACGAGACCGGGCCCGCGAAGGGGCGCGAACAGCGCTGCGAGGCCCGCTTCCCCGGCACGGACGTCCTGGTCTTCGGCCACAGCCACATCCCGTGGGACACCAGCGCCCCGGGCGGCCTGCGGCTGCTCAACCCCGGATCCCCCACCGACCGCCGCCGCCAGCCGGTGGCGACCTACCTCACCGCCCGCCTCGACGACGGCCGCCTCACCGAGGTCCACCTCCACCGCCTCCCGCGCCCGGCCTGACCCCGGTCCGGCGGCCCGGCGGCCCGCGGACCCGGGTGCGGGGACGCGGGCCCGGGTGCGGGGACGCGGGCCCGGGGACAGGCGCTAGCATCTGCGCCGGATCCATCCGCACGAGATCACGGGGGAATTGATGACCAATCAGATCGGTGACTGGCAGGAGATCGGGGCGCCGGGCGGGATCGAGGCGTACGTGCACCGCCCGTCGGGGGAGGTGCGCGGAGCGGTGGTGGTCTGCTCGGAGCTGTACGGGGTGAACGGCTACCTGCGCGGGATCTGCGCCGAGCTGGCGGCGCTCGGGTACGTCGCGGTGGCGCCCGACTTCTACTGGCGCAACGCCCGGCGCACCGAGCTGGGCTACAGCGCGCAGGAGCGCGAGGAGGGTCTCGTGCTGATGCGGGCGCTGGACCGCGACGAGCTGGTGGCGGACTCCGCGGTGGCCCTGGCCGCGGCCCGCGGGCTGGCGGGCGGGCGCGGGGTCGCGTTCGTGGGGACGAGCATGGGCGGTCACATCGCCGTCCGGGCGGCCACCGAGCTGCGCTTCGAACTGGCCGCCGTGTTCTACCCGGGCTGGATGCTCACCGCGGGCTTCCCCCTGGTCGGCCCGGTCCCGCCGCTGGAGACCGCCGGGCGCATCGCCGCCAACGGCGTGTTCCTGCTGGGCTTCAACGGCGACCGGGACCACATCCTGCCGCTGGAGGAGTGGAAGGCCGTCGAGGAGCGGCTGACGGAGGCCGGGGTCGCCCACCGGCTGGTCACCTACCCGGGCGCCGGCCACGGCTTCGCCGCCGACCGCCCGGCCGACCACGACGCGGCCGCCACCGCGGACGCCTGGCGCCGCGTCCAAGAGGCGCTCGCCGAGCACCTGTAGGCCGTCCGCCACGGCCCCCGCGGCGACCCGTGACGGGGGTCGCCGCGGGGGCCGTGGCGTGGCGCCGTCCGCGGTGAGGGCCGCGGGGTGCCGCGGTCAGAGCACCTTGTCGTACCCCTTGTCGTCGTCGGAGTCGTAGACCAGCTCCCCGGCGCCGTCGTAGCCCTTGACGTGCGGGGTGCGGGTCACCGCCCGGTCGAGGACGCCGGTGGCGGCGAACCAGCCGTGGTCGAGCGCCGCGTCCACGGCCGGCCCGTCGCCGTAGGAGACGGTCACCCGGGTGACGGAGGGGGCGAAGGTGCCGATGCTGCCCCAGCGGTACGGCAGCTTCCAGGCGTGGCCGTCGAGCATGGCCTGCCGGTACAGCTTGCCGCCGTTGACGTCCGGGTTCACCAGGCCGTCCGGGCCGCCGGCGCGCGGGTCGGCGGGGCCGGACTGCAGGCCGGCGGTCTTGCCGTCGGTCTGGTGGCAGATGATCCGGGTGGGGTGCGCGCCCTGGCTGACGGCGGCGACGGAGATGCCGTCCCCGGGGGAGTTGTCGTCCCCGGTGCTCCGGACGGCCAGCAGGATGCGGTAGTCGGCGATGGACCCGTAGTCCTGGGCCGGCAGGGTCTTCTGCGCGCCCGGGGTGCCCTGGGCGCCGGTCGGTGCCTGGGCCTGCCACCTGGCCTGCATCTGCCGGTCGTACTCTAGGCACTGCCCGAGCGCGGTGGCGGCCTGCTCGAAGGTGATGCCGTCGGTCAGCTGGGCGGCCGACGCCGGGGGCCGGGGTGCGGCCGCGCCGCCGGGCGTCGTGGCGGGCGGGGCGGACACCGCGGCGGGTGAGGCGGCGGCCGAGAGGGCCGCGCCGCCCGCGGCCGGGGCCACCTCCGCGGCCGGGCGGGCGTCCTCCTGCCCGCGGGCGGCGAGGACGCCGGCTCCCGAGAGCACGGTCACGGCCACCAGCCCGGCGGAGAGGGCGGTGGTGCGGCGCCGGCGGGCCGCGCGGCCCTGCCGCCGGATGGCCTCGTAGGGCGGTTCGCCGGGCGTGCGGTCAAGGACGGTGGTGACGAGCTGCTCGCGCAGCTCCGCCTCGAATTCCCGTTCGGTCATCGTCTTCCTCCAGGCGCAGCGGTGATCAGAGCGTCGAGCCCGGGCGTCGTCCGGCCCGGAACGGAGTCGTCGCGCGGGGTGCCCGGGCCGGCGGGCGCGGCGGCCAGGCCCGGGTGCGCCCGTAGTTTGGCCAGCCCCTTGGCGGCCTGGCTCTTGACGGTGCCGAGCGAGCAGCCCATCGTCTGGGCGACCTCCGCCTCGGTGCGGTCGTCCCAGTAGCGCAGCACCACCACGGCCCGCTGCCGGGTCGGCAGCGTGGCCAGGGCGTCCATCAGGGTCCGCCGCTGGTCGATCCGGGCGGCCGCGTCGCCGGGCACGGCGACCTCGGGCAGCGCGTCGGTGAGCCGTTCGGCGACCCGGCGCTTGCGGAACCGGTCGCTGTTGCAGGTCACCAGCACCCGCCGGACGTAGGCGTCCGGGTTGTCCGCCCGGCTGACCCGCCGCCAGGACCGGTAGGCCTTGGCCAGCGCGGTCTGGGTCAGGTCCTCGGCGTGGTGCCAGTCGCCGGTGAGCAGATAGGCGGTCCGTACCAGGTGCGCCCACCTGGTACGGGTGAAGGCCTGGAACTCGGCCTCTTCTTCTGTGTGCATCAGCACCCCCTCAGCCCACCAGACCACGCCCTCGCCGCGCGGGGTTGCCCGGGGTGCGGTGATTTCCCCGCCCCGTGGGTTCGGAGGAGTCGCCGGAAGGATGCGGCGCTCGTGGAGCTGGTCGGCACGCACAGCGGGGCGCACCGCCGTCGGCGGTGCGCCCCGGGTTTCCCGTGCCCTGTGGGGGCGGGCCCTTCAGCGGAACCGGGCCCCGGTGGGTGTCAGGCGTCGAAGTCGGTGCCGCGGCCGGTGGCCTCCCACTCCCGGAGCTCCTTGACGGCGGCGTCGTGGTGGTCGAGGAGCGCGTCGACGGCGTCGTTGCCGAGGGCGAGGCGCAGCGGGGTCCGCTCGGCGTCCAGGGCGGCGAGGATGGCGGCGGCGGCCTTGACCGGGTCGCCGGGCTGCTTTCCGTCGGCCGCGGGCAGCCCGGTCCGGACGGGGCCGACGACCGAGTCGTAGGCGGCGATCGGGGCGGTGTGCGCCAGGGCGCCCTGGCCGGCGAAGGAGGTGCGGAAGGCGCCGGGCTCGACGATCAGGACCTTGACGCCGAACTGCGCGACCTCCTGGGCGAGGGCCTCCGAGTACCCCTCCAGGGCGAACTTGGTGGCGGAGTAGGCGCCGACGCCGGGGAAGCTGAGGCGGCCGCCCATGCTGCTCATCTGGACGACGGCGCCGGTGCCCCGGGCGCGCATGTGCGGCAGGACGGCGCCGGTGAGTGCGGCGGGGCCGAAGAAGTGCAGCTCCATCAGGTCGCGCAGCTCGCGCTCGGTGTACTCCTCGACGGCGCCGA
Organism: Kitasatospora sp. NPDC051702; assembly: GCF_040681575.1. Lineage (NCBI taxonomy): Bacteria > Bacillati > Actinomycetota > Actinomycetes > Kitasatosporales > Streptomycetaceae > Kitasatospora > Kitasatospora sp. NPDC051702. The sequence goes on from NZ_JBFAZB010000035.1 coordinate 29,150, forward strand.
CCAGGCCGCGCCCCGCGTTGTTCACCAGGACGTCGATGCGCCCGTACCGGAGCAGGGTGTCGGCGACCACGGCCGTGATCCGGGCGGGGTCGGTGACGTCCAGCCGGACGGGGAGCACCCGGTCGGGGTGGGCGGCGACCAGGTCGTCCAGCGTCTCGGGGCGGCGGGCGGCCGCCACCACGGTGTCGCCGGCGGCCAGCGCGGCCTCGGCGAGGGCCTGGCCGAAGCCGGAGTTGGCGCCGGTGATCAGCCAGACCCGGCCGTTCGTGGCGGCGGCCCGGTCGGTGGCCTGCTCGGTGCTCTGGTCGGCGTTCTGGCCGGTGGTGCCGGTCATCGTGGTTCTCCCCGTACGTCGTTGCGGTGATCGGTAGTTGACGACCTCTTTTATGCCAGGAAGGAGCGGTGCCCGTCCACGGGATCGGGTCGGTCGATCGATGACGACGCTTGCTGATCACCGGATGGACACGCGACCGAACCCGTCGGCCGCCCCAGCCCGTCCGTTCGGCCTCGCCCCGTCCGTTCGGCCTCGTCCGTCCGGGTGGGGAGCGGGATCGGGGATGCGCGGCCGTGCCCGCCGCCGCACCCAACGGCCCAAGCCGAGGTGCGGCACGCGCGCCCGGCCAGCAGGCTCGGAGACGGGCGCGCAGGGCGTCAGGAGCCGATCGAGGAGGCGTCCGTTGAGCAGCGTCGACACCCCGGGTGGATCCGCCGGCCGGGCCGGCGGCACCAGGACGGCCGGCGCCGTCAGGGCCGGAACCGGGGCGCACAAGATCACCTGGTTGACCCTGGCCCTGATGACGACCAGCTCGGTCGCGAGCCTGCGCGCGGCACCGACCATGGCCGTGTACGGCCTCGCCTGCGTCTTCCTCTACCTGCTGCCCGCCGTGGTGTTCCTGCTGCCGACCGCCCTGGTGTCGGCGGAGCTGGCCTCCGGCTGGAACGGCGGGGTCTACAACTGGGTGGCGCAGGGCCTCTCGAAGCCACTGGGCTTCCTGGCCGTGTGGTGCCAGTTCGCCATGACGATCTTCTACTACCCCAGCCTGCTCGCCTACGTCGCGAGCACCATCGCCTACGTGATCAACCCGAGCCTGGCCAGCAGCGGCGTCTACACCGCGATCGTCATCGTGGTGGTGTACTGGACCGGGGTCTGGGTCTCCTCGCGCGGCACCAACGCCGTTGCGGGGCTGGCCTCCTGGGGCCTGGTCATCGGCACCCTGGTCCCCGGGACGCTGCTGGTGGTGCTGGGAATGGTCTTCCTCGGGCAGGGCAACCCCTCCGCCGCGCCGATGGACGGATCGCACTTCTTCCCGCAGTGGACGGGCGTGGCCAGCCTGGTGCTGATCGTCAACAACTTCCTCAGCTACTCCGGCATGGAGATGAACGCCGTCCACGTCAACAAGCTGCGGAACCCGGCCCAGGAGTTCCCCAAGTCGATGTTCCTGGCCATGGGCATGGTGCTGCTGATCTTCATCCTGCCGGCCCTGGCGATCAGCTGGGTGATCCCCTCCGACCAGCTCAGCCTGACCGCCGGCGTCATGCAGGCCTTCGACGCCTTCTTCCAGTACTTCCACATCGGCTGGCTGGTGCCGATCGTCGCGGTCGGGCTGTGCGCCGCCTCCGTCGGCGGCATGCTCACCTGGCTGGCCGGGCCCTCCAAGGGGCTGCTGCTGATCTCGCGGCAGGAGGGCTACCTGCCGCCGTTCCTGCAGCGGCTCAACGCCCGGGGGGTCCAGCAGAACATCCTGGTCACCCAGGGCGTCGTCACCACCGCGATCGCCCTGCTGTACGCGCTGATCCCGAACGTCTCCAGCGTCTACTGGATCTTCTCGGTGATCACCACCCAGGTCTACCTGATCATGTACCTCCTGATGTTCCTGGCCGCGATCCAGCTGCGCCGCAAGCAGCCCGACCACCCGCGCGGCTACCGGGCACCGCTGCTCACCACGCTGTGCGTGGTCGGGTTCGTCGCCTCGGCGCTGGCCATGGTGATCGGCTTCGTGCCGTCCTCGCAGTTCGGCGGCGGCAGCGTCTGGTCCTACATCGGGATCGTCGCCGGCGGCCTGCTGCTGCTCGGCGTGGTGATCCCGTTCTCGTTCCTGAAGGCTCGCAAGCCGAGCTGGCGCCAACCCGACGCCGGCACCGGCGTGGGCGAGGAGGGAGTGGCATGAGCCCGACCCGGATGGCGTCCGAGCACCGCTGGATCTACATCGGCTCGATCGTGGTGCTCGTCGGCCTCGTGGTCGCCGGACTGCTGACCTACACCCAGCAGCGGGCCACCAACGAGGCCCACCGCAAGGCGAACCAGCTGAGCGACGCCCTGGTCGCCGACGGGTACCCCGCGCTCGACACCGGCAACACCGCCCTCGTGCTCGGGACCGACGGCGGCCCCGTCTGCACGGACCCCAACTCGGCCCTGAAGCAGGGCCTGTGGCGCGTCCACCTGGCCAACGGCGCCGGCGGCCCCGGCATGCGGCCGGTCGTCGTCGACGGCCGGGTCCTGCAGGCGGGCGCCGAGGTGATCAAGGTGTACTGCCCGGACAAGCTGGCGGGCTACCAGGAGCAGATCGACGCGCTCAAGACCTCGGACGTCATCAACGACTGAGTCGGCCGCCGGGGCGGGGCACCGCCGCCCCGGCGTGTGGGGGAACGGGGGAGGTTTGGCGGGCGGGCCGGGGAATCTTGTATGGTTCCTGGCGAATCATCCAGAGGGGTGGAGGGACCGGCCCTACGAAGCCCCGGCAACTCCCCGTTCGACCCGGCGTCCGAAGTACGCGCCGTGCCGTCCGGGGGCAGTGCCAACTCCGGCCTGTCGCCAACGTGGCGCGGGAAAGATGAGGAGACACGGTGCTCTCAGTGCTGTCCTTCGCCCGGGCGCTTCCCACCCCGGCCCTTTCGCGTACCCCCCTCGTGCCCGGCGCAGGCACTCCGCCGACTTCCCCGGCCCGTCCGCGCTGACCACCCCCCGCTCCCCGCGGGGAGCCCCCGTGAGCCCGCCCACCCGCCGCTCACGGGGCACGAGACTGGAGTACCCACCCATGGAGAACACGAGCGGCGTCGGCGTGCTCGACAAGGTCACCTCGATCCTCGGCACCCTGGAGGCCGGCCCCACCACCCTCGGCGGACTCGTCGCCGCCACCGGGCTGGCCAGGCCCACCGCCCACCGGCTCGCCGTCGCGCTGGAGCACCACCGCCTGGTCGGCCGGGACCTGCAGGGCCGGTTCGTCCTCGGCCCCCGGCTCGGCGAGCTCTCCTCCGCCGCCGGCGAGGACCGGCTGCTGGCCGCCGCCGGCTCCGTCCTGATCCACCTGCGCGACGTCACCGGCGAGAGCGCGCAGCTCTACCGCCGCCAGGGCGAGGTCCGGATCTGCGTGGCCGCCGCGGAGCGGCTCTCGGGCCTGCGCGACACCGTCCCCGTCGGCGTCACCCTCCCCATGAAGGCCGGCTCCGCCGCGCAGATCCTGCTCGCCTGGGAGGAGCCGGAGCGGCTCCACCGCGGCCTGCAGGGCGCCCGGTTCACCGCCACCGCCCTCAGCGGCGTGCGGCGCCGGGGCTGGGCGCAGTCCGCCGGTGAGCGCGAGCCCGGAGTCGTCTCCGTCTCCGCGCCCGTCCGGGGCCCGTCGAACCGGGTGGTGGCCGCCGTCTCCGTCTCCGGCCCGATCGAACGCCTCACCCGCCACCCCGGGACGCACGTCTCCCAGGCCGTCGTCGAGGCGGCGAACCGCCTGAGCGAGGCCCTGCGGCACGCCTGAGCGGGGGCGCGCCCGGCGGCGGTCCACGGTCCGCGAGGACCGGGGCCGCCCCCGGGGCTCTAGTAGGCTGGCCACCCCCCCCGGACCCGAGGGAGGCGCGATGCGCGTCGCACTCTTCGTCACCTGCGTCAACGACGTCCTGAACCCCGGTACGGGGCGCGCCGTCGTGACCCTGCTGGAGCGCCTCGGCGTGGACGTGGACTTCCCCGACGCCCAGACCTGCTGCGGCCAGCCGCAGTTCAACACCGGCTACCGCGCCGAGACCGTCCCGCTGGCCCGCCGTACCGCCGCCGCCTTCGCCGGCTACGACCACGTGGTGACCCCGTCCGGCTCCTGCGCGGCGATGGTCCGGGAGGGTTACCCCCGGCTCGGCGTGGACGGCCTCGGCGACCTGCCGGCCCGGGTGTACGAGCTCACCGAGTTCCTGGTCGACGTGCTGGGCGTCACCGACGTCGGCGCGTACTACCCGCACACCGTCACCTACCACCCGTCCTGCCACGGCCTGCGGACGCTCGGCCTCGGTGACCGCCCGCTGCGGCTGCTGCGCGCGGTGAGGGGCCTGACCCTGGTCGAGCTCCCCGGGGCCGAGGAGTGCTGCGGCTTCGGCGGCACGTTCGCGGTGAAGAACCCCGCCGTCTCCGCGGCCATGGGGGCGGACAAGGTCCGCAACGCCCTCGCGACCGGCGCCGACGTGCTCTGCGGGGCGGACAACTCCTGCCTGCTGCACCTCGGCGGCACGCTGCGGCGCCAGGGCTCCCCCCTGCGGACCGTCCACCTCGCCGAGATCCTCGCCGCCACCGAGGCCGACCCCGACGCCGACCCGCACCCCGCCACGGCCGCCGGGACCGGGACCGCCGCCGGGAACGCCACGGGGGCCGGGGCCGGGGCCGGGACCACGGCCGACCCGAGCGGAGCGGCGCGATGAGCGGCACCTACCTGGGCATGCCCGCCTTCCCGAAGGCCGCCGCCGTCTCCACCCGGGACACCCGGTTGCGCGCCAACCTCACCCGGGCCACGCACACCATCCGCGACAAGCGGGCCGCGGCCGTCGCCGAACTGTCCGACTGGGCGCAGCTGCGGCAGGCCGGCAAGGAGATCAAGGACCGCACCCTGCTCCGGCTCGACCACTACCTCCTCCAGGCGGAGGCCGCCGTCACCGCCGCCGGCGGCACCGTGCACTGGGCGGAGGACGCGGCCGAGGCCAACCGGATCGTCGCCGACCTCGTCAGGGCGACGGGCGAGCGGGAGGTGGTCAAGGTCAAGTCGATGGCCACCCAGGAGATCGGCCTCAACGAGGCGCTGGCCGCCGAGGACATCACCGCCTACGAGACCGATCTCGCCGAACTGATCGTGCAGTTGGGCGACGACCTGCCCTCGCACATCCTCGTCCCGGCCATCCACCGCAACCGCACCGAGATCCGCGACATCTTCCGGGAGGCGATGGGGCGCTGGGGGCGGCCCGCCCCCGAGGGGCTGACCGACCGGCCGGCGGATCTCGCGGAGGCGGCCAGACTGCACCTGCGGGAGAAGTTCCTGCGGGCCAAGGTGGCCGTCTCCGGCGCCAACTTCCTCGTCGCCGAGACCGGCAGCCTGGTCGTGGTCGAGTCGGAGGGCAACGGCCGGATGTGCCTGACCCTGCCCGAGACGCTGATCTCCGTCGTCGGCATCGAGAAGGTCGTCCCCACCTGGCGGGACCTGGAGGTGTTCCTGCAGCTGCTCCCGCGCTCCTCGACCGCCGAGCGGATGAACCCGTACACCTCGATCTGGACCGGCACCACCGAGGGCGACGGGCCGCGCGACTTCCACCTCGTCCTGCTCGACAACGGCCGCACCGACACCCTCGCCGACGAGGTCGGCCGCCAGGCCCTGCGCTGCATCCGCTGTTCGGCCTGTCTGAACGTGTGCCCGGTGTACGAGCGGGCCGGCGGCCACGCCTACGGCTCGCCCTACCCCGGCCCGATCGGCGCCATCCTCACGCCGCAACTGCGAGGGCTGCAGAGCGAGTTGGACGCATCGCTGCCGTACGCCTCCTCGCTCTGCGGGGCGTGCTACCAGGTGTGCCCGGTGGCGATCGACATCCCCGAGGTGCTGGTCCACCTCCGGGAGCGGGTGGCCGCACAGGGCCACGCGCACCGTGCCGAACGGGCCGCCGTCAGGGCGGCGACCTGGCTGCTCGACCACCCGGCCGCGTACAGTGCCGTCACCCGGGCCGCCGTGCGGACCAGGCGCCTGCACCCGCACCGGCTGCCGCTGCCCGGCCCGGTCGGGGCCTGGAGTGACAGCCGGGACCTGCCCGAGCTGCCCGACCAGACCTTCCGCGACTGGTGGAAGCAGCGCGACCGCGCGCGGGGGCACGACGGCCCGGAGGGGCACGACCGCCCGGAGGGGCACGACCGTACCGAGGGGGGAGACCAGCGATGACCGGCTCCCGTGAACGCGTCCTGGCCCGGATCCGGGCCGCCCTCGCCGACCGCCCCGATACCGCCCCGGATGTCCCCGAGGCCCCCGTGCGCCGGGACTACCTCACCGCACACGGCCCCGAGGACCCCGCGGCCCTGCTCGACCTGCTCGCCCGCAACCTCACCGACTACCGGGCCCACGTCCACCACAGCACCGCCGACGGCCTGCCGGAGCTGGTCGCCCGGCTGTTGCGCGAGCGCGGCAGCCGGTCGGTGGCCGTCCCCGCCGACCTGCCCGGCGCCTGGCTGTCGGCCCTCGACGCCACCCGACCCGTCGTCGAATCGGAAGAGTTGACGGCCGAACGGCTGGACGCCGTGGACAGCGTCCTCACCGGCTGCGCGCTGGCCGTCGCCGAGACCGGCACCATCGTGCTGGACGCCGGGCCCGCCCAGGGGCGGCGCGCCCTGACCCTCGTCCCGGACCACCACCTCTGCGTGGTCCGGGCGGACCAGGTCGTCGCCTCGCTGCCGCGCGCCCTGCCACGGCTCGACCCGACCCGGCCGCAGACCTGGATCTCCGGACCGTCCGCCACCAGCGACATCGAACTCGACCGCGTCGAGGGCGTCCACGGACCGCGGCGCCTGGACGTCCTCCTGGTGACGGAGCGTCCGCTCGCATAGCCCGGCAGGCGCACACCGCCGAGCGCACCCTGAGCGACGCCGACGCCTACCTCGCGTTCCTCACCACCCGGCCCGAGGTCGGCGCCGGGCCGGTCGCGGTGACCGGCTACTGCATCGGCGGCCTGCTGGCGATGCGCACCGCCGCCGCCCACCCCGGCCGGGTGGCCGCCGTCGCCGCGTTCCACGGCCCGGTGGGCGCCGCCGGGCCCGACCTCTTCTCCGAGCTCACCGCCCAGGTCCACCTCGGCCACGCCGAAGGCGACATGACGCCCGAGGCACTCGCCGAGCTCAACCAGGCCCTGGACGCCGCAGGTGTCGGCCGCACCTCGGAGATCTACCCCGGCACCGTCCACGGCTTCACCATGTCGGACACCGACGCCTTCGACTCCGCCGCACTGCAGCGGCACTGGGACCGCCTGCTGCCCCTCCTCGGCCGCACCCTGGGCAACGGCTGAGGTTCCGGAGCCGGTGAGGGCGGGTGCGGCCCGCCCTCACCGGCTGTGACGTGGAACGTCTCCGCCCGATCGCCCCAGGCCTGGTCAGTGCGCTCAGGATGTTCCGGGTCCGGCCGTGGCTGCGCACCACCTCGCGGACGTCCACGGGTCTGTCGGTCGTCACACATGACGTGCACAATCGGCCACATGACCACTGCCGCAGGCGCGCCGCCCACGCACAACAAGCCTGCCGACCTCGCCCTGGGCTTCCTGACGGGCGGTGTGATCGGGGCGTCGCTGACCGCTTTCATCAGCGGCTGCGTCGTCGGGAAGACGCTGCTGATCGTCCTGGGGCTCGCTTTGCCCACGGCTTACGGTCTGGCCTTCGTCCTCGCCACGCAGCCCCGCCGCGCCCGTGAGGCGGCCGTCGTGCCGCGCACGGCGCTCGCGCTGATCGAGGACCGGGAGGTTTCCGGCAGCGAGGCCAGCGACGTACCGGTGCGCTTCGAGCTGAGCGTCGTGCCGGACGACGCGCCCGCGTTCCGCGTCGAGCTCCGGCAGGACGTCAATCGCGTCGAGCTCGCCGACTACCGGCCGCGCGGCGTCGTGGTCGTCGAGTACCCGCCGGACCGGCCGTGGAAGGGGCGGCTCGTGCGGCGGCCGACGCCGCAGTGGGAGGAACGGGCGGCCGGGGCCCTCCTCGACTCGGTGCCAGGACCGGTGCTGAAGGCCGAGGAGCAGACGGGCTGCGCGGGCGGTCTCCTCACCCTGCTCGGCCTGCTGCTCGGCGTGGCCGCCGTGCTCGTGCCGTTCCGCGCCGACCTGTTCGACTCCCGCGAGGATGCGCGCGCCACCTCCGAACCGGCCGTCTCCACCACGTCGTTCGACATCACGTCCACGTCGTCCACCTCGACGTCCACGACCACCGTGACGTCGGCCACCGGCACGGTCAGCCTCGGCCCGGGCCGGTCGATGCTCGGCCAGGGCGAACTCCGCAGGGCCGTCGAGTCGTTGACCCAGGGTGCGGACAAGGGGCAGGCGCTCACCCTCGTCGTGCAGGACCGCCTGCTGACCGTCGTCTTCGCCCCCACCGGAATGCCGACCCCCGGCTTCGACCCGCGCTCCCTGCCCTACGATCGCATCCCCGGCCTCGTCGAGAAGGCCAGGAGCACCCCCGGCGTCGGGGCCCCGCGGAGCTGGCAGCTGACCGCCGACGGCGTCACCGGCGGGCTCACCCTCCGGATCACGGCGACCGGCGACCGGGGATCGACGACGCTGGAGGCGGACGGCCAGGGCAACGTGCGCTGAAACGAAGGAAGTCGACGGAAGGAGGAAAGGCGCTCATGGGGTGGGACGAGTTCCTGAAGCTGTGGTGCGGGGTGTGGGGTGTGGCCGCGTTGGTCGGCTACGGCAGGTCCCTGGCCGGAGTGACCAAGGCCCAGCGGACGGTCCGGCTCACCGGGCGGATCGACCGGGTGCGGGAACCCCGGCACGGCGGATCCCGGGACGGCGGGATATCCGTCGTCGTCTCCTACCGTGACGAGGCCACCGGGCAGGAGGTCACCGTGACCAACGACGGCGACCGCGGCGAGATGATCACCGCGGCCTGGGAGGGCCGGGAGGTCGGGATCAACCACCCGCGCGGCAGGCCGCACGCCTACCGGTTCACCAACCGCCCCGAGGAGCCCGGTCGAGGACTGGGCTGGCCGGCGTTCGCGGTGTTCCTGGTCTACGCCGGGCTCGTCGTCCTCGCCGCGGTCGACTGGGCGTGGCCGTGGGCACTGATCGGCTTCGCCGCACCGCTGGCGGTCGTCGGGGTCGCCCACCTGCCGGGAGCGGTACGCGACAAGAACGCCCGTCTCCGCAGACTGGCCGCGATGGACGCCGTGCCGGGCCGGGTCGTCGCCGTCCTCAAGGACGTCAGCGTCGACGAGGACGACGGCCACACCAGGACCACCATCACCCCGGTGGTGTCCTTCACCACCCGGAGCGGCACGGCCGTCACGGCCCACTGCACCTCCCACCTCGCCGACCCCGCCCGCGCGTACGGCCGGGACGTCACCGTCCACCACACCCTCGCCGACCCGGCCGAGTTCACCCTCGACGTGGAGGCGGAAAGCCGCTCGGAGGGACGGGAGTTGGCGTACCACGTGCTGGCGGTCGTCGTCCTGGCGGCGACCGCGGCGGTGGGTGTCGCACTGCTCTGAGGGTCGGGGCGGCGCGTCAGCCGACCGTGCGACCGCGGGCGGAGGAACGGAGGTGCGCCTCCGCGGCCGCGCGGGTGTAGAAGCGCCTGATCCGGTCCGAGGAGCCGGGCGCGCGGACGTACTGGTGCCGGTCGAGGTCCCACAGGGCCCAGCACTCCAGCAGGAGGAAGTGCGGGCTCGTGGCGTCGATCGCACGGACCTCCAACCGGACGCCGTGGCCGGCCGGTTCGGCTCGGTCGCTCATCGACGCGCCACCTGGACGAACCCGCCGGCCTTCTCGACCAGAGCGGAGAAGTCGTCGTACTCGCCGTCGATGGGGGAGACGGCCGCCTTCGACGGGACCAGGACCGCCCCGGCGCCGCCGTCTCTGACCGTCTGCAGCGCGGCCAGCAGCAGGGGGCGCTGCTCCGGGCACCGGTCCGTCTCGTCGTCCACGACGGTCAGGGACACCTCCCAGCCGAAGGCGAGCGCGTGGTCCTCGCAGCTCCGCATCTCCAACTCCGGGAAGGAGGCGGTGGACTTGGCCAGGTAGATCACCACCCGGAACCGCTCGATCCCTTCGCGGGCCTGCGCGGCCGACGGAACACTGTGCAGCACCAACGTTCGCTCCTCTGTGTAGTGAAACGACTACCGGGAGCGCCCACTGTCCTCTACGCTCGGAAGTCCTTCAACCTGTCGGATCTGCTCGGAGAGGTGCCGTGAACAAGGTCGAGCTGAACCCCGACTCCGGCCCTGCGGCGAAGTTCGGCGTGTTCCTGCGTGGGCTGCGCGAGGAACGGGGGTGGACGCAGGAAGATCTCGCAGTCGCCATCGGCTACTCGCCGACCCACGTGTCGGCCGTGGAAACCGGTCGCCGACCCCCAACCCCTCGACTCGCACGTGAACTTGACAAAGCGTTCGGGCTGGACCGCGTGTTCGTCCGCAAGGCGCTCGACGTCAAGGACTCGGCGCTGCTCGCAGGCTTCCCGGAGTACGTGGCGCAGGAGGCAAGGGCTGCGGAGGTGCGGCTGTTCACGCTGGGCATCGTGCCCGGAGCGCTTCAGACCATGGACTACGCAAAAGCCGTCGCCGCAGGGGCAGTGCGTCGAGCCAGCATCACGCCTGAGCAGGCCGACGAGCGACTTGCTGTTCTGGCGAGCCGACAAGCAAAGCTGCGCCGGCACCCGCAGCCACTGATCCACGCAGTGCTGGACGAGAGTTGCATCCGGCGGCCGATTGGTGGACCAGGAATCATGGCTGGGCAGTTGGAGGCGTTGACCGCCTTCGCCGATCTGCCGCACACGGTCCTGCAGGTCGCACCACTCGCGATAGGAGAGGACCGGGCGTTCGACCTGCCGGTGTACATCCTCACATTCCCGGACCGGTCTCTGATGTCCTATGCCGAGAGCGCACAGCAGGGAAACCTCGAACGAGACAGCAGCGCGGTTGTGCCGATGCTCACGGACTACTATCAGTTGCAGGCCATGGCGCTGTCGCAGGCGGATTCCGTGGCTCTGATCAGGAAGCTAAGGGAGGAACTGCCGTGACCGCCAGCGAACCTGCGTGGTTCAAGTCCAGTTACAGCAGTAACGGTGGGGAATGCGTCGAGGTGGCGGGCAATCTGACTGCCGTCGACGCTGTGCCCGTCCGTGACAGCAAGGACCCTCATGGCCCGGCCCTGGTGTTCCCCGTGGAGGCGTGGTCGGCCTTCGTGTCGGCCGTGCGGGGCGGGGAGTTCGGCGCACTCTGACCGCAGTGACGAGCTGCCCCGGCCCGCCCGGGCCGGGGCGGCGCACGGCTCTGGCTCTGCCGAAGCCGTGGCCCCGATCAAGGGAGAGGCACTGCCGTGACCTCCAGCGAACCTGCTTGGTTCACCTCCTCCTACAGCAGTAACGGCGGGAACTGCGTAGAGGTGGCGGGCAATCTGGCGGCCGTCGACGCTGTGCCCGTCCGAGACTCGAAGGATCCCGGCGGCCCTGTGCTGGTTTTCCCGGTGAAGTCCTGGGCGAACTTCGTATCCGCCGTGCGGGGCGGCGACTTCTGCGCTGTCTGAACCGAACGAGCAATCCAGCTCGCTCGGCCAACACCGGGGTGATGCGCCGTGCAGTCTCCCGAGCAGCGAGTCGAGAGTTCATCCGGCAGGTTCGGAGAGGTTTTGAGGATGGATGACCTGGCAGGCGCCGCATGGCGCACGAGTAGTTACAGCGTCCAGGAAGGGCAATGCGTGGAGGTCGCGGACGGGTTCCTCGACCGAGTGCCCGTCCGTGACAGCAAGGACCCTCATGGCCCGGCCCTGGTGTTCCCCGTGGAGGCGTGGTTGGCCTTCGTCTCGGCCGTGCGGGGTGGGGAGTTCGGCGTGCTCTGACCGCAGTGACGAGCCGCCCCGGCCCGCCCGGGCCGGGGCGGCGCATGGCTGGCTTCCGCTGAAGCCGGCTGATCGCCCCCGCTCCGCGCGGGAAGTCGGTGTGGTCGACTTCCTGTGCGCGTGGCCTTTGTCGAAGGAGATGGGTTGACGTGACTGCCAGCGATCCTGTTTGGTTCACTTCCTCCTACAGCAGCAACGGTGGAGAGTGTGTTGAGGTGGCGGGCAATCTGACTGCCGCCGATGCTGTGCCCGTTCGAGACTCGAAGAACCCGAATGGCCCGGCCCTGGTCTTTCCTGTCGAGGCTTGGGCGGACTTCGTCTCGGCCGTGCGGGGTGGGGAGTTCGGCGTGCTCTGACGGGTCCGGGCGTGTCCCGGTGGTGCCGGGGCGTCAGGGTGTTCCAAGCTCCCCGTCGGAGTCTCAAGGGCTGGGCGATGTGCCGGGCCGATTCCCTGCACACGCAGGGGCCGCGGCAGGTGCGGACTGTGCGCGCTGTAGGCAGAGCGCCTTCCCCGTACCGGAAGCGTGCGGGCCGAACCCGTGGGGGCTCGTCGGCCGTGGTACCGGCTGAGGCCGGTCGGCGGCCGCATGAGGACGGACGCGGGAGGGCGAGGATGGCCTGGTACCAGGGGCCGAGCCGGATCACGGTGACGGCGGTGGACGGCCGGTGGCCGCAGCGGGCGGTGGTGACCGTGCGGGGCGCCGCGCCGGTGGAGCTCGCCGGTGACGTGGGCGCCGTGCACGTCGTCGACGCGGAGAGCTGGCACCTGGAGCTGGAGCACCGCCACCAGGGTGAATGGTGCCCCAACATTCGTGCCTTTCAAGGGCGTTGGCAGGAGACCCTGGGTGTGCCGACACAGGTCGTGTTCAGCCGCAACCGGGATGTGCCCGGCGACCGCCAGGACCGCAACCTGGTGCTCCGGATCGAACGGATCGGCGCGGGTGCGGCCGAGCGCCCCGTCGCACCCGCTGCCCCCGTCGCCCGGCCCACGGCCGCCGCGCACCGGGCGGCGGCGGCCTCGGCGGTCCCCGGAGCGGTGCGGACCTCGGCCGGGGGGTCGGCCGCGCGCGTGGGCGGGGCGGCCCGCGTGGTGACCGGCGGGACGGCCTCGTCGGGCGGTTGAGCGCCGGGGTGGCCGGAGGTCGGGGCCTGGACTTCATGGACACCTGTCCAGCTATGATGGACACCTGTCCATTAAGTTCGGGAGTTGATGATGCGCGTGACCGCCGACGTCCTGGTGGCCCTGGTGGCCGCCCTGCACGGGTACTTCCTGGTGCTGGAGATGTTCCTGTGGGAACGGAGGCCGGGCCGGGAACTCTCCGGCTTCGACGCCGAACTCGCCCGCACCACCGCACCGCTCGCCGCCAACCAAGGCCTCTACAACGGCTTCCTGGCCGCCGGACTGGTCTGGGGGCTCATCGCCGGGGGCTCGACCGGGCACCAGGTGCAGGTCTTCTTCCTGTGCTGCGTGGTGGTGGCGGGCCTGTACGGCGGTGCCACCGCCAACCGCCGCATCCTGGCCGCCCAGGCGCTGCCCGGGGCGCTCGCGCTCGGCGCCGTCCTGCTCGCCGGATGAGCCCCGTCCAGGAGCACGGCCCCGCCCAGGAGCACGGCCCTGCCCAGGAGCAGGGCTCGGCCCCGGCCCCCGCGCCCGCCCAGGACCCGAGGGCCGAGCGCACCCGGGCCGCCCTGCGCCGGGCCCTGCTGGAGGAGTGCGCCGAGCGCTCGCTCGCGGAGCTGAACGTCGCCGCGCTGGTGCGCCGGGCCGGGGTCGGCCGGGCCACCTTCTACGTCCACTACGCCGACCTGGAGTCGCTCGCCGTGGACGCCTGCGCGGACATCGTCCGCGAGGCCGTGGACGCCCTGCACGCCTGGCGCGGCCTGCCCGACCCGGCCTCCCCGCCGCCCGCGCTGACCGGCTTCTTCACCGAACTCCTCCCGCGGGCCCCGCTCTACCGGGCCCTGCTGGCGCCGGGCGGCGGCGGCCCGCTCGGTCTGGTGCTCACCCGCGACCTGCGCGAGCGCAGCCGCACCGAGCGGGCCCTCGCGGGCGCCCCGGAGCCGGAGCTGGTGGCCTCCGCGGTGGCCGGGACCTTCACCGGCGTCCTCGCCGACTGGCTGCACGGCCGGATCGAGGCGGACCCGGAGCGGATCGCCCACCAGGTCTGGCGGCTGCTGATCTCCCTCCACCGCACGCCGCAGCTCTGACCGTCGGAGGGGCCGGCGGGGTGCCGGCGGTGAGCGGGCCGGCGCCGGCCGACACCGGGCCGGGCACCGGTCGAGGCCCCCGGTGCCGGTCGAACTCCCGGCCGGGCCCCCGGCGCCGGCCTCCGGCGGCCGTGGTGGGAGTGTGGTGCCGGGGCGGACGGGGGAAGGCTCCCGCTGCCCGCCCCGCCGGCAGCAGCGCGACCGCCTCGTCCGATCGGATGGCCCTACGTGGACTCTCTCCTCCTCTCCCGCCGCGACCTCGACTTCCTGCTCCACGACTGGCTGGACGTCACGGCCCTCACCCGTCGCGCCCGGTTCGCCGAGCACGACCGGGACACCTTCGACGCCGTGCTGGAGCTCAGCGAGGCCGTCGCCACCCGGCACTTCGCCCCGCACAACAAGAAGGGCGACGCCGAGGAGCCCCGCTTCGACGGGGAGCGGGTGCACCTCATCCCGGAGGTGAAGGAGGCCCTGCGGGTCTACGCCGAGGCGGGCCTGGTCGGGGCGTCGATGGACCACGAGGTCGGCGGTCAGCAGCTGCCCGTCGTCGTCGCCAACGCCTGCCGGGCCTGGTTCCAGGCCGCCAACATCGCCACCGCCTCGTACCCGCTGCTCACCGTCGGCAACGCCAACCTGATCATGGCGCACGGCAGTCGGGAGCAGATCGACACCTACGTGCCGCCCATGGTCGAGGGCCGGTTCTTCGGCACCATGTGCCTGTCAGAGCCGCAGGCCGGGTCCTCGCTCGCCGACATCACCACCCGGGCGGTGCCGGCGGCCGACGGCACGTACCGCCTCACCGGCACCAAGATGTGGATCTCCGGCGGCGACCACGAGCTCAGCGAGAACATCGTCCACCTGGTGCTTGCGAAGATCCCCGGCGGTCCGGCGGGGGTGAAGGGCATCTCGCTGTTCATCGTGCCCAAGTTCCTGGTCCGGGCGGACGGCACCCCGGGGGAGCGCAACGACGTGGTGCTCGCCGGCCTCAACCACAAGATGGGCTACCGCGGTACCACCAACACGATGCTCAACTTCGGGGAGGGCCGGTACACCCCCGGCGGCGTTTCCGGTGCCGTGGGCCACCTGGTGGGCGAGGCGCACCACGGGCTGGCCTACATGTTCCACATGATGAACGAGGCCCGCGTCGGCGTCGGCCAGGGCGCCACGGCGCTCGGCTACACCGGCTACCTGCACGCCCTCGACTACGCCCGCACCCGCCCGCAGGGCCGCCCGCTCACCGGCCGGGACCCGAACGCCCCGCAGGTGCCGATCATCGAGCACCCGGACGTGCGGCGGATGCTGCTCGCGCAGAAGAGCTACGTGGAGGGGGCGCTCGCGCTCGGCCTGTACTGCAGTCGTCTGCTCGACGAGGAGGGCACCGCCGAGGACGAGGCCGAGCGGGCCCGCGCCCACCTGCTGCTCGACGTGCTGACGCCGGTCGCCAAGAGTTGGCCCTCGCAGTGGTGCCTGGCCGCCAACGACCTCGCCATCCAGGTGCACGGCGGCTACGGCTACACCCGCGAGTACGACGTCGAGCAGTTCTACCGGGACAACCGGCTCAACCCCATCCACGAGGGCACCCACGGCATCCACGGCTTGGACCTGCTCGGCCGCAAGGTCGTCATGGACGGCGGCGAGGGTCTGCGGCTGCTCCTCGACACGCTGGCCGCGACCACCCGCAGGGCGACGGCCGCCGGCGGCGAGGCGGCCGGGCTGGCCGCCCTCCTGGACGCCGCCGCGGAGCGGATCGCGCGGACCACCGCCACCCTCTGGTCGACGGGGGACCCGGGGACGGCGCTGGCCAACGCCACCGTCTACCTGGAGGCCGTCGGCCACGTCGTGCTGGCCTGGATCTGGCTGGAGCAGTTCCTCGCGCTGGGCGAGGGCACGGACGCCTTCCACGAGGGCAAGCGGCAGGCGGCCCGGTACTTCTTCCGATACGAACTCCCGCGGACCAGGCCTCAGTTCGACCTGCTGGACAGCCTTGACCGGACCGCGGCGGACTGCCGTCCGGAGTGGTTCTGACCGGCGAGGCCTCGCCCCCGGGTCGCGGACGGGTCGACGGGCTGACGGGCTGAGGGGGCCGGCGGCCTGCCGACCCGAGCCTCCCGGCCACCGGCGGGTCGTGACCGTGCGACGGGCGCCTCCCGATCTCGTCACCGTCCTGTCACACCCGGCCGCCCGGGGAACCGGCCGTGCAACGGCGGTGTGTACGGGGCGGGTGCTGGCGTCGGACCGGCACCGCTCCGTCCCTCAAGGAGGCGTCATGCAGGTCACGCAGCACGGGAAGAAGGCCCGAAGAGCCGCGGCCGCCGTGGTCTCGGCTGCCGCGGCAGCCCTGGTGATCACGGCCTGCGGGCCCGGGAACGACGAGCCCGCGGGCTCCGCGGCCCCGTCCGCGGCGGTCCCGGTCACGGCGGCCCCGGCCTCCCCGGCCGCGTCGGGTGCGGCGACCCCGGCCCCGGCCCCGACCAAGGGCGGCGCGCCGTCCGGCGGCACCGCCTCCGCCACCTCCGCCGGTGCGACGGCGCCGGCCTGCGCGGCCGGAGACCTGAAGGGCGAGGCCCACCAGGCGAAGCAGCGCCCCCCGGGCACGGGTATCGGGGCGGCGGTCGTCGCGTTCACCAACTCCTCCGCGCAGCCGTGCACCCTGCAGGGTTTCCCGACGGTGGCCGGTGCGGCCAACGGCTCCCCGGACCGCAACGCCCCGCTCGCGGTGACGCACAGCGGCACCGCCGCACCCGTCCGGCTGGCGCCGGGTGGGAAGGCCTGGGTGAAGCTGACCTTCGTCCAGGTCCAGGGCGAGGCCGACGGCTACTGCACTTCGGGCGCCACGCCGGTCGTCTACCCCACGCTCGTGCTGGGCCTGCCGGGCGCCGGCGCGCACCAGGTCGCCCTGGACGACGGCCTCTTCGCCGAGTGCGACAACAAGGTGACCACCACCGCGCTGCTGGCCACCAGCCCGTCCTGACACCTGACGGAGGATCCGCCCGGCGGCCGGCCCGCCGGCCGCCGGCCCGGGACGGACCCCGGGCCCGGCCCCGGGCTCAGGCCGGCTGTGCGTTCAGTCCGTCAGCCCGGCGGTGGCCCGCGGGCCGGGGCGGAGATGGGTCTGGGCGGGGCGGGGGAGGACGGCGGCCGGTGCGGTGCCGCGGAAGCCCCGGGCGAGGAGCCAGACGGCGAACGAGACCTCCCAGGCGAAGACCGGGAGCGCTGCCAGCTTCCCTGCGGTGGAGAGCTGTCCGTAGAGGCCGAACTGGACGGCGACGGCGGAGGCGGTGATCAGCGGCCCGCCGACCATCCCCAGCAGGGTGATCGCGCGGGGCACGGCTCCGCTGCGGTGCACGAGCGCCGCCAGCAGCAGGGTGTTGACGCCGAGGATCAGGTTGGGGCCGAGCAGGAAGGTCCAGTCGTGGACCGCGACGAGCGCTCTGGCCGCCGCGGCGTAGGACGCGGCTCCCTCGCCGTGGGCCGCCGAGACGTCCCGACGGAGCGTCACCACGGCGAGCAGGCTGACCAGGCCGAGGAGGATGAACGCGGCCTCCAGCAGCCGGACGCAGACGTAGCCGAGGGCGAGGCCCTCGTGCTGCCGTCGGATCACCGGGAAGAGCATGAACCCGGTGCCCGCCACGGCGAGGACCAGGACCACCTCGCACAGCGCCCCGAGCAGCACCCGGCCGTCGGCGCCCGCGCCCAGGACGTAGTCGGCGCTGCCGAGCACCGGCCGGTACAGCAGGACTCCGGCGACGGCGGCCACCTCGGTCACCAGGAACAGCACCCCCGCCGCCACGCCGTCGCGCCGGTCCGCGCTCGCCATCGGCCGGTCCGTAGTCATCCGGATCCTCCCCTGCTCCTCTGAGGTGTACGGCGTACACCTGTCGCTCAGGGTAGGCGTACGCCGTACACTCGTCAAGGTGAACAAGCCAGCAGACGGAACGCGGCGCACGCCGCTCAGCCGGGAGCGGGTCCTGCGCGCGGCGGTGGCCTTCGCCGACGCCGAGGGCACGGACGCACTGAGCATGCGCAGGCTCGCCCAGGAACTGGGTGTGGTGCCGATGGCGCTCTACAAGCACGTCGCCAACAAGGACGAACTCCTCGACGGCATGGTGGACCTGGTGGTCGGCGAGATCGGCCCGCCCGGCGAGGGCGGCTGGCAGCACGTGGTGCGCGAGCGGATCCTCTCCGCGCGCCGCACCCTGCGCGGGCATCCGTGGGCGGCCCGGGTGGTCGAGTCGCGGCCCGCCCCGACCCCCGCGCTGCTCGGCTACCTCGACTCCATGGCCGGCCTGTTCCGGGCTGGCGGCTTCTCCGTCGACCTCACGCACCACGCGATGCACGCGATGGGCAGTCGGCTGCTGGGCTTCAGTCAGGAGCTGTTCGACGACACCGCGGCCCCGCCGGACCCGGCGGTGCTGGCGCAGCTCGCCCGCGCCTACCCGCACATCGCCGAGCTGGCGGGGTCGGCCGGGCACGACGCCGGTTCGGCGGTCGGGGGTTGCGACGACCAGGCGGAGTTCGAGTTCGCGCTCGACCTGTTGCTGGACGGGCTCGAACGGCTGCGGGCGGGAGGGTGGCGGTAGCGGGACGAGCCCCCGGAGGTGGCGCCGGGGCGGCCCCGGGGGCCGGGGATCGTTCCGCGGAGGTCGTGCGCAGTCCCTTGACGGATTAAGTAATGATACTTAACTTCATCCTCGCGCCCCACCTCCCCGGTTCGCCCCCCACGCCCCCTCGGAGCCGTCCGTGTCCTCAGGCTTCACCCGAAGAATCGGCCTCTTCCGGGCCGTCACGATCAACATGAGCCAGATGTGCGGCATCGGGCCGTTCGTGACGATCCCGCTGATGGTCGTGGCCTTCGGCGGTCCGCAGGCCGTCATCGGCTGGATCGCCGGCGCGCTGCTGGCCCTCGTCGACGGCCTGGTCTGGGCCGAACTCGGCGCCTCCCTGCCCGGCGCCGGCGGCACCTACGTCTACCTGCGCGAGGCCTTCCAGTACCGCACCGGGCGGCTGATGCCGTTCCTGTTCGTCTGGACGGCGATGCTCTTCATCCCGCTGATCATGTCCACCGGCGTGCAGGGCCTGGTGCAGTACCTGGCCTACCTGTGGCCCGGCATGTCGACCCTCCAGGGGGACGTCGTCGGCGTCGCGGTGCTCGCCCTGGTCGTGCTGCTGCTGTGGCGCCGGGTCGAGGCCATCGGCACGATCACCGTCGCCATGTGGGTCGTGATGATCGTCTCGGTCGGTGCGGTGATCACCGCATCCTTCACCGACTTCGACCCCGCACGGGCCTTCACCTGGCCCGCCCACGCCGTCGAGGTCACCCACGGCCAGTTCTGGACCGGCTTCGCCGCCGGCCTGACCATCGGCATCTACGACTACCTCGGCTACAACACCGCCTCCTACCTGGGCGCCGAGATCCGGGACCCCGGCCGCGTCATGCCGCGCGCGATCATCTACTCGATCACCGCCATCATGGGCATCTACCTGCTGATGCAGATCGGCGTCCTCGGCGTCGTCGACTGGCGGGACATGCTGGACCCGGACAACGCGGCCGCCAAGTCGGTCGCCTCCGCGGTCCTCGAACGGACCTGGGGCAAGGGCGCGGCCGACACCGTGACGGTCCTGATCCTGATCACCGCCTTCGCCTCCGTCCTCACCGGCCTGCTCGGCGGCTCCCGGGTGCCCTACGACGCGGCCCGGGACGGGATGTTCTTCCGCTCCTTCGCCCGACTGCACCCCCGGCACGGCTTCCCGGTGCTCGGCCTGGTCGCCATGGGCACCGTCACCGCCGCCGGCTTCCTCTTCGCGCGGCACATCGGCAGCAGCGCCGAACACCCGCCGCTGAGCGTCCTGATCGCCCTGCTGACCAGCGTCATGGTGATCGTCCAGGCGCTCGCCCAGATCGCCGCGGTCACCGTGCTCCGCAGACGGCAGCCGGAACTCGCCCGCCCCTACCGGATGGTGCTCTACCCGCTGCCGAGCATCGTCGCCGCCGTCGGCTGGCTGGTCATCTACGGATACGCGGACAAGGCCAACGAGGGCGTCCACCCCGTCGAGTGGTCGCTGGCCTGGGTCGCCCTCGGCGGTCTCGCCTACCTGGTCTGGTCGAGGGTCGAGGGCGCCTGGCCGTTCGGGCCCAGGGAGATCCGGGAGGAGTACCTGGACGCCCAACGGGCCGACCCGCCCGCGACCCGCGTCGGACGATGACCGGGGCCGCCCCGGACGGGGCGCCGGCTCGATCCGTCCGGGCCTGCGGCCGCCGGGCGGCGTGGCCGGTGGCAGGAGCGGCCGGTGGGAGGCGTACGGGCTCGGCGGAACACGCCGTCAGCGCCCGCCCAGCTCCGGGTAGTAGTCGCGCTGGTACGTCGACAGGTCGGAGACGGCCAGTTCACCCGCACCCCAGCAGATCGGGCACACCTTCGTCGTGCGGCATTCCCCGCACCGCCGCTTCCGGCCGGCTTCGCCGGGCAACCACCCGCGGCCACCGCACCGGGGGCACCGGCAGTGGCCGTCGCACTCGTAGCAGAGGACGTAGCCGGGTGTGAGGGTCTCCTGCGTCCGCAGGGGTTCCCGCTGCTCCACCGGCTCCGACCCCCGGACCGGCTCCGACTCCCGGACCGGTAGTGGCTGCCGAACCGGCTCCGGCTCCCCGATCGGCTCCGGGTCCCGGAACGGCTCCGGCTCTCCGATCGGCTCCGGGTCCTGGACGGGTTGCGGCGGGTCCGGCTGTGGCGGGTCCGGTTGCGGCGGGCACAGCGCCAGTGCGGGCGTCCGGCCGCGGAAGACCACGGCGAGGGTGTCCTCGCTCGTCAGGATGCGGATGACGCTGCCGTCCCGCCGGGCGAGGAGTACGGTCCACAGCCTCCCGTCGTCGTCCTCCTCCGACTCCGTGACGTCCCAACCGGCCGTGCGGAGCAGGAAGGTCGCACGGGCGGCCGTCCCGGCGGCGGTACTGGTCGTCGGACGCTTGCCCTGGTAGTCCGTCGCGTAGTGGTGGCGCGGCGGCTCGCCCCCGTCGGCGACCTTCGGTTCGTCGAGGGTCAGCCGGCGGAGGTGGACGCGAACGGTCAGATCGGTGATCAGTGCGACCAGTTGTCCGCGCAGCGACCGGCCCAGCCGGTCCAGTTCGGCACGCGCCGTCGAAGTCTCGTCCATGTCGGCCCCCCGGCCCCGGAACGTATCACGGGGCCGGCTCCCGTGGCCGGTGCCGCTGCCCGGTGGTGGGCCGGCGGCACCGGGCAGCGGTGGCGCGGGGGTCAGGCCGTGGGCCGGGTCTCGGGGAGGCCGGGGATGTCGGCGGCGCTGGCCAGGACGTGGGTGTGCGGGTGCCCCTCGAAGTCGGCGCGGGTGAGCTCCCCGGTGAGGACGCCGACGACCACGCCGGCCCCGGCGTTGCTGCCGGCCTCGACGTCGACGACGGTGTCGCCGGCGGCCAGCACCCGGCTGGTGGCGACGACCCCGGTCTTCTCCATCGCACGGTGGATCATGTACGGCGCAGGGCGCCCGCGCGGGACCTCGTCCGAGGTCACGACCGCGTCGAGGTTGCCGCCCTCGCCGGTTGACCAGCCGAGCGACTCCAGCAGCGGGTACGCCACGTCATCGCTGAAACCGGTGGTGAGGGCGACCTTGATGCCGCGTCGGCGCAGCTCGGCCAGCGCGGCCTCGACGCCCGGTATCGCCTGCGGGGGAGTGGCCCGGTAGGCCTCGCGCAGGTACTGCGCGAAGGCGGCGTAGCTCTCCTCCACGAGCTCCGGGGTGGGGGTGCCGCCGCCGAGGCGGACCAGGGCGGCGATGGCCTCGCGCTTGTCGGTGCCCATCCAGGTCTGGAGGTCGGCCTCGGCGACGGCCACGCCGGTCCGCTCGACGGCGGTGCGCAGCGCCCGGTAGACGGCGCCGGACTCGTTGACGGTGGTGCCGGCCATGTCCAGTGCGGCGAGCTCGATCACGGTGTCAGTCCTCTTCGGTGCGGTAGCGGCCGACGACGGTGCGGCCTTCGATGGTGTTCTCGATGGTGAAGGTGGCCATGGCGGGCAGGTAGCGGTCGTCGGCGTCCTCCAGCGGCACACCGCTGCTCGACGTGGTGAGCCGCCGCACCCGCAGCAGCGGGGCGCCCGCGGGGATCCGCAGGAGCTCGGCGTCCTGCGGCTCGGCCGCGACGGCGTCGATGGTGTGCCGGGCGTGGTGCAGGTCGACGCCGCGGCGCAGCAGTTCCGCGTAGACGGATCCGGAGTCCGGGTCGAAGTCGAACAGGACGCGGCCCACCTCGTGGACGAAGGCGGAGCGCTCCAGCATGGCCGGGACGCCGTCCAGGAGCCGGAGCCGGACGAGTTCGACGACGGGTGCGCCCTCGGCGAGGCCGAGCCGGGCCGCCGTCTCCGGGGAGGCCCGGCGGCGGGCGACCTCGACGGTGCTCTGCCCCGGCTCGCGGCCGATGCCGTGGGCCCACTGGGTGAAGGACAGGAAGGTGGCGAACGGCTGGGAGGGGGCGGTGCGCCGGGCGACGGGCGGCTTCCCGCGCCCGCCGACGAGGCCGCCCTCGCTGCGCAGCATGGCCAGGGCCTGGCGGACCGGCCCCCGGGAGGTGCCGAACTCGGCGCAGAGCTGCGACTCGCTGGGCACCGGCTCGCCCTCCGGCCACTCGCCGGACTCGATGCGGCGCCGGAACTCGGCGCCGAGCCGCTGGTGGAGGGGGAGCTCCTCACTTGTCTTCACAAGTTGACTATGGCACTCGGTCCGGAACTTCTCAAGGCGGGCCCACCTGGGTGTTCGCCGGGTGGACAGCCGTCTCCGCTGGTCGTCGAACGGGTGAACAGGCGGTAACTTGTACAGACATCTCTTGACGTCGACGCCGATGAGACCGGAATCTGGAGCCATGAGCAGCAGCACCCCACCCACCGCCGCCCCCGCCGCCCCCCGCCTGACCGCCCCCCGCGCGACCGCGCCCGGCACGCCCGGACGCAGCGACGTGGTGATCGTCGGCGCCGGCATCATCGGCCTGGCCCACGCCTTCGAGGCGCTGCGCAACGGGCTGTCCGTGACGGTCGTCGACCGTGACCGGCAGCCGGTCGGCGCCTCCGTCCGCAACTTCGGCCACTGCTGCATCAGCGCCCAGGACGGCGAGCTGCTCGCGCTCGCCCAGCGCTCCCGGCCCGGCTGGCTGCGCGCCGCCGCGGCCGCCGGCATCTGGGCCGAGGAGGCCGGCACCCTGGTGGTGGCCCGGTCGGCGACCGAGGCGGCCGTCCTGGAGGAGCTGCACGCCGAGCGCGGCGGCGACGCCGTCCGACTGTGCACCGCCGCGGAGACCGCCGCGGCACTCGGCCGCGCCCCCGGCGCCGACGGCGACCTGGTGGGCGGCGCCGTCCTGCCCGCCGACCTGCGGGTGAACCCGCGCGAGGCGGCGCCCGGCCTGGCCCGCTGGGTGGCCGGGCAGCCGCGGGGCCGGATCCTGTGGGGCACCGCCGTCACCGGCGTCGAGACCGGCACGGTGCACACCACCCGCGGCCCCGTCCACGGCGACCGCATCCTGGTCTGCGTCGGCCACGACCTGGACTACCTGTTCCCCGACGTCGCCGAGGACCACGGCATCGAGCGCTGCCGCCTCACCATGGCGCGGGCCGAGGCCCCGGCGGCCTTCCGCACCGACTCCGCGGTGCTCACGGCGACCTCCATGCTCCGCTACGACGCCTTCACCGCCCGGCCGTCCGCCGCCGGGCTGAAGGCCGAGGTGCTGGGGCACAGCGCCGAACTGCTGGAGATCGGCGCCAACGTGATGTTCACCCGGCTCCCGGACGGCACCCTGCTGGTCGGCGACTCGCACCACTACGACGCCACCACCCCGCCGTTCATCGACGAGCGCACCTTCGAACTGCTCACCGCCGCGGTCGCCGGGGTCCTCGGCGTGCCGGGCCTGCGGATCCTCGAGCGCTGGCAGGGCGTCTACGCCAGCAGCCCGCGCGGCCCGCTGCTGGTGCGCGACCTGGCGCCAGGCGTGCGCGCCGTCTCCGTCACCTCGGGCATCGGGATGACGCTGTCCTTCGGCCTGGCGGCGGCCACCTTCGACGGGACCCTCGCCGCGACCGCCTGAGCCGGGCGAGCCCGGGGCCGGGCGGCGACGGGGCCGCGATGGGGCCGCAGTAGGGGCCGCGGTGGGGCCGTCAACCTGCCGGTCGGAGCCGGACCCTCAGCCGGGGCCGAGCGCCGCCAGCAGCTCCGGGCCCGACCACCGCCGCGCCGCGCCCGGACCGGCCCGCTCGGCCTCGCGGACCAGCTCGACCAGCCGGGCGTTGGCCGGCGCCGGCAGACCGTGGCGCCGGGCGAGGGCGATCACCTCGCCCTGGAGCGAGTCGATCTCGGTGGGGCGGCCGCGCTCCAGGTCCTCCCACATGGACGAGCGGGCCCGCTCGTCGATCCGCAGACCGGCCGCCGCCACCCGCCGGAAGAGCGCGTCGGGCAGCCCCAGCAGCCCGGGCGTCCAGCGCGGCGGCACCGGGCCGAGGCGGGCGGGCGCGACCCGGGCCGCCCGGAAGGCGGCCAGCGCCTCCCGCTGGCACCGGGCCAGGCAGGCCCGGTACGCCCGGGTGCCCAGCTGCTCGCGCAGCGGCAGGCCGGAGAGGGCGTTCACCGCGTTGTTCAGGTTCATCAGCAGCTTCGCGGCCTGCACCGCGGGCATGTCCGCGCGCAGCACCAGCCGGAGGCCGCCGGCCCGGGCCGCCGCCGCGAACGGCCGCGCCTCAGGGGCGTCCTCCAGCATCAGCGCACCGCCGCTGCCCTGGTGGACGGCGGCCGGCCCGCTGCGCAGCACGTTGTACGGGACCATCCCGGCGAGCACCCGGTGTCCCGGTAGCCCGGCCCGCAGTTCCGCGGTGTTGTGCAGGCCGTTCTGGAAGCTGATCACGGCCGCGCCGGGGGCCAGCCGGCCGGCCAGCTCGCGGGCGGCCGCCCGGGTGTCGGCGGACTTGACGGTCACCAGCACGTAGTCCGCCGTCGCGGCGGCGTCCGCGTCGGTGGCGACGGTCAGCCCGCGCACCTCCCGCCGCGCGCTGCCGGGCCCGGTCAGCGTCAGCCCGTCCCGCCCGACGGCCGCCATCGCGGCCGGCCGGCCGATCAGCGTGACGTCCGCGACCGCGGCGAGCATGCCTCCGAGGTGGCAGCCGATGCTGCCGGCGCCGAGCACCGCGATCCGCGCTCTCCGCTCCACTCGCAGCCCCACCCGTAGCTCCTTTCCGGGAACGGTCCGCCGACGCCCGGTCAGCCGGCCAGGTCCGGGTCGGTCGCGCGGATCTGCTCGAACAGCGGCTGCGCCTGGAACCAGCCGGCCAGCTGCCCGCCGACCTGCCCGCGGGTGATCAGCGCGGTCTCCCGGTCGATCGACTTCGGGCTGCCGGCCGCCATCGCGAGCAGCTGGGCCTGGCAGGAGCGCTCCATCGTGACGAACCACCAGACCGCCTCGGCGACGGACCCGCCGACCGTCAGCAGGCCGTGGTTCTGCAAGATCACGGCCTTGTACGCGCCCAGGGCGGCCGCGATCCGCTTGCCCTCGTCGACCTCGTTCACCACGCCGCGGTAGTCGCTGTACAGCCCGTGGTCCTCGAAGAACGCGCACGCGTCCTGGGTGAGCGGATCGAGGGTGATGCCGAGGCTGGAGAAGGCCTTGCCGTGCAGCGAGTGCGCGTGGGCCGCCGCGATCGCGTCCGGGCGGGCCGCGTGCACCTGGGAGTGGATCACGAACGCGGCCCGGTTCACCGGCCGGCTGCCGTGCAGCAGGGTGCCCTCGTGGTCCACGAGGATCAGGTCCGAGGCCTTGATCATGCTGAAGGGCATCCCGAACGGGTTCACCCAGAAGCGGTCGGGGTGTTCCGGGTCGCGCACGGTGATGTGCCCGGCCACCCCCTCGGAGAAGCCGAACCGGCCGAACAACCGGAACCCGGCGGCGAGTTGTTCCTTCCGGTACTGGCGTTCCGCGGCCACCGAGTCGAAGCTCGGCGGGAGCGGCAGGGTGACACCGGCGGGCAGTGGTCCGACGGCGGCGGCGAGCGCGGCGGGCAGCGGGGTGCCCGCGCCGGAGGGCGGTGGGGTGCTCATGGGCCCAGAAGATACAATGATGTATCCGATACGACAATGGATCCGATCTGCCGGCGGACCCGACCGGCGGCGACGCGACCGGCGTGGGACCGGATCTGCCGGCTCCGAGTGAACCGGGACGCCACCGATGCCCAAGGGTGAGACCAAACGACGTCCGCGCACCCGCGCCGCACTGCTCCGGGCCGCGCTGGAGACCTTCGCCGAACAGGGGTTCCGGGCCGCCACCATCGAGCAGATCTGCGAGCGGGCCGGCTACACCCGCGGCGCGTTCTACTCCAACTTCAGCAGCAAGGACGAGCTGTTCCTCGCGCTGTTCGACGAGCACAGCGACCGCATCGTCCGGCGGATGACCGACCTGGTCGACTCGATCGCCACCGAGGACCTCACCGTGCAGGCACTGGTCGACGTCCTCTGCGAGGTCGAACCGGCCGAACGCGACTGGTACCTCGTCACCACCGAGTTCACCCTGCACGCCATCCGCGACCCGCAGGCCGCCTGGGTGCTCGCCCAGCACGACGCCCGGCTGCGGGCCCAGCTGGCCCGGGCCCTCACGCACCACCTGGCGCGGGCCGGGCGCACCCTCACCGCGGACCCGGACGAGGTCGCCCGCCTGCTGGTCGCGATCCGCGAGGGCGGACTGGCCCAGAGCTACGTCGAACCCGGTGAACTGCCGCCGGGCAGGCTCGAACAGCGCTTCCTGGAGCCGCTGTTGACGGCGCTGACCACGGAGTCCGGCGCGCCCTGACGGCCGGAGCCGGCGCGCCCTGACGGCGGGCGCGGCGGCGTCGGGCCCCTCGGGGTCAGAGCCGGTCCGCCCCGTCCGCGGCCGGACGGCGGCCCCAGGCGGTGATCATGCCGGGGGAGAGGTCGGCCAGCTCCGGGGAGGCCAGGTAGGCGAGCGCCCGGTCGAGCTCGCCCGGTTCCAGGGCGGTGCCGGCCTCCAGGGCGTCGCGCATGCTGAGCCAGGTGCTCCGCCAGAAGGCGGTGACCGGCGCGTCGGGGGTCAGCGGCGGCACGTGGACCTCCGCGCCGACCTCGCGCAGGCCCAGGCCCCGCAGCACCTGCGGGTAGCGGGTCACCCAGGTGACGTCGGTGCCGATCCGCTCGCGCAGGGCCTGCCACATGGCCGCCATGGTGTGCCGGTAGGCGAGCTGCGGGGAGTCCGCCGTCGTCAGGTCGACGGCGTCGCCGACGACCAGCCAGCCGCCCGGGGCCACCCAGTCGGCCAGGCGCGCCAGCACCTCCGCGTGCTGGGGCAGGTGCATCAGGACGAAGCGGCAGTGCACCAGGTCGAAGCGGCCCGGTGCCAGCGCCGGATCGGTGACGTCGGCGGCCATCGTGTGCAGGCGGCCGACCGGGCGGGCGTTCACGAACCGCGGGTCGCGGTCGAGCGCCAGCACCTCGTCGACGCCGGCCTCCCCGGCCAGCCAGCGGCTGATCGTCCCGGTGCCGGCGCCCACGTCGAGGCAGCGCCACCCCGGCCCGACACCCAGGGCGGTGAGCCTGGCCCGGGTCACCGCGTCGTAGGCGAGGGCGCCGTAGTCGATGCGCTCGCCCTCGCCGGTCTCCTCCGGGGGGAAGAGGTCCGTGCCGTAGTGCCCCTCGTCCGGGGCTGCGGCAGCCGAGGACCGGGCGGCCCCGGCCCGGCCACCCTCGGGCCCGTCGTTCCGGGGCTGTTCGTCCAAGGGTCGGTCATCCACGGGAGCTCCTCACCGAAACACCGAAACGGGGCGGCGCGGCCCGGCGCCCGCCCGTCGCCCGGACAGCGGTCGACGACCTGTCACCGTCCCACCCGCGGCCGTCCCCAACCGCCCACCGCCCCGATCCGACCCGAACGGCCCCCGCCCGGCGGCCGGACGCCGGGCGCGACACGGCGGCCCCGGAACCGCGGAGTAGCCGCCGCCCGGGGGCAGAGTGGCCCCGTGAGTGAGAACGCTGTGCCGGTCGACGGCGAGGAGCACCGGGCCGGCTGGTTCGAGCTGTTCTTCGACCTGGTGTTCGTGGTCACCGTCGCCGTGCTCGCCCACGGCCTGCACGGCGACCCGGGCGCCGCGGACTTCGGCAGGTTCCTCGTCCTGTTCTTCCCGGCCTGGTGGGCCTGGGCGAACCTGACGGTGACCGTCAACGTGTTCGGCTCGGCGACGCCGCGGATGCAGGCCGTCCTCCTCGTGGCGATGCCCGGACTCGGCCTGATGGCGGCCGCCGCACCCGAGGGGCTCGGCGCGCGGGCGTGGGCGTACGCGCTGGGCGCGGCCTGGGTCCGGCTGGCCCTGTTCGGCATCTGGTGGGGCCACGCCCGGCGCCGGGACACCCCGCTGCCGCTGTGGCGCCCGCTGGCGTACTGCCTGCTGCCGGCCGTGATCTGGGGGGTCTCGGCGGTGTTGCCGAGCCCGGAGCGGTTCGTGCTGTGGGGTGTCGGGATCGCCCTGGAGGCGGTGCTGCTGGCCGTCCGGGCCGGGGTGTCGCCGGAGTTCTACGAGCGGATGTCGATCGAGCACCTCGTCGAGCGGATCGGCCTCTTCGTGGTGATCGTGCTCGGCGAGAGCGTCTTCACCGTGGTCTCCACGCTCGCCGACCACTTCACCGCCGCCTCGGCCGCCGCCGCGCTGCTGGGCTTCGTGGTGGTGGCCGAGCTGGCCCAGGCGTTCTTCCGCTGGGGGACGTCGGCCGCCGTCCGCGGGCTCGACCGGGCCCAGGCGGGCGGTGCCAACACGACGATCCGGGACACCGTGATGTACCTGCCGTTCGTGCTGGTCGCCGGTGTCACGGTGCTCTCGGGCGCGCTCGGCACGGCCGTCGCCGAACCCCGGCACCCCCTGCCGCCGGGCGCCCGCTGGGCCCTGTGCGGCGGGATCCTCGCCTTCTACACCGCCAACGCGGCCATCTCGCTGCGCTACGGGGACCGGGCCCGTACCGTCCTCGGCTGGTACGCGCCGGCCCTGGTCCTCGTCCTGGGGGCGCTGGCCCCGGCCGCCGTCCTGCTGCCGGCCTGGGGCGCGGTGGGGGTCGGGGCCGCCGTGGTGCTCGCGCTCACCGCGCTGGCCAAGCACCGCACCCGCGCCGGCTCCGGGGAGGGCTGAGCACGGGTGCGGACCCGGGGCGCAGCCCCCCGGGGCGTCCTCCTCGCGGGACCGGCTCCGCGAGTGCCGGGAACCGGCGGGTCCACCGGTGCCGTCAGCCGGACCGGCCCGCGCCGGTGCGGCGGGTGGCGATCAGGTCGGCGTACCGGCGGCCGCTGGTCTTCACCGTGCGCCGCTGGGTCGGGTAGTCGACGTGGACCAGGCCGAAGCGCTTGTCGTAGCCGTACGCCCACTCGAAGTTGTCCAGCAGCGACCACGCGAAGTACCCCGCCGGCGCGGCCCCCCGGGCGGCCGCCCGGGCGCAGGCCGCCAGGTGCTCCTGGAGGTAGTCGGCGCGCTCGGGGTCGTGCACGGCGCCGTCGGGGGCGACGGTGTCCGGGTAGGCGGAGCCGTTCTCGGTGACGAAGATCCGCCGCACCCCGTAGTCGTGCGCCAGCCGCACCAGCAGCTCCTCCAGGCCCGGGGCGTGGACCTCCCAGGGCATCGCGGTGTGGCGCGGGTTGGGGCCGGGCAGCTGGCGGAACCGGGGGGCCGGGCCGTGCGGGTCGTCGGCGACGATCTGGCGGAAGTAGTAGTTGAGGCCCAGCCAGTCCAGCGGCGCCGCGATCAGCTCCAGGTCCCCGTCCCGCAGCGGCAGGTCGACGCCGTACTCGGCCCGCATGTCCGCCGGGTAGCCGCGGCCGAGCACGGGGTCGAGCCACCAGCGGTTGACGTGGCCGTCGGCGCGGACGGCGGCCGCGAGGTCGGCTGGCGCGTCGGTCGCGGGCTCGATCGGGCTGAGGTTGTTGACGATGCCGATCCGCGCGCCGGGCGCCGTCGCCCGCAGGGCCCGGACCGCCAGGCCGTGCGCGAGGTGGAGGTGGCAGGAGGCCCGGACGGCCGCGGTGAGGTCGGTCAGCCCGGGGGCCATGGTGCCCTCCAGGTGCCCGATCCAGGCGGAGCAGAGCGGTTCGTTGAGGGTGGCCCAGTGCGTGACGCGGTCCCCGAGCCGCTCGCCGACCGCCGTCGCGTACTCGGCGAAGCGTTCGGCGGTGGAGCGGACCGGCCAGCCCCCGCGGTCCTGCTGGGCCTGCGGGAGGTCCCAGTGGTAGAGGGTCGGGAAGGGTTCGATGCCGGCGGCGAGCAGGCCGTCGACCAGCCGGTCGTAGAAGTCCAGGCCGGCCTGGTTGACCCGGCCGTCCGCGAGCGGCACCACGCGCGGCCAGGCGATCGAGAAGCGGTAGGCGTCCAGCCCGAGGGAGCCCATCAGGGCGACGTCCTCGGGCCAGCGGCGGTAGTGGTCGCAGGCGGTGTCGCCCGTGTCGCCCCCGGCGACCCGGCCGGGGGTGTGCGAGAAGGTGTCCCAGATGGACGGTGCGCGGCCGTCGGCGTCCACCGCGCCCTCGATCTGGTACGCGGCGGTGGCGGCCCCGAACAGGAAGTCGGCGGGCAGGGCGCTGAGGTCGGTCACGGGGCGGCCTTTCGGCGGGTCGGCGGGCTGGCGGGAGGAGGCTCCGGTGCGGGGGCTGGTTCCGGTCACTTGACGGCTCCGGCGGTCAGCCCGGCGACCAGGAAGCGCTGGAGCAGCAGGAACCCGGCGACGACGGGCACGCTCACCACGAGGGAAGCGGCCATCACCTGGTTCCAGTAGACGTCGCTGAGCGTCGCGTAGCCCTGGAGGCCGACGGCCAGCGTGCGGGTCGAGTCGTCGGTGAGGACGGAGGCGAACAGCACCTCGCCCCACGCGGTCATGAAGGCGTACACGGCGACCGCCACGATGCCCGGGCGCGCCGCCGGGACGATGATCCGCACCAGCGCCCGCACCGGCCCGCACCCGTCGACGAGGGCGGCCTCGTCCAGGTCGCGGGGGATGGAGTCGAAGTAGCCGACCAGCATCCAGATCGAGAACGGCAGCGAGAAGGTCAGGTAGGTGAGGATCAGTCCGCCGCGGCTGCCGTACAGCGGCACCCCGGTCGCGTTGCCGACGTTGACGAAGATCAGGAACAGCGGCAGCAGGAACAGGATCCCGGGGAACATCTGGGTGGACAGCACCGTCACGGTGAACAGCCGGCGCCCGCGGAACCGGTACCGGCTCACCGCGTACCCGGCGAGGATTGCGACCAGCACCGAGCAGACGGTCGAACCGGCGGCCACGATCAGGGAGTTGACGAGGTACCTGCCGAGCGGCACGGTGTGCCAGATGTCCAGGTACGGCCGGAGCGTCACCGTGCTCGGGATCCAGCGGAACGGGCCCTGGACGTCCCGGAGCGGTTTGAGCGAGCTGGAGAGCATCACCAGCACCGGGGTGGCGGCGAACACCGCCAGCACGGTGAGCAGGATCCGGCGCAGCCACCGGAAGGACGCGGACGCCCCGATCATCGCGCACTCCTCCGTCGTGGGGCCGCCCGCCGGGAGGTGAGCAGCAGGTAGCCGGCCGTCACCAGCAGCAGGAAGAGCAGCAGGAGCACCGACATGGCGGAGCCCGCGCCGAAGTTCCAGGTGACGAACGAGGACTGGTAGATGTGGACGGACACCAGGTCGGCCGCCTCCGGGGCGGACCTGCCGAAGAGCAGGTAGGGCGTGTTGAAGTCGTTGAAGGTCCAGAGGAACAGCACGAGCACCAGGACGAGGTTGACCGGCCGCAGCGACGGCAGGGTGATCCGGCGGATCTGCTGCCGGATGCCGGCGCCGTCGAGGGCGGCCGCCTCGTAGAGCTCGCGCGGGATGTTCTGCAGTCCGGCCGTCACGGTCAGGAAGGCGAACGGCCAGCTGCGCCAGACCGAGACGGTGACCAGGGCGGTGAAGCTGTTGTCGCCGAGCAGCCAGAACGGCTTGTCGTCGACCAGGTGGAGCTGGTCGTGGAGGACGTGGTTGAGCAGGCCGGTGTCCCGCTGGAACACGAACGACCAGGTGATGACCGCCGCGTACACCGGCAGCGCGTACGGCAGCAGGAACAGGGCGCGCAGCAGGGCGCGGCCGCGGAACGCGTCCTGCAGCAGGACGGCGGCCACCGTGCCGAGCAGCCAGGAGAGGCCGACGGCCAGGACGGTGAACGCGCAGGTGACCCAGAAGGAGTGCAGCAGCGCCCGGCCGACCGGGGCATGGAAGTCCACGGCCACACGGTAGTTGGTGAACCCGGACCAGGGTGCGGCGGACCAGTCGCGGAGGGTGAACTGGGTGAGCTGCTTGAAGCTCATCGCCGCGCCGACCACCATCGGGGTCAGGTGGACGAGCAGTTCGAGGAGCAGGGCCGGCAGGAGCAGCAGGTAGGGCAGCGCGGCGCGGCGGCGGGCGCGCCGGTCGGGGCGCTGGGGGCCGGCCGCCGGCGGCGGCGCGGGCGCGGGGGAGGCGGCCGGCGTGGCGGACGGGCGGGCGGTGGCGGGTCCGGACACGTCAGCGGGCCGGCATCTGCTGCTGGGCCTTGCCGAGCTCGGCCCGCACCGTGTCGTCGGTGACGGGCCGGCCCGCGGCGGCGGCACCCATCAGGTTCTTCACCGCGGTGCCGACCAGGGTCTCGAACTGGCTCTCCTCGGTGACCTGGGGCAGCGGCGCGGAGCTGGTCCTGAGCACGTCGGCGAGGGTCCTGAGCTCGGGCGTGGCGAAGGCCGGGTCGGCCTGGGCCTCCTTGACCGGCGGGATCGAGCCGTAGGCCCGGTTGAGCTGGACCTGCTCCTCGGTGCCGGTCAGGAACTTCACGAACTTCAGCGCGCCGTCGGCGTTGTGGCTGTTGCGGAAGACGGCGAGGTTGATGCCGGCGACCATGGAGGTGGTGGCCCGGGCCCCGGCGGCGCCGGCGGGCGCGGGGACGGGGGCGACGGCGTACTCCTCGGGCTTCATCCCGTGCGAGGCGAGGTTCGCCCCGGCGGACTGCCACAGCAGCATGGCGGCCCGGCCGGTGGCGAAGTCGGTGACGGACTGGTTGTTGCCGTACTCGGCGTTGCCCGGGGCGGCGATCTTCTCGGTACCGAGCAGTCCGACGTACTGCTTGACCGCGGCCACCGCGCCGGGGCTGTCGAAGGCGGGCCGGCCGGACGCGTCGAAGAAGTCGGTGCCCTGCTGCTTGGCGAGGGTGAAGGCGTGGTGGACGTTCTCGGAGACGTTGCCGCCCTCGAGGGCGAGGCCGTAGCGGTCCCCGGAGGTGAGCCGGTGCCCGTCGGCCACCAGCTCCTCCCAGGTCGCGGGCGGGTGGTCGATGCCCGCCTCGGCGAAGAGCCGCTTGTTCCAGTACAGGCCGTAGGCCATCGAGTAGAGCGGCAGGGCCGCCGGGTCCTGCCCGGCGGCGCCAGTGGAGGCGAGTGCGGAGGGCAGGAAGCGGTCCTTGCCGCCGGTCCGGTCGAGGGCGGCGGCGTCGAAGGGCAGCAGGGCGCCGGTCGCCTGCAGGGAGGCGGACCAGGTGTTGCCGATGTTGAGGACGTCGGGCCCCTGGCCGGAGGTGGTCGCGGCGAGGATCCGGTTCAGCAGGTCGGACCAGGGGACGACCTCCAGCTTGACCTTGATCCCCGTCTGCTGCTCGAACTTCTTCAACTCGGCTTCCAGGACCCGGCGGTCGTCGTCCAGGCTGGTGCCCTGGTTGGACGCCCAGTAGGTGAGCGCGGTGGGGCTGCTGTTGTCGCCGGCGCCCTGGCCGCCGCAGGCGGTGGCGGTGAGGACCAGTGCGGCGGCCAGCGAGGCGGCCGCGGCCGTGCGGCTGATGGGCATGATGGTGGCGCCCCTCTCGGACGGGTTCGGGGGAGGGAATGCGATCCGGAGACGAAGGGAAGTACGCTGTGCAGCGGCTTACTTCACGGCGTGATTTAAAGGCCGTGGGTCGCCACGCGTCAAGGGATCGGACAATCGGTGACTGATCGTCAGGAGGGGTGCCCGTGACCGGGCGAGGCTGGAACACGGTGCGCGACCTGCGCAGGGGCAGCCGGTCCACCGTGCTGCGGAGGCTGTACTTCGACGGGCCGCTCAGCCGGCAGGAGCTGGGCGCCCTCACCGGGCTCAGCGCGGGCTCCGTCAGCAACGTGACCGGTGAGCTGCTGGCCGACGGCCTGATCGAGGAGTGCGGCTCGGTGGGTTCCGACGGCGGCCGTCCGCGGACCATGCTGCGGGTCGCCGCCGGCCGGGCCAGACTGGTGGGCGTCGACGTGGGCGAGACCCAGGTCCGGGTCGGCCTGTTCGACCTGACCCGCACCGAACTGGCCGCCAGCGACCGGCCGCTCACCGACCGGGGCCGCGACGCCGGCCACGTGGCGGAGCTGATCCTCGCCGGCCTCGCCGACGTGCTCGAACGCACCGGCACCGCCCCCGGGGCGGTGCTCGGCGTCGGCGTCGGCGTGCCCGGCATCGTCGACCAGGGCGCCCCCGGCACGGACGGGCTGGGCGTCGTCGTGCACGGCCAGACCGTCGGCTGGGACGCCGTCCCGCTCGGCCGCCTGCTGCGCGCCGGCACCGCGCTGCCGCTGTTCGTCGACAACGGCGCCAAGACGCTCGGGCAGGCCGAGATGTGGTTCGGCGCCGGGCGCGGCGCCCGGCACGCGGTGGTGGCGCTCTTCGGCTCCGGCGTCGGGGCCTGCGTCATCGCCGACGGCGCGCGCTACCGCGGGGCGAGCAGCAGCGCGGGGGAGTGGGGGCACACCAAGGTGCACGTCGGCGGGCGGCGCTGCCGCTGCGGCGCCCGCGGCTGCCTGGAGGCCTACGTCGGCGCCGAGGCCCTCGTCGAACGCTGGGGCGCGGCCCCGCCGGGCGACGAGAAGGCCGGGCTGGCGGCGCTGCTCGCGGCGGCCGAGGCCGGGGAGCCGGCGGCCGTCGGACTGCTGGACGAGGCCGCCGAGTACCTCGGGGCGGGGATCGCCGACCTGGTCAACCTGTTCAACCCGGAGCGGATCGTGATCGGCGGCTGGGCCGGACTGCTGCTCGGGCCCCGGCTGCTCCCCGGCATCCGCGCCGCCGCCACCGGGTACGCGCTGCGCTTCCCGTACGAGCACGCCCTGATCGTGCTCGGGACCCTTGGGCCGGAGGCCGTGACCATGGGGGCCGCCACCCTGCCGCTGTCGGACTTCCTGGATTCCGGCGGGCGGACCCCGGATCGTTCGCATCTCTCCGATGCCAGCGCATAGTTCACGCCATGACGAAAGTGGGGCGGGACGGGTTGACAGTGCGCTGCGGCGGCCGGAGACTCCCCGTCAGGGACGGTCCCCGGACCAGAGGCCCGGGCGATCCCCCGACCCGTCCCGCCGGTGGACCCCCATCGCCGTGGCCCGGTGAGCCCGCCCAAGGGCCGGTGCCGCGGCCGCGCGCCACCGGCCACCCCCACCCACCTCACCAAGGGACATGCCGATGAGGCATTCTTCAGCACGCCGGCGCCCGTTGCCGGGCGCCGTCCTGGGCCTGCTCGTGTTCCTCGCGTCAGCCCTGGCGGTGCCCTCCCCGGCCGCCGCCACCCCCGCCCACCCGGCCGCCGCCGTTTCCCCGGCCGCCGGTGCCGCCTCCGCCGCCGCCCCCGTTGCCGCGGGCGCGGACTGCGGCACCGACAACGCGGCCAAGGGCCGGCCCGCCACCGCCTCCAGCACCGAGAACGCGGGCACGCCGGCCGGCGCGGCCGTCGACGGCGACCCCGGCACCCGGTGGTCCTCCGCCTTCGCCGACCCCCAGTGGCTCCAGGTCGACCTCGGCGCGGTCCGCCAGGTCTGCCGGGTCGTCCTCGCCTGGGAGACGGCGTACGGGAGTTCGTACCAGATCCAGGTGTCGGACGACGGCTCCTCCTGGCGCACCCTGTACGGCACCACCAGCGGCAAGGGCGGCACCGAGACCATCCCGGTCACCGGCAGCGGCCGCTACCTCCGCCTGAACGGCCAGGCCCGGGGCACCGGTTGGGGCTACTCGCTGTGGGAGCTCCAGGTCGGCACCTCCGACGTGCCGCCGGTCCAGGGCGGCGGGGACCTCGGGCCCAACGTGCTCGTCTTCGACCCGTCGACGCCCGGCATCCAGGCCACCGTCGACCGGGTCTTCAAGCAGCAGGAGTCCAACCAGTTCGGCTCCGAGCGCTACGCACTGCTGTTCAAGCCCGGCACCTACGGCGGCAACCTCAACGTCCAGCTCGGGTTCTACACCTCCATCGCCGGCCTGGGCCTGCGACCCGACGACACCACCGTCAACGGGGACGTCACCGTCGACGCCGGCTGGTTCAACGGCAACGCCACCCAGAACTTCTGGCGCTCCGCCGAGAACCTCGCCCTCAACCCGGTCAACGGCACCGACCGCTGGGCCGTCGCCCAGGCGGCCCCGTTCCGCCGGATGCACGTCAAGGGCGGCCTCGACCTCTCGCCCGCCGGCTACGGCTGGGCCAGCGGCGGCTACATCGCCGACAGCCGCATCGACGGCAGCGTCGGCAACTACTCCCAGCAGCAGTGGTACACCCGCGACAGCGCGATCGGCGGATTCACCAACGGCGTCTGGAACCAGGTGTTCTCCGGCGTCCAGGGCGCGCCCGCCCAGAGCTTCCCCAACCCGCCCTACACCACGCTGGACACCACACCCATCTCCCGCGAGAAGCCCTTCCTCTACCTGGACGGCGCCGACTACAAGGTGTTCGTCCCGGCCAAGCGCACCGACGCCCGCGGCGTCTCCTGGGACGGCACCCCCCAGGGCGAGTCGCGCCCGCTCAGCCACTTCTACGTCGTGAAGCCGGGCGCCACCGCGGCGACCGTCAACGCGGCCCTCGCCCAGGGCCTCGACCTGCTGTTCACCCCCGGCGTCTACCACCTCGACCGGCCGATCGCCGTCACCCGGCCCGACACCGTGGTGCTCGGCCTCGGCCTGGCCACCCTGGTGCCCGACAACGGGGTGACGGCCGTCCAGGTCGGCGACGTCGACGGCGTACGGCTCGCCGGCCTGCTGGTCGACGCCGGCCCGGTCCGCTCCTCCGTCCTGGTCCAGGTCGGACCCGACGGGGCCAAGGGCAACCACGCCACCGACCCGACCACCCTCCAGGACGTGTTCGTCCGGGTCGGCGGCGCCGGCGCCGGTGCCACCACCACCGGCATCGTCGTCAACAGCAACAACGTGATCGTCGACCACACCTGGATCTGGCGGGCCGACCACGGCACCGGCGTCGGCTGGGACGTCAACCCCGCCGACTACGGCCTGGTCGTCCGCGGCGCCGACGTGCTCGGCACCGGGCTGTTCGTCGAACACTTCAAGAAGTACGACGTCGAGTGGTCCGGCGAACGCGGCCGCACCGTCTTCTTCCAGAACGAGAAGGCCTACGACGCCCCCGACCAGGCCTCGATCCAGAACGGCTCCACCCTCGGCTACGCCGCCTACAAGGTCGACGACAACGTGACCGTCCACGAGGGCTGGGGCCTCGGCAGCTACTGCTACTTCAACGTGGACCCGACCATCCGCATGGACCACGGCTTCGAGGCGCCGACCCGTGCCGGCGTCCGGTTCCACGACCTGCTGGTCGTCTCCCTCGGCGGCAAGGGCCAGTACAACCACGTCATCGACGGCACCGGCGCCGCCACCTCCGGGACCTCCACCACGCCGTCGACCGTGGTGGCCTACCCGTAGGGCCGGCACCCGCACCGTCGGTCGGGCTGCCGTCGGTCGGCCCGGACGAGGAGCCCGGTACGGCCGGGGCCGCCACCACCCGGTGGCGGCCCCGGCCCCGTGCCGTCCCGGGCCCTCCGCGCGCCCTCCGCGCGACCGCCGCCGCCGCGCCAGCCGTCGCGCCCGCACGGGTGAGCGGCCCGGCGTGTCGGTGCGGCCGACCGCGGACGCGCTGCGAGCCTGGTCCGCGGCCAGGTGTCGGACGGGCCGCACACCGGCACCCCGATCCGACTCCAGGAGCCCCCTTGCGCATCCGGTCGTCCCTCCCGCGGCTGGCCGCCGCCGTCATGGCCGTGCTCCTCGGGCTCTCCGGATGCTCCAGTTCCGGCTCCGCGCCGCGCCCGGCCGGATCGCACGGGAGCTCCCCGCCCGCCGACGAGACCGCCGCCGGCGGCCCGCTGGTCGGCGACCCCGCCCTCGTCCAGGACGAGCGGTCCTGCGCCGCCCAGGAGGGCAACGCCCCCTGGTACCCGACCATCGCCGCCTTCGAGGTGCACGACTCCAACCGGACGCACCGCTACGGCTGTGCGCACTACACCGGCGCGCCGTCCGGGAACCAGGTGTACGCGTACAGTTCGCAGCAGGTCTACGCCACGCCGTACAACATCGTCGACCGCGGCCCCGACGAGCTCTACGTCTACGGCGGCGGCTACGGCGACGACCCGGGCGCCTCCGGCTCCTTCGTCTCCCGGGTCGAACCCGGCACCTACAACGAGGTCTGGCGCAGCGTCCTCATCAACACCAACGCGACCGACGAATGGAACTACCCTGGCGTCCTGAACGTCCTCGCCGACGGCAGCCTGGTGGTGATCTACGGCTACCACATCGCCCGGATCGACCCGGCGACCGGCGACGTCCTCGCCCGCACCACCCTCCCCACCGGGCAGTCGGCCCCCCGCGACACCGCCTACAACGGCTACGACGCGCTCCCCGACGGCACCATCGTCGCCAAGACCGTCAACCGCCAACCCGGCTGCACGGAGCAGGGGTTCAGCGCCTTCCTGAACTGCCCCGACCCGACGTCCGCACCGCCCTCGGTCATGGTGGCGATCGACCCGAAGAGCCTCCAGGTGGTCTCCCAGGTCACCCTGCCCGAGATGATGGGCGGGCGGATCACCACCGCGACGCTCAACGGCACCCAGGAGATCTACCTGCCCGGCGCCACCAAGCTCTACCGCTACACCTACCAGAACGCCGCCTTCGCCCCCGACCCCAGCTGGGGGCCGGTGCCCTACCTCAAGAACGGCCAGACGGCCGCCTCCGCCATGGCCGTCATCAACGACTACGTCGTCGCGATGACCAACGGCGGCAAACCGACGTCGACCCCGATGAGCGTGGTCGCCGTCTCCCAGAGCGACTCGACCAAGGTGGCGAACGTCCAGCCCTTCGCCGACAGCGGCACCAAGAACAGCTTCATCCCGTCGATGGTCTCGGTCGACCCCGAGAACAACCGGGTCTACGCGATGGACGCGGGCGCGGGCAAGCTCGCCGGACTCGACCTCACGAACGGCACGCTGTCGGTCGCCTGGACGCAGGACCAGACGACGCTCAGCTTCACCACCCTGCTCGGCCCCACGAACCAGCGCGTCCTGATCGGCACCGACATCCCCGTCAAGTTCTTCCAGGGCCTCAAGAAGTACACCACCGAACAGGTCGTGTGGCGCGACGCCGGCAGCGGCGCCGAACTCGCCCGCTCCAGCCAGCTGCCGAAGATGACCCAGGGCATCCTCGTCACCCCGGGCTACGCGGGCCTCCAGTACTTCCTCACCGCCGACGGCCACATCACCGGCCTCCAAGTCGCCCCCGCCCCCACCACCCCCTCCCCGACACCCCCCACCACCCCGTCGACCGCGTCCACCCCCGCCACCCCGTAGGGGCGGCAAGAACCACCTCCCCACCTCCCGGTGTCCCTGGTACCAGGTGCTCAGGCTCGGCGGACTCACCGCGTAGTCTTCACAACCGCCCCTGTCAGAACCGTTCCCACCCACCGAGGAGCCCCGTGGCCACGCATGCCGAACTCGCCGAGCTGTTCAGCCCGCAGGGGGTGATCAGGCTCGACCGTGGGGAGGCCGTCCGGCACGGGATCGCGGGCGCGGACGTGGAGACGCTGGCGGGGACGGGTCTGCCGGCGCGGCTCGACGTGATCTTCGGCCTCGACGTGCCCGGGGAGCCGTCGGCGTTCTCCATGGTGCCCATCGACACCGGCGACCAGGTGGTGCAGGTCCTGTGCCTCGGTGGTCCCACCGGGGCGACGGACATGCGGTACTGCCTCGACCTCGAGGACGGCTACGTCATCCTCCTGACGCTCGGGGAGGAGCCCGCCGCCGAGGTCGTGAACAGCACGCTCGCGGACTTCGTGGAGTTCCTGTACCGCGTCGGCCTGCGTCTGGAGCACATCAGGAAGGTCACCGACGAGCAGATGGACGAGTACACCCGGGAGCTCCGCACCTACCTCTCCGCCCAGGACCCTCGCGCGTTCGCCGAACCGGACAGCTGGTGGAGCATGGTCTTCGACCGCCTGCTGGGCGAGGACCTCTAGCCCCCGCCGCGACCCGCCGGTGGGGGCGGGTGGGTCAGGGGGTGGGGAGGGCGTCGATCTCGGCCCAGACGGACTTGCCGTCGGCGTGGGGGACGGCGCCCCAGCGGGTGGCGGCCTTCTGGACGATGAAGAGCCCGTGGCCGCCGGGCAGGCCGGGGCGGTGGGGCACGCGGGGCTCCGGCAGGGTCGTCGAGCCGTCGGCGACCTCGATGCGCAGACGGGTCTCGGAGGCGTCGAGGAGCAGGAACACGGGGCCGCCGGCGTGCAGCATGGCGTTGGCGACCAGTTCGGCCACGAGCAGGACGATGTCGTCGGCGCCATCGGCGTCCGTCGGCCACGACCAGTCGGCGATGGCCTGGGCCGTGAACGCCCTGGCGCGGGCGACGGGTTTGGGCAGCCCGGCCAGGTGCAGTCGCCGGCGTTGTCCGCCGGGTGGCAGCGTGGGGCCGGCGTCCGGACGGTCGTCGTCCAGGGTTGCCCGGCTCGTCGTCATGTGCGGGGGCCCCTTCGGAGTCGGCGCTGTGGTCCGTGTTGCCTGCTCGGTTTCCCGGTCACTGACGGATTATGCGTGTCGTGGGCCGGTTCCGTCCCCGGGGGGGGCCGGTGTCGATCGGGAGCGGGCCGGTCAGAGCGGTGCGGTGAGTGCGGTGTCGAGGGTCGGGTGGATGGAGAACACCGTGTCGGCGCAGGTCAGTTCGAGCAGCCGGAGCACCGTGGCCGAGGGGGCCGCGAGGCGGAACTCCACCTCCGCGGTGGTGGCCGCCATCCTGGACTGCAGCAGCAGGTTCAGGCCGGAGGAGTCGCAGAAGTCGACCCGTCCGAGGTCGACGACGAGCAGCGGCGGGTGGCCGCGCAGCAGGTCGTCGAGCGCCGCCCTGGCGGGCGCCAGGGTCTCGATGTCGAGGTCGCCCGCGAGGGCGCACACGGCCGCCCGGTCGTCGGTGTGCCAGGTCCGGACGTCCAGGTCGGGTTCGGACAGGGCCTTCGGCTGGTAGTGGCCGGCGACCGGCACGGTCGTGGACTCGTTCTCTGCAGGCATCGTCATCTCGGCTGGCATCGTCGTCGTGTCCCCTCCACGGGTGTGCTCCACGAGCCTACGCACGTCACCCGGGGCTCGGCCAGGCCCCGGGTGACGTGCGCAGCGTCGGGCGTGCTTCTCGCACCGCGTTCCGGCTCAGGCGCTGGTGGTGAGGTCCTCGCGCAGTTTCCTCAGCGTGCGGCTGAGGAGGCGCGAGACGTGCATCTGGGACAGTCCGAGGCGGGCGCCGATCTGGGACTGGGTGAGTTCCTCGCCGAAGCGCATGGACAGGATGAGCCGGTCGCGTTCCGGGAGGGCGGCGATGAGGGGCTTGAGGACGACCAGGTTCTCGATCGTGGCGAACCGCGTGTCCTCCAGGCCGAGGCGCTGGGCGAGCGGGCTGGCCTCCTCCTCGCCCTCGATGGCGGGGGAGTCGAGCGAGCCCGCGGTGTGGCCGTTGGCGGCGGCGAGCCCCTCGATCACCTCCTCCTCGGACAGGTCGAGGTGTTCGGAGAGCTCACGGACCGTCGGTGCGCGGCCGAGGCGCTGGACCAGCACGTCGCGCGCCT
Organism: Kitasatospora sp. NPDC051702; assembly: GCF_040681575.1. NCBI lineage: Bacteria > Bacillati > Actinomycetota > Actinomycetes > Kitasatosporales > Streptomycetaceae > Kitasatospora > Kitasatospora sp. NPDC051702. Next base: position 71,027 of record NZ_JBFAZB010000035.1, read on the forward strand.
TGGCGAGGTCGATGCGCAGCTCCTGCAGGCGGCGCGGCACGTGCACGGCCCAGGTGGTGTCGCGGAAGTGCCGGCGGATCTCGCCGAGGATGGTCGGCAGGGCGAAGGTGGTGAACTCGGCGCCGTAGTCGGGGTCGAAGCGGTCGATCGCCTTGATCAGGCCGACCGAGCCGACCTGCAGCAGGTCCTCGTCAGGCTCCTGACGGTTGCCAAGGCGCCGGATCGCGAACCGGACCAGGGACAGGTTGAGCTCGATCAGGGTGCCGCGCACGTAGGAGTACTCGCGGGTGCCCTCCTCGAGCGTGGCGAGCCGGGCCAGCAGGACCCGGGTCAGTTCGCGCGCGTCGGCGGGTGCGACCTTGCGCGGGTCCTCGATCCCGGCGAGCTCCGGCGCGACGGCGAGTTCCCGGGCGCCGGATCCGGCGACGCCGGGCACGTCGACCGCGGGGGCCTCGTTCCCGGCCGGGGCTGTCACGCGGTGGAGGAGTTCGTCACTGGTCGTGGCCATGTCGGTCCTTTCCCCTCGGCGTACGGTCCGTCCCTGGGTACCCGCCGAGGCCGGAGGCATGCGTCTTCCGGGTGTGAGGATTGTGTGTGGACGATCGGGCGGGTGCATGGCGGGACGCCCGGGCGGGCGGTGGGCGCCGGGCGGTCGCGGGCGTGACGGTGCCGCTGCGCTCCGTGCATGCCGGGCGGGGATCGGGGCACCCGGACCCGCGCGGGCCGTCGCGTCGGCGGCGGCCGCGGGGAGCGGTTTCCCGATGAGGAGGAGACGACGATGGGGCGGATCGAGGAGTCGGTCGAGGTGGCGGCGCCGCTCGACGAGGTCTACGGGCAGTGGGTCCGGTGCGAGGACTTCCCGCAGTTCATGCGGGGCGTGGTGAGCGTCGACGTGTCCGGCCCCGGGAGCAGCAGCTGGGTGGTCGAGACGGCGGGCGGGCGGCGGGAGTTCGAGGCCGTGACGACGGAGGTGGTGGAGGGCGAGCGGGTGGCCTGGGACGGCGGCGCCGGGGAGGTGCGGCACAGCGGCGTGGTGACCTTCCACCACGTGGACGACCGGACGACCCGGGTGATGCTCCAGCTGGAGATCGAGCCGCACGGGATCTGGGAGCACCTGGCGGAAGCGCTGGGCTTCGTCGACCGCCGGGTCATCGACGACCTGAACGACTTCAAGCACCACGTCGAGCGGGCCGCGGCCGGGCCGCAGGGCGACTGAGGCCGGGCCGTCGGAAGTCGGGTGGCATGAAGTGCGGGATCGGGGGCAGCCGAGCCGTCACGACACACCGGGCCCGCCGAGGGCGGCCCGGTCCGCGAGGAGACGAACGGAGGCAGTCATGACCGAGCGCCGTGACATCTGGGAGTTCCGCACCGCCGCCGGGCACACCGCCGGCACCGACCTCATCGGCTTCCACGTCGAGGCCACCGACGGCTCGATCGGCAAGGTCGACAAGCTGTCCGAGGTGGTCGGTGAGCAGTACCTGGTGGTCGACACCGGCCCGTGGATCTTCGGTCGGCGGGTGCTGCTCCCGGCCGGCACGGTGACGCGCATCGAGATCGCGGAGCAGCGGGTCTACGTCGACCGGTCCAAGGACGAGATCAAGAACAGCCCGGACATCGACGAGGACGGCCCCGAGCAGGAGGCCGACAGCCGCGCACGCTTCGGGGCCTACTACGACCCCTTCTACGGCGGTCGGATCATGTGATCGAGGAGCGGTGACGCGCGCCGGGCGCGCGGAACGACCGCATGCACAGCCCACGAGCCACACCCGCCCGGCGCGGCCCGCCGGACGCGCCGGAAATGAAAGGCCGGTCCGGGACGGTCACGGGAGTCCGTGGCCGCCCCGGACCGGCGGAACCCGGGAAAGGGGAACCCACTCCATGGAACGTCTTACGGCCCGGATCACGATGCGGTTGATGACCGGCGACGAACGCAGCCGGGACCTGGACGTCGACTGGTCCTTCCGGGCCGACGCCCCGCACACCGTGGACCTGGACTTCGGCTCCTACCAGGCGGGCTCGGTGTGGACGCTCTCCCGCGACCTGCTCATCGCCGGCCTGCGGGCGCCCGCGGGCGAGGGGGACGTGCACATCGAGCTGTTCGACGACACCCGCGTGCTGATCGCGCTCGCCGGCGCCGAGGGCATCGCCCTGCTCGCCGCCTCCGTCGACGCGGTCGACGGGTTCCTGGCCGCGACCGCCCGGGTCGTCCCGCCCGGGTCGGAACACACCCGGATCGACTGGGACCAGGGCCTGGCGGACCTGCTGGCCGCCTGACCCGCCGCACCACCGAGAGGAACACCCGATGACCGTCGCACCCGCCCAGCCCGGCCTCCCGCCGCCGCCCCCGGAGCCCCCGGCACCGACCCGGCCGCCCGGCCCTCCGGTGGTGCCCGACCCCCCGGCGCCGCCCGGCTCGCCGGTGCCGCCGCCGGATCCGGCCCCGGGGCCCGGTGGCCCGGACACGCCGCAACCGGTCCGTCCCCGGGTGCCCGAGCCGCCCGACTGAGCCGCCCGCCCGAGCCGCCCGAGCCGCCCGAGCCGGGCGAGCCGCCCGCACCGCCGACGTGGGAACCGGAGCGGGAACCAGAGCGGGAAGGAGAGCAGGAGAGATGTGGTGGAGTCTGCTCCGCCTCGCCGTCGTCGGCGTCGCAGCCGCCCTCGTCACCTACGGCCTCGACCGGCTGGCGCGGGTGGTGGCGCGGCGCCTGGAGGCTCCGGGGAGCGCCACCGGCGTGTTGAGTACGGTGCGCAGGTGCCGCCGGCCCGTCCTGGCGCTCACCGGGTGCCTGCTGCTCGCCGCCGCGCAGCCCTGGATCGACGCGCCGCCCGCCGCCCGCGAGGGCCTGCGGCACCTGAGCGTGATCCTCGCCATCGCCTCGGGCGGGTGGCTGTGCGCCCGGCTGGTGGTGCTCCTCGTGGACGGCGCCGTCCGGCTCGCCGTGCACCGGCGCGACCCGGCCTGGGCGGGCCGCGCCCGGACGCAGGCCAGCCTGCTCGGCCGGATCGGCCAGGCGATCGTCGCCGTCGCGACCCTGGGCGCCGTCCTGATGACCTTCCCGGTGGTCCGCGTCGTCGGGACGAGCCTGCTGGCCTCGGCGGGGCTGGTCGGCGTGGCGGCGGGCGTGGCCGCGCAGAGCACGCTCGCCAACGTCTTCGCCGGGGTCCAGATGGCCTTCGGGGACCTGGCCCGGATCGGCGACGTCGTGGTGGTGGCCGGCGAGTGGGGGACGGTGGAGGAGATCACCCTGACGGCCGTGGTGATCGCGACCTGGGACCAGCGCCGGCTGGTGATGCCGATGTCCTACTTCGTCGGCCGGCCGTTCGAGAACTGGTCCCGCCGCTCCAGCCGGATCACCGGGACGGCGCTGCTGCACCTGGACCACCACGCCCCGGTGGGCCTGCTGCGGGAGGAGTTCGAGGAGTTCCTGGCCAAGAGCGAGCTGTGGGACGGCCGGGGCAGCGCCCTCCAGGTCGTCGACACCACCCCCACCACGATCGTCGTCCGGGCGCTGGCCACGGCGGCCGACGCCGACGACGCGTTCGAGCTCCGCTGCCGTCTGCGCGAGCACCTCATCGGCTACCTGCGCGACCACCACCCCTACGCGCTGCCCCGCCTCCCGGTGGCGGAGGCGCCCGCGCGGCAGGCACCCGCGCGGCGGCCACCCGCGCCCCGGCGCGGCGACACCTCGTAGCGGGGCCGCGCACGCCGGTGCCCGGCCTGCTACCCGTCGGGAGCGGCCGGGCACCGGCGTGCGGACGGCGGGGGCGGGCCGGGCGTCAGGCCGCCCGCAGGAGCGGGCGCAGCGCCCCGCCGCGCAGCCGGCCGACCGCCGGTGCGGCGAGGCTGCGGGCCGCGGCGGTCACCGCGAGCGAGACGAGGGCGCCGGTGACGAGCGCGACGCCGACGTCGTGCGGGTAGTGGGCGCCGACGTAGACCCGGGAGAAGGCCATCAGCAGTGCGGCGAGCGCGGCGACGGCGGCGAGCCGGCGGTCGACCAGCACGAGCGCCGCGGCGACGGCGGCCGCGACGGTGGTGTGGTTGGACGGGAAGGCCCAGTCGTCGGGGGCGGGGCAGGCCTCCAGGAGGAAGTCGTGCGGCAGGGCGCGACACGGGCGGGGCTCGGTGAAGACGCTCTTGATGGCGTCGTTCGCGAGGTAGGCGAGGACGGCGGCGACGGGTGCGGCGAGCGCGGCGGCCATGACGCGGTCGCTCCCGCGGCGGGCGGTCCACCAGCCGGCCAGCATGAACAGCGCGAACAGGCCGATGCCGTAGCTGGTGTAGGCGGTCATCGGGCCGTTCAGCCACGCGGTGTGCCGGGCGAAGTCGGTGACCGTCGTGTAGAGGCTGCCGTCGATGCCCGCGCCGTCGAGGGCGGCGAGCTGGGCGGGAGTGGTCATGGGTGCGCTGTTCTCCGAAGGGTGCGGGCGGCTGGCGGGCCGCCGTGGCGAACGGGTCCTCTCCCCGGCCGGTCGTTCAGGTTAACGGCAGTCGGCTGGGGAGTGAACGTCTACAGCGCCGTAGACGCGCGCGGTGCGCGTGCGGTTGCGCGGACGGTCGACGGAGTGCCACCGGCGCCGGCCGGTCGACGGAGCGCGGCCGGCGCCGGACGGTGGACCCGTCCCCCCGGTCAGGCGGAGGCGCTCCCGGCGGGACCGACCGGACCGCCGGGACCGGCGGGACCGGCCGGGGGAGCGGGCGGCGCCGGGGGCGCGGGCGGTGCGGAGGCCTTCGGCGGCGCCGGGGTGACGGGGTAGGCCGGGGCGAGGAACTCGCGGATCGCGAAGGCCAGCAGCACCACCACGGCGAACCAGAACACCACCATGGCGGTCGGGTGGTCCCAGAAGGCGAAGATCACGGCGGCGACGACCAGGATCGCGACGCCCGTCCAGCGCTTGTAGCGGCGGACGAAGCGCTCCACCGGGCCGCCCCGGAAGCCCACCGAGTCGGCGGAGGAGCGCAGCGCCGCGACGCCGTGCCCGGACACCGAGCGGACGGTCGCGGCGGCGCGGGAGGGGCCGATGAAGAACGCCCCGAGCGCGACGACGAGGGCCAGGAAGCCGACCACCCGGACCCCGGTCCGCAGGTAGGTCACCAGGGCGTCGTAGACGGCGGCCGCCGCGGACGGGGAGGCGTCGGACGGCAGGTGGTCGAGGAAGTACGAGCGGAAGACGGTCAGGGCGATGCCGAGCAGCAGCATGGCCGCGGCGATGCCCAGGGCGGTGCCGACGAGGGCGCGGCGCCGGTTGAAGGCGGTGAGCACGGCCGCGGCGGCGACCAGCGCCGTGATGACCGGCATCCAGCGGCCGAGGATCTCCAGCAGCCGGAACCCGCCCTTGATCTTGGCGAGGTCGGGGGAGGAGAAGACCACGAAGTCGGTGTGCACCTGCGGGATCTTGCTCGCGGGCGCGAAGCCGGCGTCGACCAGGGAGGTCTTGACCCGGTCGACCATCGGCCCGATGTCGATCACCACCTCGTCGTTCTTGAGCTGCACCGCGCCGCCGCCCTGGCCGGTGAGCGCCTTGACCATGGTGGCGTGCCCGGCGCGCACCGCCTCCTGCCACACGGTGGCGAAGGCGTCGCTGGTGACCACCTTCTCGGCGGCGCTGTGGACGAGGTTGGTCAGCGCGCCCTCCAGCGGCCCGGTCAGTCCGCCCAGCAGCTGGGCGAGCTTGGGCGGCACGCCCTGTTCGGCGGCGGCCTGGGAGAGGTCGTTGACGAGGGCCTTGACGTCGATCTGGTCGGTCGCGGCGGTGGTGATGCGGTTGGCGAGCGCGTTCTGCACGTCCGGGTTCTTGGCCAGGGGTGCCATCGTCGAGACGAACCGGTTGGTGTCGGTGATCTCGTCGTGCGCCCAGACGGCGATCACGGAGAGCAGGGCCAGCAGGGAGGCGACGATCGCCAGGACGACCGAACCGGTGGTGCGCAGCCGGTGGTGCTGGGGTCTGGCCCGGGCGTCGGCCTCCAGCTGGGCGACGCGGCGGTGCAGCGTCGCCAGCTCCTCGGTCTCGGCGCCGCCCGGCTGGGGCTGTGCTGGTTGCGGACGGCCCGGCTGGGGCCGGCCCGGTGCCGGTTGCCCCGGCTGCGGCCCGCCGGGCACGGTCTCGCCCGGCTGCGGTCGGTCGGCCTGCGGCTGGTCCGGCTGGGGTTGGCCGGGCTGGGGCTGACCCGGCTGGGGCTCGCCGGCCTGCGGTCGGCCCGGCTGGGGCTCGTCGGACGGCGGCTGGTCCGGCTCGGTCGGCGGCATGGGCGGTGCTCCTCGTCCTGGACGGCCCGGGTGGTACGGCGGCGCCGGGAGAGGAGGCGCCACTGCACCAGCCAAGGACGGTGCGCGGCGTTCGGCGAGCAGGGCTACCCCACTGGGGTGACCCCGGTACGGGGGGCCTCACCGCTGCGCGGGTGCGCGCCGGCTCCCGCACCCGGAGGCGTCCACCGCCCGGAAGGCGCGGACGCCCGGTAGCTGGCAGCATCGGCGGCATGCGGTCCGGCGCTCTGCCCCGGTTGCCGCACCGGACGGCCGGGAGGCGCAGTGAACCGGTGGAAGACCCTGATCGTGCTCGGGATCGCCCAGTTCCTGATGGTGCTCGACGCCTCGGTGATGAACGTGTCGATCAGCCAGCTGGTCGAGGACTTCGACACCGAGGTGACCGCCATCCAGGCCGTCATCACCCTGTACACGCTGGTGATGGCGGCCTTCATGCTGACCGGCGGCAAGATCGGCGACATGTTCGGGCGGCGGCGGGTCTTCGTGGTCGGCATGGTCGTCTACGGGATCGGCTCGGGCCTGACGGCGGTGGCGCCCACGGTGGGCGTGCTCGCGCTGGGCTGGTCCGTGATCGAGGGCCTCGGCGCGGCCCTGGTCCTGCCCGCCCTGGCCGCGCTGGTGGCCGGCTCGTACACCGGGCGCGACCGGGCCGTGGCGTACGGCGTCATCGGCGGGCTCGCCGGCGCGGGCATCGCGGTGGGCCCGCTGCTCGGCGGCTGGGTCACCACCTACCTGACGTGGCGGCTGGTGTTCGCCGGCGAGGTGGTGCTGGTGGTGGTGATCCTGCTGCTGATGGGCTGGGTGCCGCAGCCGACGAACGAGCCGGACCCGGCCGAGCGGCCCCGGCTCGACGCGGGCGGCGTGGTGCTGTCCGCCGGCGGCCTGGCCCTGATGGTCCTCGCGGTGCTGCAGAGCGGCACCTGGGGCTGGGTGGAACCCCGCAATCCGCCGTTCACCGTCCTGGGGTTCGCGCCGACGCTGTTCGTCATCGGCTTCGGCGGCGTGCTGGTGTACGCCTTCGGCCGGTACGAACGACGGCGCGAGCGCCGGGGCCTCAGCCCGCTGGTCTCGCTGGATCTCTTCCGCAACCGGACGCTGCGTTCGGGCCTGGCGACCCTGTTCAACCAGAACACCGTCCTGCTGGGCCTGTTCTTCGTGATCCCGCTCTACCTCCAGGTCGTCCAGGGCCTGGACGCCTTCGAGACGGGGCTGAAGCTGCTGCCGGTGTCCGCCGCGATGCTCGTCGCCTCGATGTGCGGCACCCTGCTGCTGCGGATCGCCTCGCCGCGCACCGTCGTCCGGGCGGGGCTGCTGGTCCTGTTCGCCGCCACCCTGTGGCTGATCACCACCATCGGGCCGGAGCTGCACGGGGCCTCGTTCGCCGCGTCGATGGCCCTGTTGGGCCTCGGTATGGGGATGCTCGCCTCCCAGTTGGGCAACACGGTGCAGTCCAGCGTGGAGTCGGAGGAGCGGAGCGAGGCCGGCGGCCTGCAGTACACGGCGCAGAACCTTGGGTCCTCGCTGGGGACGGCCCTGATCGGCGCGATCCTGGTCGGTGCGGTCGCGAGTTCCGTCACCACGCTGATCGCCGAGGACCCGCGGGTCTCGACGGCCGTGGCCGAGCAGGTCGGGATCAAGGTCGAGGCGGGGCTGTCCTTCGTCCCGGCCGACGACGTGGCGGCGGCGCTGGCGGAGCAGCCGGGGCTGCCGCCCGAGGAGGCGGCCGTCCTGGTCGAGCACTACCAGGACGCACAGATCCAGGGGCTCAAGGCGGCCATCCTCGGGTGCACCTGCATCACGGCGGGCGCGCTGCTGTTCACCCGTCACCTGCCGTCGGAGCGCCCGGCCGGACGGGCGCGCGCCGGTGGGCGCCGCCGTCCGGATCCGGACGGCGGCGCGACCGGCTGAACCCGTCGGCCGGGGTGCCCGTACTCCGCCGTCACCTGCGGTTCCGTGCCCGGGGCCGCCCGGGCGGCGCACCGGTGGTGTGTCCCGAAACCGTCCGTCGGGTGGGGTCGGAGGTCCCGGTCGGGGCACCGCGCAGTAGCGGTACGTTGATATGGCATGTACGCTGCGTGTCGCTGGTTGAACAGCATGCGGGCCTGGTCGCCACTCCGTGGGGGGAGTCACGTCCAGGCCCGGTCGCCGGCCAGGGTCCGGTTGGCCTCGTGGGGGAGTGCCAGCCGGGCCCATCGGTGGGCTGACGGCGTTATGCCCATCCGGGCGCTGTTTCAGTCATGACAATCCATCATCTTCTTGATGGCGGGCCCTTCTTCGGGCTCCATCCGGCCGTCCGGCGGCGCCCGCGGAGCGCCCTCCCGGGTGGCCGCGGCCGGTGAACGTCCAGGTGGCAGGCGGTCGTTCGGGTCCGGACGGGCCGGCTTAGCGGCCGGGTTCGGCGCGAGTGCGCCAGTAGGCGGCTTCGAGCGGTTCGTCCTCGGCGTCGGCCAGCTCGGCCAGGAGCAGCAGGACGGCGGGCGGGAGCGCGTCGTCCGGTGGGAGGTCGCCACCGGGCAGGGCGGGGCGCCCACGGGCCGGCACCGGCGTCGGCTTCGCGATTGCGGCGAGGGGGGCGCCCCCGGGGGCCGCTCCGGAGCCGACGGCCGGCGCAGGCTCCGCGGGCACCGCGGCAGGCTCCGGGGCGGCCGCGGCGAGCACCTCCAGGGCGCGGGCGTCCTCGCCCCGGCGCTGCAGCTGCACCGCGTAGTCCGCGCGGGCGCGCCCGGCGGCGTCGGGGTCGCCGCAGCGGATCGCGGCCTCGAACCAGCCGGCTGCGTCCTCCTCCCGGCCGGGCACGCTGTCGACGACCCGGGCGAGCAGCAGCAGCGCCTCCGGGAGGTGTGGGCTGTCCAGGGACCCGGCGACCGGGAGCAGCACCTCCTCGGCGCGGGCGAACTCGCGCAGGCGGAACAGCGTGCTGCCCAGGTACCGGCGGACCAGGTCGTGGAGCGGCGGATCGGCGGTCTCCAGGGCCTCGGTCAGGACGTCCCGGGCGCGGACGGTGTCGTTCAGCGCGCGGAACGCGATGCCGAGCAGGGCCGTCGCGCGGGGGGTGTCGGGGCCCGGCGGCAGGGCCCGTGCCGCCTCCAGCAGCAGGACGGCGGGCTCCGTCTCGCCGACCTCCAGCAGCAGCTCCCCGGCCGCGACGTGGGCGGAGACCGGGTCGCTCGTGCCGCCCGCACCGCCCGCACCGCCCGCACCGCCCGCACCGTCAGGGCCGTCGGCTCCGTCCGGGCCGTCCGGGCCGTCCGGGCTTTCCGGGTCGACCAGGAGGTCCGCCGCCGCGGGCCCGTCGCCGCGTGCCAGCAGCAGCGCGGCGAGTCGGGCCCGCGCGAACCCGGTGACGTCGGAGGGCTCGTCCTCGACCACCGCGCGCAGCAACTCCTCGGCACCGGCGTCGTCCCCGGCCCCGATCCGCCGGATCGACAGGTGGAAGCGGGCGAGCTGCAGGGCCGGGCCGACGGCGGTGTCGACGGCGCTCTGCAGGTGGGCGACGCCCTCCGCGGTGCGGCCGGGGGTGAGCACCAGGAGCACGCCCAGCAGCGCCGTGCCGATCCCGGCGGCCACCGGGTGGCCGGAGGCGACCAGTTCGACCAGCAGCGGCTCCGCCTCCTCGGGGCGGTCGAGGTCCACCAGCAGGACGGCGAGGTCGATGCGGGCGACGAGGGACCACTCCGGGTGGTCCGTCGCGACGGCCCGCCGGTAGGCGTCGACGGCCTCCTCCCAGCGCTCCTGGGCGGTCAGGAGGTCGCCGAGCAGGTCGGCGGCCTGCGGGCCGAGGTGGGGGTGGGGGCAGCGGGCCGTCTCGGCGAGCAGGGCCAGGGCCTCCGCGACGTCCGCGTCGGTGACCAGGCCCTCCGGCACGGCGGACTCCCCCGCGCCGTAGGGGAGTTCGAGGCCACCGGAAAGGCCCGAGCCGTCCGCCTCGCCCTCGTCGGCCCCGCCGTCGCCCCCGTCGACGGCCGGGGGCCCGGCGTCGCCGATCCCGGAGACGAGCAGCAGCGCCAGGTCCACCCGGGCCTGCCAGGACCACGCGTGGTGACCGGAGGCGATCGCGGTCCGGTAGGCCCGGGCGGCCGGCGACCGACGGCCCTCCTGCGCGTGGACGTCCCCGAGCAGGTCGGCCGCGTGCGGCGCGTGGTCGCGGTGGCCGGTGGCGACCACGTCGGCCAGCAGCTCGCAGGCGGTCTCGTCGTCCCCGTCCCGGGTGTACAGCAGGCAGGCCAGCCCGGCCCGGCCCATCAGGCTCCAGTCCCGGTGGCCGCTGGCGACGGCCCGGCGCAGCCAGTGCGCGGCGTCGTCGGGGTCGTCCGCCAGCCGGTAGTGGCCGAGGACGGCCATCGCCTCCGGGCCCCGGTCGGGGTGGCCGGAGCCGGCCACCTGCCGCAGGTGCGCGAGGCCCTCCTCGGTCTCGCCCAGCAGGACGCGGGCGATGCCGAGGCAGACCCGGGCCCCGGGCTCCAGCCACGGGCCGCCGTTCGCCACGGCGACCTCCAGCAGCTCCGCCGCACCCCGGTGGTCGCCGCGCACGATCAGCAGTTCGCCCAGGGCGGCCCGGGCGATCGGCCGGGCCTCCGGATTGCCGTCCGCGAGCACCGAGCGCAGCAGCTCCTCGGCGCGGTCCAGCTCGCCGCGCAGGACCAGCATGCCGCCGAGGCCGGCCCGCGCCATGCCGCTGATCGACGAGCCGACGGAGGACCCGACGGCCCGTGACAGGCTCCACGGCTGGTCGGCGGGCGGCTCACCGGCGGGGGTGCCGCGCAGCGCCGGGGTCCGCTTCCCGTACTCGGGCGTGCCGACGCCCGGCGCGTCGGTCAGCACGGCCGCGCTGCCCTGGCCGACCAGTGCCTGCCCGAGCCGGGCCGTGGCCTGCGGCGGGATCTCCTCGACGCCGTGGGCGAGCACGGCCGTCAGCATCCGCTCGGCCTGCTCGACCTCCCCCGACTGCCAGAGCGCGCCGGCGAGTCCGATCTGGGCGAGCAGCGAGACGTCCGGGTCCTGGGCGGTCACGGCCCGCTCCAGCAGTGCCCGGGCCGCCTCGTGCTCGCCGCGGGCCGAGAGGAGGGTGGCCAGTTCGCCCTGGGCCAGCTCGGAGATGCTGGGCAGCCCCGAGTCCGCGGCGTGCCACAGCACCGTCTCGGCCTCGGTGAACTCCCGACGGTAGATCAGGGTGGTGCCGAGCAGCAGGGCCGCGGCGCCGGTGAGCTCCTCGTCCTGGTCCTCCCGGACGACCCGGCGCAGCTGCGCCTCGGTGACGTCCGGGCGGTTGCGCACGGCGGCCACCATGCCGAGGGTGAGCAGGTCCTCGGGGGCGGTGAGCAGCCGGGCGGCGGTCTCCCAGGCCGGGTCGGCGACGGCGGCGTCGCCGGGCGCGGCGTCGGCGTACTCGGCGAGGTACGGGAAGACCTGGTATCCGCCCTGACCGCCGTCCAGCCGGGCCCGCACGAGCAGCGCGATGCCCGCCTGGGCGCGGTCGCGGGACCACGCGAGCGCGTTGCGGAACCGCTCCTCGCCCGGGTCCAGGTCGAGCGCGGGGAAGTGCGGCAGGTACCGGTCGAAGAGTTCGCGCAGGGCGGGCTCGTCGAGTGGGACGGGTGCGCCGATGCGCGCCCAGTCGGTGGCGGCGCGGACCAGCAGCCAGCCCTCCGGGCAGCTGTCCAGGCCCGCCTCGAAGCGGGCCTCCAGCGCGGGTGCGGCGACCAGCATCTCGCCGATGCCGCGCAGCGAGAAGTCCTCCTGCGGGTAGAGCTCGGAGGCGTTGCGCCGTTCCTCCTCGGACAGTTCGTGCGGCAGGTGGACCACCCTGGCCCGGCGCAGCACCTCGCGGGTCGCCCGGCCGACCTCGTTGTCCAGGCCGGTCAGTTCCTCGCGGTGGCGGTGGGTGAGGGTGCCGACGACCAGGCAGGGCGGGTCGTGGCGGAGCAGCAGCTCCAGCCCGTGGGCGTCGAGCGCCCCGGAGAGCAGGTAGTGGTGCAGGTCGTCGAGCCAGACGACGACCCGGCCGGCGGACTGCGGCAGGGCGCCCCGGGTGAGCGCCTCCAGGTCCCGCCGGCCGCGCCTGGGCACGACGATCCGGGCCTCGCCGTGGGCGCGGGCGAGCCGCTCGTGCAGGGTGCGGGACTTGCCCGCCTTGGACCGTCCGACGACGAGCACGAAGCCGCCGGCGGCGAGGGCCGCGTCCACTTCCCGGTCCGCGGTGGGGCGCTGCACGTAGGGCTCGTAGCCGTTGGCGGTGTAGACGGACTCGCTGACGCCGAGGTCGTGCCGGTCGACCTGGTCGAGCCGGGGCAGTTCGCCGCTGGGTGCGAGCGGGACGGCGAGCAGCCGGGCGAGGCGTTCGCGCCGCTCCTGCGCGGAGACGTCGCGGACGAGCGGGCCCAGCGGGGGCCAGAGCCGGACGACCGGGTCCAGGGAGAGCGCGAAGCCCACCCGGCGGTCGGCCCGGCCGGGCTTCTGCCGCCGGCCGATCACGCCGATCACGCCCTGCAGGGTGTGGTTCCACAACGGGGCGCCGGAGAAGCCGGGTTCGGTGGCCCAGCCGGTCTGCGCGGTCGACTCCAGCTGGAGCCAGTCGCCCTCGGCGTAGCCGACGATCTCGCCGCGGATCGGCACCCCGCCGACCTTGTGCTCGGCGGGGAACCCGTACGAGCGGAAGGTGTGGCCGAAGACGTCGGCGTCGGTGCGGCGCAGTGGCGCGGGCTCGGCACCGGGCGGGGCGGGGGAGTCGAGCCGCAGCACCGCGATGTCGCCGGTCCACTCCCGGGGCGGGTGCCAGCCGTCGGGGATCACCCGGGCCGGGATCGGCTCGTGCGGCGGCAGGAACGGGAAGCGGACGAGCACCGGTGCGGTCGGGGCGGCCGCGGGGGTGCCCGGGTCGACGACGTGCGCGCAGGTGAGCAGCAGGCGGTCGGTGATCAGGGTGCCGCCGCCCTCCGGGAGGTTCCGCCCGTGCGGCTGGATGCTGACCACCCAGGGCGCGCGGGCCGGGTTGAGCGCCATGCCGCGACCCCGCCCGCCCCCGGCTCCCGCCCCTCAGCTCTCGTCGGCGGCCGGCGCGGACCGCCAGCTCATGGTGACGTCGAAGTGGCCCTCGGCGGCGGTCTTGGCGATGACGACGCCGGCCTCGGCGTTCAGCTTGATGCCGAAGGAGACCTCGATCTGCTCGGGCCTGAGGTGCTTGAGCGCGGCCAGGACGGACTCGATGGTGGGCCGGCAGGCGGTGAGCGCGTCGTCGAGCTGGTGCGCGGCCTCGGCGATGCCCTCCGCGGACCGCGAGACCAGCTCGATGCCGGGCGAGTCGTCCTCGACCTCGACGATCAGGGAGGAGTCGTCCGGACCCTGGAAGCGAAGCAACTCCGGCATGGTGACCCCCGGTTGACGATACGGTGTGTCGGCTCGACGACCGCAGGATAGCGCCGGGCGGGGAGCGGCGGCGGCTGTTCGCAGAGCTCGCCGCCCCGGCTTCCGGGGCCGCAGGCGGCGGCGGGGGCGGCGCGGGCGCGCGGCGGCCCGACCGGGGTGCCCCGGGCGCGATCGCCGCTACCATCGGGCCCGGCGGGGCCCGGGTGCGGGCCGGTGGAGGGCGTGACTTCGGGGGTGGGCGTGGTGTCGGGGGTGGCAGTGGAACGGGCCAGGCGGGACATCGCGGAGGCCCTGGAGGCGGCCGGGGGCGACACGGGCACGGCCTCGCTGCACGCCCTCGGGGCGGCGCTGACCTGGGTCTGCGCCGAGCTGGGCGGGATCGAGCCCGGCCCCGGCGGGGTGTCCGCGCTCGAGGCGGTGTACGCGCTCGACGACGCGCTGACCGCCGGGGCCGGGCTGGGGGACGCCGTCGCCGGGCTGTTCGACGCGGCCCTCGCCGGGGCGGCCGTCCGCCGGGACGTCGGCGAGCTGGCCGACCGGCTGGCCGAGGCCGGACGCGCGGTGCGCGCCGAGCGGACGGCCCTCGACGAGCTGGCCGGGCGCGAGGCGGAGCTGCGCCGCAGGCTCGCCGAACTGGCCGGACTCCGGCGCCAGGTCGACGAGTTGCGGCGGCTGGAGCGGATCGTCTCGGCGCTGGACGCACTGGCGCGCCAGCAGGAGGCGATCACCGCCCGGCTGCTGGTGCTGCGCGGCAAGGACACCGGTGTCGAGGACGCCCTGCGCACCAGCGCCGACCGGCTGGTCCGGCTGACCGAGGAACAGTTGGCCGCGCTCGCCCCGCAGACCCGCGAGGGGCTGGCCCGCGCGAGCGCGGTGGACGAGCAACTGGCCGTCGAACAGCGGAGGTTCGACGAGGGCGAGGCTCGCCTGGCCGGGTTGCGGGACCGCCTGGACGCGCTGCGCGCCCAGCGGGTCGAACAGTTGGCGGCACTGCGGCTGCACGCCCGCGCCGACGTGGAGCTGGCGCGGGCGCTCGCCCCGGCCGGGCCCGACCCGGCCTCCCCGGCCCCGGACGGGTCCGGGGAGGCCCGGACGGCGCTGGCCGAGGCCGAGGCGCTGGTGGCTTTGCTGGACGCCAGGCTCCACCGGGTGGACGGGATCCTCGCCGGCCTCCTGGATCAGCGCGACCGGCAGGACGGGCGGGAGCGCGCCGCCCTGCCCTGGACCGACGCCTGATCACCCGCGGCGGGGTCAGCGGGGCGGCGGCACGTCCTCGCCGAGGAAGGTGATCGGCTCCCCGACGGCGCCGTCCCAGCCGTCCGGCCCCAGCCGGCGTGCCAGCCGGGTCTCCATCTCCCGGAGCAGCCCGGCTACCGCCCGGGCGTTGCCGAAGTCCCTCGGGCTGGCGGCGCGCTGGGCGTCGAACCACGCGGCGGCGCGCTGCGCGGCCCCGTCCGACAGGAGGTAGCGCTCCGTCGCGGCCTGCCGGCGCAGGATCTCCACCAGGTCGGCGGTCGGGTAGTGGTCGAAGTGCAGGGTCTGGCCGAAGCGGGAGCGCAGCCCGCTGTTGGCGTCCAGGAAGCGCCGCATCTCCAGCGGGTAGCCGGCCGCGATCACCACCAGCCGTCCCGGGTTCTCCATCATCTCGCGCAGCAGGGTGTCGACCGCCTCCTGGCCGAAGTCGTCCTGGTCCGTCCCGGAGGCGAGGCTGTAGGCCTCGTCGATGAACAGCACCTTGTCCAGGGCGGAGCGCACCACCTCCCTGGTCCGCACCGCGGTGTGGCCCTGGTAGCGCCCCACCAGGTCGGCCCTGGTCACCTCGACCACCTCGTCGGTGTGCAGCAGCCCCAGGGTGTGGCAGATCCGGCCGACCAGGCGGGCCACCGTCGTCTTGCCGGTGCCGGGCGGGCCCAGGAAGAGCAGGTGCGGGGCGGTGGTGTCGGGCAGGCCGCGGGCCTGGCGCATCGCCAGCCGTTCGGTGAGCCCGGTCAGGAACTCGCGCACGTCGCGCAGGCCGACCAGGTGGTCCAGTTCGGCCAGCAGTTCCCCGGTGGTGGGGACGGGCCGGGGGAGGTGCGCCCGGTAGCGTTCGGGCAGGTCGGCCGGCAGCAGCGGCAGGTGCACCTGCCGCTGGACCCGGCCGGCCCAGGTGTCGAACAGGTCGTCGGCGAGCAGGCGCATCGTGCCGGCGTTGCCGAACCCCTCGCCGGCGACCCGGCGCAGGCCGGTGACGACCTGGGACAGCAACTCCCCGGTCTCCGGGGCCGGGTGGATCCGGCGGTCGGCCAGCATGCCGAGCAGGATGGTGTGCAGGGTCGCCGGGTCGTAGTCGGGGAAGTCGATCCACGCCCGGATCCGGCGGTCGAGGCCCGGGTCCGACGCGATGAACTCGCGCATCCGTTCCGGGTACCCGGCCAGCACCACGACCAGTCGGCCGCGGTCGTTCTCCATCCTGGCCAGCAGCGCCGTGACCGCCTCCCGGCCGAAGCCCTCGCGCTGGTCGTGGAGCGCGTAGGCCTCGTCGAGGAACAGCACGCCGTCGAGCGCCCGGTCCACCAGGGCGTTGGTGCGTTCGGCGGTCTGGCCGACGAACCCGGCCACCAGGGCGGACGCGTCCGCCTCGACCAGGTGGCCGCGGCGCAGCAGGCCGAGGTCGCGGTAGATCTCGCCGACCAGCCGCGCCACCGTCGTCTTGCCGGTGCCCGGGTTGCCGCTGAAGACCAGGTGCTGGGTGGCCGCGTCGCGGCGCGCCGGGAGCGCCCGTTCGGCTTCGATGCGGTTGGCCAGCAGGCGCAGGTGCCGCTTGACCGGCGCCAGGCCGGGCATGGCGTCGAGCCGGGTCCAGGGGCTCTCGCCGTCCGTCGTCACCGAGGTCACCAGACCGCGGTCGAGGGCGGCCCGGCGCTCCAGCGGGGTGCCGTCGGCGGCCAGCCGGCGCAGGTCCTCGCGCCAGGCGGAGGCCCGCCGTGGGCGGTCGGCGAAGGAGCGCAGCAGCGGTGCCAGCTCCCGCCAGTCGCCGATCCGCAGCCGGTCCCGCAGGCGCAGGTGCTGGACGAGGCGGCCGAGTTCGGCCTCGTCCGGGTAGCCGATCCGGAAGGCGCCGCCGCGGCCGGGGTGGTCGAGCTCGGCCCGCAGGAAGGCGGCGAGCGCGGGGTAGACCCGGCGGTCGGCGACGGTCCGTTCGACCCCCTCGAGCGTCGACGCGCGGAAGACGAAGATCCACCGGTTGTGGCCGAGCCGGTCCTGGGCCCGGTCGGCCAGCGCCGCGGCCAGCTGCCGCGAGGCCTGGTTGTGCAGCAGGATCTCCTCGGCCTGGGTGTAGACGACGGCGGTGCGGGGCTCGGGCCGGCGCAGCAGGCCCAGGTGCGTCATCACGGCGAACGGATCGGCGACGGCGCTCGCCGGCCGGGCCTGCGGGGCGGTCGCGGCGTCCGCCGAGCCGGGTCCGGCGCCGGGTCCGGTGGGCAGCCGGACGGTCCCGAGCGGGCCGCGGAGCCGGCGCATCCGGCCGGTGGCGGGGGCGGCGCCGGTCCCACCCGCGGTGCTCCCGCCCTTCCCGGTCGCCGCCCCGTTCTCGGCGGCGCCGCCCCGCCCGTCCGGTTCCGCCCGTTCCCAGCCCGGGCGGCTCAGCCGACGCGACTCCGGATCGCGGAAGTACAGCGGGCGGCTGAGCGAGGAGAAGACGATGCGCCGGTATCCCTCGGACCGGAGCAGCCCCCACAGGGTCTCCTCCAGGGCGCGCACCCCGTAGTCCGGGTCGACGAACACGTCGTCGACGCCGGGCCCGTAGAGCACGGTGAACGGCTCGTCGGTGCTCAGCCGCAGGTCCCGGAAGCGCTCGCCGCGCGGGGTTGCGGTCATGCGCCCGGTCCGGGCTGCCGGCGGCCGGGCTCCCGCTGCGCCGTCAGGTCGTAGCGGGGGTCGTCGGTCCTGAGGTCGGGGGCGCCGGGCTGGGGCAGCGGCAGCGGCGCGGGGGCGTGCGCCTGGTGCCCGTTCTCGGCGAGCAGCCGGTGCACCGCGTCGGCCCGGGCGCGCTGGTCGGCCTCCGACTCGGTGTCGCGGTCGGAGGAGATCACCCGGATCACGTTGCGCCCGGACGCGGGGTCGGCGGTCTCGATGTCGAGGACGATCTCGTTGCCGTTCTCGTGCCGGAGCCGGGTGATGTGGGCCCCGCGGGCGTCGGCGTCGACGAAGGCGTCGTCCACGTAGCTGTAGAAGGCCGTCTCGGCCAGCGCCTGGATCACCTCGTCGGCGAGGTTGACCCGGATCTGGGAGGCGAGCTGGCTCAGGCGCGCCCGTCGGACGGTGTCGGCCAGCTGCATCTCCAGGGCCGGTGCCTCCTCCCGGCAGATCCGTTCGGCCTCCTCGGCGGCGGTCTCCTCGGCGCGGGCCCGCTCCAGCAGCGCGTCGAGCCGTTCGCGCAGCTCCGCCAGCCCGCCGGCGGACCAGTAGTCGACGTCCAGCGCCACGTCCGGGATCTCCTGCTGGTCCGGGCCGAGGACGGGCAGCTGAGCGCTGCGCCGGACCTGCTGCTCGACCAGCAGCACCGCCTGGACGGCCTCGGCCTGCCAGGACCGGCGGTGCAGGTCGGCCTGCTCGACCCGGACCCGCAGTTCGCTGAGCCCGAGGTAGTTCTCCTGGGCCACGGCCAGGGCGGCGTCGTAGCGGCCGAGGTCGTGGTTGCCGCGGGCCTGGTCGAGGCGGGCCCGGAGCGAGGCCAGCTCGCCGGGGGCGTGGCGCTCGTGCGGAAGGGTGTCCGCGACGAGCGCCGCGATCGCCTCGGCGTCGGTCAGCCAGCCCGCCGACAGCTCCCGGGCGTGCTCCCGGTCCTGCGTCATCACCTCGACCCGGGAGGCGAGTCCGGCGATCTCGGCGCGGCGCTCGCGGCGTTCCCCGTCGAGCTCGGCGGCGAACGCGAGGCGCTGCCGTTCGAGCTGCTCGTGGGCCTCGGCCCGCAGCCGGCCGGCCGTCTCGGTGATCCGCTGCTGCGTCCGGGCGGCCTGTTCGCGCAGCCGCCGGTTGGTGTCCTCCTCCAGCGCGCGGTTGCGGGCGCTGAGCGTGCGGACGGCCTGCTCGCTCTGGTCCTGCCGCCGCCGCACCGCGTCGAACTCGCCCGCGAGGTCGGCCCGGGTCTGGTCGCGCACGCCCTGCAGCAGCTTGGGGAGGTCCCGGCGGACCACCTTCAGCTCGTCCGCGCTGCGCAGCAGCCGGTACCACTGGGACTCGTCCACCTGGATCTGCTTCCTACCGCTCACGTCCCTCTCCCGTCCCTCTCCTGCCGTTCCCGTCGTGCCGTGCGTCGTTCCCGTCGTGCCGGCCGTCCGCCGTCCGCAGTCGCCGGCGCACCACCGCGACCGCCGTGTCGAAGGCCGCCAGCAGGCCCTCCGGCGGGACGCCGACCAGCAGCGCCGCCGGACCCTCGACGGCGATCTCGGCGCTGCGCGGGCCGTTCTCGTAGTCGTAGGGCTCCTCCTCCGGCCGGCCGCGCAGCCGGTGGACCCGCTGGTTGGCGCTGCCGCGCAGGCCGCGGCCCTCGTTGCGCCCGGCCACGTACAGCCCGTCCACCAGGACGTCCAGCCGGTCGAGCAGCCGGGGCACCCCCGGGTTCGGCGGGGCCTCGCGCAGCCGTTCCAGGCGGTACCCGGTGAAACAGAGCACCGAGACGTCGCGCCGCTCGCGCGCCCGGTCGACGGTCTCGGCGAGGGCGGCGGCCTGCGCCATCGGCTCACCGCCGGAGAGCGTCAGTCCGGTCACCCGGTCGTCCGCCAGCAGCTCGGCGGCCAGGTCCCCGGGGGCGACGCGACGGGCCGGCCGGTCCGGGATCCACTCGGCGGACATGCAGCCGGCGCAGCGGAAGGGGCAGCCCTGCACCCACACCACCGAGCGCAGCCCCGGGCCGAGCGCCCGGGTGCCGACCCGGGTGGCGGCGACGTTCACCCGCGCAGCGGTGCCGCTCACGGCCGCCACCCGGCCGGCTCGGTGACGGCCGTCGGGCCCTGCGCCCCGTTGCGCCGGTAGAGGAAGGCCGTCCCGGCGACCACCACCCGGCCGTCGGGGGCACAGGTGACGGTGCCGGCGCGGGCCGGGTCGCCGTCCGGGGTGTAGCGGATCCTGAGGTCGATCCGGGAGCCGAGCCCGGTGCGCCGCCGCCGGCCGCGCACCAGCCCGGACCCGCCCACCGCCGGGCGCAGCCGCACCCGGCGGCCGGAGAGCGCGATGCGCTCCGGGATCCGCCCGCCGAAGGCCGGTTCGACGAGCAGGACGCCGTCGAGCGGGGGCCGGTGCACCCGCAGCCACGCGAGGCCGAGCAGCAGCAGGACCAGCAGGGGCACGCCGACCGTCAGCGGCAGCGCCGCGGCCGAGCCGACCTGCGCGGAGACCCGCACCGGGAGGTCCGGGTGCAGCAGGGCGGCGGGCACCTTGAGCGGGAGGTCCGGGGCGAGGGCGGGCTGCCAGGGCGAGCCGACCGCCCCGGTCAGGTGCAGGACGGCGTCGGCGTGCGCGACGTGCCGCGGCGTCAGCGGGCCGTCGTCGAAGCCGCCGCCGATCCGCACCGGAACGGTGGTGCCGGCGCCGGGTTCCAGGGCGAGCGACGTCGGCAGGCCGGACACCCGGAAGCGCCCGCCGGACACGGTGGCGCCCAGGCCCTCGACGGTGAGCGGGAGGTGGCCGGTGTGCGAGGTGAAGGTGATCGCGCCGGCCACCTCGCCGTGCGTGAGGTCGAGGGTGTCGGGCCCGGTCCAGGCGGCGTCGACGCCCTGGCCCAGGTCGGCGGCCAGGATCGCGCGGGCCTGGCGCAGCCGGGTGTCGTCGCCCGCCCGCTGCAGGTAGGCGCCGAGGTTCTGGATGCTGCCGGGGACGAGCTCCCGGGTGTCCGTGACGACCTGCCGCAGCAGCCCGGCGCCGGTGGCCCCGGTGGCCAGCGGGAGGGCGTAGCCGACCAGGTCGGTGCGGCCGGCGAGCTTGGCGGCGCGCTCGTGCAAGGCGGCCGTCCAGGCGGTGGTGCCGGCGGTCGGGTAGCGGGTGCCGGTCGGCGGAGCGTTCTCGCCGTCCGTCATCAGCACCACGGAGGCGACCGGCAGGGCGTCGCCGCGTTCGAGCTCGGCGAGGGCGGCGTCGAGCGCCGCCCCGATGTCGGTGTCGCCCTTCGCCGGCGGGGCGGCGGGCAGCCGGGCCAGGATGGCGGCCGGGTCGTCGGCGGCGCCGATGTAGCGGGGCACCACGGTGCTGTCGAAGGTGTAGAGGGCGACGTGGTCGGCGGACGTCAGTCCGGACAGGAAGGTGCGCAGCGTCTGCCGGACGGTCTCGTAGCGGCCCTGCTGGGCCATCGACGGGGAGGTGTCGACGAGGACGATGTGGTCGGCCGGCTGGTGCTGCAGGCCGAGTGACCGGTAGATCTCGCCGCGCGTCGGGTTGCCGCCCGCGGCGTCGGCCCGCGCGCCGAGCGCCGGCAGCAGGGCCAGCAGGAGGGCGGCCAGCAGGGCCAGGGGTGCGGATCGCTTCACCGGGACTCTCCCTCGACGACGCCCGGCAGCTCGCCGAGCGGGTGTTCGTGCGGTTCGCCGTGGCCGCCCACCGGGCGCAGCACGAGCCGGGTCCGGCCGCCCGCGGCCATCGCGATGCCGACGTGGAACCGCTCGCCCTCCGCGCTCGCCGGCAGCGTCACGGCGCCGACCCGGACGGCCCGGCCGCCCGCGGCGTCGCGGACCCGGACCTCGGCCTCCCGGGCGTGCGCGCCCGCGCCCCCGACGGCCAGCCGGCGGCCGTCCCGCTCGGCGAAGACCGTCGCGCCGCCGGGGACGAGGCGGCCCGGGCCGCAGAGCACCACCTCGGTCGCGGCGAGCCGGCCGTGGCGGACCAGCCGGGCCCCCAGCAGGACCTCGTACGGGTAGCGGTCGGCGGGGTCGACGCGGCCGGCGGCCACCAGGGCGGCGCCCAGCACCGCGGCCAGGGCCGGATCCGTCCCGGCGGGCAGCGCGGCCTCCCGGCCGGCCCCGGCGGCCGCGCGGCGGATCGCCGGGATCCGGGCCGGGCCGCCCACCGCGACCACCGGCAGGTCGTCCAGCCCGGACTCGGCCGCCGCGTGGCCGACCTGCTCGCGCAGGACGGCCAGGGCCCGCCGGGCCGCCCCGGCCGGGACCTCCCGGGTGCCGATCCACAGGACGGGCGTGTCGTCGTAGCGCGCCGGCTGCCGCTCGGCCCGGGCGACGGTGCGGTCCCAGCGGGCGGCGGCGCCGGGCACGGACCGGGCCACCCGCAGGGCCTCCAGCCCGGCGCCGCCGTCGGAGGCGCCGCCGGGCCCGTCGTCCGGGGCGGCGGCGTCCAGCAGGGCGGCGTCGAAGGCCGAGCCCAGCCCGCCGTCCGGGGTGTGCCGGACGAAGCGCCGCACCCCCACGCTGCGCGGGGCGACGACGCACACGCTGACCTCGACGGCCGCGGTGCCGAGCACGCAGACCGCCCAGGTGCCGTCCGGCGCCGGTCCGTGGTGGCGCAGCAGCGCCAGGACGGCGGTGGCGGGCCGCAGTTCGCGGACCGGGGCGGTGGCGCCGAAGGCCGCGGTGACCTGGTGCAGGTGGCCGGGCGGCATCGCCTCGGCCGCCACCAGGACGACCTGTGCGGGCGGGCCGTGCCGTTCCCGGAAGGCCGCGCAGGCGGCGGCCAGGACCTGCGCCGGGTCCTGGCCGACCAGCACGGGCAGGCCCTCGCCGGGCACCGTACCGGGCAGGTCGGCGAGCGCGGGCAGCCCGTCCGGCCCCGGGTGGGCCAGCCGGACGAACCGCGTGCCGACGTCGATGGCGAGGGTCATCCGGCGCACCCCGGGGGAGAGCGGCGGGGCCGGCGGCGCGTCGGGGCGGGGCTGCGGGTCATCTGCGGAACCTCCAGGGCAGGAGGCCGCGGCGGTCGGTGGGCGGCCGCGAGGGCTGGGGCGGCGTGCCGGCGGGCGGGTCCTTCGGCCGGTAGCCGTCGTAGGCCAGCACCTCCTGCGCGTACTCCAGGCGCCGCAGCTCCTGGTGGCCGTGGTCGAGGAGGCCGACGCGCAGCCGCGCGGCCGCCGTGGTGTGCAGCATGCCCTGGTACAGCTGCTCGGCCAGGGGCTGCGCCTGGCGCCACAGTTCGGCGGCGAGGCGGTCCACCTGCCGGGCGCTCCAGCCGCCCAGGGCGGGCACCACCTCGGCGGTGAGGTCGACGGGGAACCTGCCGTGGTGGGCCTCGACCAGGGCGGCGGCGAGGACGTCCGGGTCGGCCGGGCCGCGGGCGGCGTGGCGGATCCTCGTCAGGAGGACGATCCAGCGGCTGCCGGGCCGCTGTTCGAGCGCGGTGACCACCGCGGGCGGCAGGTCCAGGTCGAACCAGGCCGCGTCGCCGGTGAGGAGCCGCTTGTCCAGGGCCTTCACCACGGCCTCCTCGCCCCGCGCCTGGCGCTCCACCAGCCGCCGCAGCACCGGGGAGCGGGCCGGGTCGGGCCAGTTGCCGAGCACCTGTTCCACCACCCGCTGCCACAGCAGGTCGGAGGCGGCGTTGGACAGCCGGTCCGCCAGCCGTCCGGCGTAGCGGCCGGCCCAGCCGGCGTCGCGGCCGTGGGCGCCGGTGCGGGGGGCGGGCTGCACGGGCTCCCGCGCGAGCAGCCGTTCCAGCCCGCCGAGCGGGACCTCGTGGTCGGAGGCGGCGAGCCGCAGCAGGTCCAGGTCCGCCGCGCAGACGGCGCGCGAGGACCCGGCGTCCTCCTCCAGGCTCTCGGCGTACCGGGCCAGCAGGGTGGCGAGCTCCTGGCCGCGGGGGCCGAGCGCCACCTCCCAGTACGGGCCCCACAGGTGCAGCAGCGTCAGCGGGCGGTGGTGCCGCACGGCCAGTTCGAGGATCGCCGGCCAGAGCGTGGCGGGCAGCCCCCGGGCGAAGTCCGCGGCGTCGTTGGGGCCCATCAGGCCCTGCTCGTCGAGGATGCCGCACAGGTAGGCGGTGAAGCGCAGCCAGCCGGTCGTGGTCCGGAGCCGTTCGCCCTCGGCGGCGTGCAGCAGGTGGACGAGGACGTCCGGGTCGGGGCCGCCGTGGCCGATCGTCGTGTGCGCCCAGGCCCGCCCGAGCTCCGGGTACCGGACCAGGACGTGGGCGGCGGGTTCGGCCTCGGCGCGGTAGGCCTTCTGGGCCCGTTGGACGACGGTGGCGATCCAGGCCGAGTGCGACACGGCGGCGGGCGCGGGCCCGCTCGGGTCGATCACGGTGGTGAACATGGACGCGAACTCGGCCGAGCCGGGCCCGTACAGCTCGCGGAGCAGGTCGAGCCAGGCGAAGCACCGCTCGAACCCGTGGGCGGCGTCGGCGAGCACCGCCCGGGCCAGCCACCCGGGGAGCTCCGGCGCCCGGTGCGCGTGCAGCAGGTCGACGGCCCGTTCGTCGCGCGGGGTCTTGCCGACGGGGGCGGCGGCACGGGCGAGGAAGAGGAAGAGCTCCCGGCGGTGTTCGGGTTCGAGCCGGGCGGCTCCGCCGAGGCCGAGGGCCCGCGCGACGTCCTCGATCCGGCCGCGGCCCTCGCGGACCTCGGCGAGCACGGCCTCGGCGAGGTCCAGCTCGCGCAGGGCCCGCAGCATCTCGGGGCCGTCGCCGCGCCGCAACGGGGTGGTGGCGGCCAGCAGGTGGCGGATCAGGTCGGCCGTCGTCAGCCCCTTGGCGCGCAGGCGCTTCAGCTCGGCGAGGTAGGCGGCGGCGCCGTGGCCGGTCGGCGGGGTGGCGGGGTGGCCGTAGCGCACGGCGGTGCGGCCGGTGCGCGCGGTCTCGGCGAAGGTGAGCTGGACCCAGTGCTCGGCCTCGCCGGTCCAGTTCGCGGCGCTGAGCCAGCTGCGGCAGCCGTAGGGCAGCAGGGCGGCGATCGCGTCGACGATCCGCACCCGCCGCTCCGGGCCGGGCAGGTTGCGGCTCTCGCCGGTGAGGGTGACGTGGTGCCCGTCGGTGAGCAGGGCGGCCACGCACGCGGCCCAGTCGAAGCCCACGTCCTCGATGACGGCGGCGAGTTCGGTGGCGGAGGCGGGGTGGACGCCGAGCTGCAGCGGCGGCCCGGTCGGGGGGTCGCCGGGCTGCGGCCAGCGCACGCCGGCGGCGGCCGAGGCGAGGCCGGACCAGCTGACGCCGGCCCCCGCGGCCTGCGGCCATTCGAGCAGGAGCAGGCGGGAGGTGATGATCGGCGCCCCGGTGCCGTCCCGGCTGCTGCGGTCCCAGTCCTGTTCCACCATGGCGCAGGCCGCGGTCCGTTCGCCCTCGACGCCGCTGAGGAAGATCCGCCAGGGCAGGCCGCCGGTCTCCTCGGGGTGGCGGACGTCCGGGGTGCCGGTCTGGGCGCCCCACAGGTAGCGCCCGGCGCGGTCCGGATCGAGGCTGGTGCCGAGGATCTCGTAGCCCATCGGCCGCCCGGGGTACTTGCCGAGGACGGCCCAGTGCACGGTCACGGGGGCGGCGCCGGGCCGCTGCGTTCCGGTCACCGCAGCTTGACCCGGCGAGTGCGGATCCGCCGCTCCAGGTCGACCAGCGGCTCCAGCACGTTGATCGGGTTGGGCGAGGTGGCGATCTGCGGCTGCCCGTTGACGTCCTGGACGTTGGCGAAGAAGCGGTAGTCGAAGATGCCGTCGGGGTTGAGCCGGAAGCCGATGGCGGAGGTGGCGTAGTAGGTGATGCGGTTCGGGTGGAAGTAGGTGTGCAGGGCGTCGCGCACCAGGGTGGCGGTCGAGCCGCGGAAGGTGTCGCAGATCCAGGCGAAGTAGCCGGCGGCCTGTTCGGCCGGTACCCGGGGGATTCTGGCGCCGACGCCGTCCTGGGTGACCCAGCGGGCGTCCACGGAGGGCCGGAAGAGCTCCGGGTCGTCGAACTTGGCGACGCAGACCGCGACGTGGTGCGGCAGCCGGCCGCCGGCCATGCCGCGCCGGTCGCGGACCCGGCTGGTGATCGCGTTCAGGGTCGCGTAGAAGAACTCCAGGCTCTGGGTGCCGCGTTCGCGGTCGAGCAGGGGGTCGAAGAGGTAGATCAGGCCGCTGGAGTTCGCCAGTCGGTCGACGATGGCGGCGTGCTGGGGGTGCTCCGGGCGGAAGTACTCGCCGCTGACGTCGTGGATGTCGAGGACGAAGCCGACCTGCCGGGTGCCGCCGATCATCCGGGGCTCCTCGCCCTGGAAGGCCCAGCTCATGCCCTGCGCACCGGTGGTGGCGCCGGGGAAGCCGCGGTCCACGGCGAGCAGGCGGACCCCGCGGTTGAGGAAGTCGCCGGCCTCCGGGGTCATGCCGCTGATGACCCAGCGGCCCTTGCCGTGCCGGGCGTGCTGCAGGGCGGCGATGGGCAGCGCGGAGAGGTAGGTGGTCTTGCCCGAGCGTGGCGCCCCCCAGAGGCCGATCCGGACGGCGCCGGGGCCGTCGGGGCCGATCTGGCCGGGCGGTACCGGCACCTCGAGCGGGGGCAGGTAGCCGTCGGGGAAGGCGCCGTGGGCGGCGGCGTGGCCGTCGACGACGGTCGGCTGCGGCGCCGGGGCGG
The DNA here is from genome assembly GCF_040681575.1 of Kitasatospora sp. NPDC051702. Lineage (NCBI taxonomy): Bacteria > Bacillati > Actinomycetota > Actinomycetes > Kitasatosporales > Streptomycetaceae > Kitasatospora > Kitasatospora sp. NPDC051702. Next base: position 97,162 of record NZ_JBFAZB010000035.1, read on the forward strand.
GCGGGCCGTAGCGCAGGCCGGGCGCGCCCGCGGCGCGCGGGCTCTCCCAGGCGGGGGCGTCCCGGTCGGGCACCGGGCCCTTTCCGGGCACGGGGTCGGTGGGGTGGTCGGACATCGGCGGTCTCCTCGGCGGGACGGTCGGTCAGAGCAGCGAGCGGGCCAGGGCCAGCCGGCAGGGCGGTCCGTCGACGTGCCAGGTCGGGACCAGGTCGTGGGCGGTGGCGGCGGGCGGCCGGTCGGGCGGGAGGGCGCCGTCGGCGCCGAGCGCGCACCAGCTCAGTTCGGTGTAGTCCCAGACCGTCTGGCGGGACCGGTCGGTGGGCCGGGGGCCGACCGGTCCGTCGCGCCGGGTCAGCACCCGGACGCCGGCGTCGCGCAGGGCGGTGAACTCGGTGCGCCAGTCCACCCCGAGCGGGCAGGCCGGCACCCGGCCCTGCTGGGCGGGCTCGCCGGGGGGACGGGCGCCCAGGACGAGCACGGTGCGCTGCGGGCGGAGCCGGCCGGAGGCCGCCCAGGCCGGCGTGGCCGCCTGCAGCCGGATCGCCTTCAGGGCGTCCTCCAGGGCGGAGACGGTGTCCTGGCCGCGGCGCACCGGCTCCCACCGGTCGAGTGCGGCGAGCGCGGCGGCCGGCGGGCCGAGCGGCAGGGTCTCCAGCAGGGTGGGCCGGGGCGTGTAGCGGTTCTCGCGGATGTGGTGGTCGTAGTAGCCGACGAGGGCGACGTCCACGCCGGCCGCGGAGGCGGCCGGGTCGGCGAGGGCGGTGACGAGCTCCCGCGCGTGGCGGACGCGGGCCGCGACCTCGTCGGGGGAGGTGGCGTAGCAGAGTTCGACGGCGAGCAGGAGTTGCAGCCGGGGCGGCCGGGCGAGGCTGCGCGGGAGACCCTCGATCAGGGTGTCGAGGTCGGCGCGGATCCGCTCGGCCGCGGTGCCGTCGGGCAGCAGCACCTCCACCTCGCCGGGGCCGTGCAGGACGAAGGTGAGGTTGGCGGCGCGCAGCGCGGGCAGGCGCACGCCGTGGGCGGACACGGCGTCGTGCCGGGTGCCGTGGCCGGCGGTCACCACCGGCAGGGTCAGCAGGGTGTCCGCCTCGATGGAGCCGTACACGGTGACGGGCACGGCGACGGTCTCCCCGGGTCTCAGCCGGGCGCCGGCCGGGAACAGCAGCGTGGCCTCCGGCCGGACGGCTCCGCTGATCGCGTCCACGCCGGCCAGCATCAGCGCGTGGTCCCGGCGCAGCGGTGCGCCCCGGAGCAGCCGGCGCACCCCGGCGACGCCGCCGGGGGCGGGGCCGAGTTCGGCGTCGGGGGCGCGCAGGGTGCGGGCCGTGGCGGCGGCCCTGGCCAGCAGCGGCCAGTCGGGGCGCTGGTCGAGCAGCACGGTGCGCTGGCGCGGGCCGGTGGGCAGCAGGGTGGTCAGCAGTCGTCGGACGGCGGTGTCGAGGGCGGTGCGGTCGACCGGCGGGAGGTCGCCGATCCCGCCGGCGAGCTGGAAGGCGCGCCGCTCGGGGTCCTCGGCGAAGGCCGGGAGGAGGTCGGTCCAGGCGGCGCCGCCGGCCTCGGTGACCAGGGGGATGCCGTTGGCGTCCGCCTCGGCCCTGATCAGCCCGACCCGCTCGTCGCCGAGTTCGACGAACCAGAGGACGGCTCCGGGGATTTCGACGAGTTCCTCGAGCAGGCGGTCCCAGGCCCCGCCCGGTTCGGGGCCCGGTTCGGGCCCGGCGGCCGCGAGGGCCTCGGCCCGTTCGTCCCAGGCGGCGCGGCCCGCGGCGAGCGCCTCCTGCTCCCGGCGCAGGTCGTCCGGTCCGGGTTCGCCGAGGAACACCTCGCCCGTGATCCGCCACCGGCAGTCCGGGCAGAACTCGGCTTCCTCGTCCGGTCGGTGGCAGACCGGGCACGCCTGGTCCGGTCTGTTCGAGCCCCCGGTCACTTCTCGCCCCCAGCTCGACGTGTTCGGCGCAGGGCGGCACGGCCGAGATCGGCGGCGGCCTGCCCCTCAGGGGTCCTCATGGTGGCACAACGCCGGGGTGCGCAGTGGATGTTCGCGGAAAAGGTCGGTGGCGGTCCGAGGGGGGCGCACGCGCCCCCCTCG
>NZ_JBFAZB010000036.1:0-97927 GCF_040681575.1 Kitasatospora sp. NPDC051702
GCCGCACGGTGACCGTAGAAGACGTAGCCCTCCTCGATCCGGACACCCGCCGGAGCACAGATCCGCCCCGGGGCGCACCCCGCACCGGCGTGTCCGGTCCCGTGCCCGCGGGCCGACCGTGCGGCTTCCGGCGACGGCGGCCAGCTCCACGCCTGTCATGCTGTCTGACAGGTTCACGGGTCGATGATGCGCGCCCGGCGAGGCTGCGTCAAGGTCCGCTTCACCGGCAGCTCCGCGAGCGAAATGCCCGGCGTCCTTCGTGGTCGCGCGCCCGGCGGTGCCGTCCCGTGTCGCGCGTGCGCGGGCCCTCGGGGGACGACGCGTGCACAAGTGATCGGATTTGATCGGATGGCCCGCGCAGGGCAGGCTCGGTGCCGCACAGTGGCGGATCCGCCACGGTCCGGCACGGAGGGAGCCGCATGTCCGGGACCGAGTCCAGCAAACCGACCGCACACGTCGTCGTCGGGTACACCCCGCAGGACGGTTTCGTCGCCGTCCAACTCAGTCCGCCCCCGGCGGAGTACGTGTGGCACGACCGGCAGGCCGAGCACCACCTGGAGCGGTTCGGGCCGGGTAACGGCTACCAGCAGTGGATCGCCGTCGACGTCGCGGCCGGCGCCGTGTGGTTCGGGGACAGCGACTGGCGGACTCAGGGCGAGGACGCCGCCGGCTGGCTCCCCGGGCACCGCCGGGCCACGGTCGGCGAGGGCGCGCTGCCCTCCCCGGCGGTGTTCGCTCTGCCGCTCACGCACCGCACGGTCGACGACCGGGGCGCCGACACCTGGCGCTTCTTCACCGCCGGGGAGCTCCACGCGCTGGTCCGACGGGTGTTGCCCCTGGTCCAGCGCGTGATCGGCTCGCTGCACCGGGTCGGTCCGGACGAGGAACTGGAGTGGTCCGCCGAGGCCGCCACGGCCTGGACGGACCTCGAACAGGCCTGCCGGTTCACGCTCGATGACACGGGAACGGTGATCTGGGCCGAACCCCGGATGAGCCCGGTTCCGGCATGGCGGGTCGAGGTGGCGGACTTCCTCGCGCGGAACCCGGAGCTGTGCGATCCGGCCTGGGCGACGGCTACCGACGCCGAGCTGGACGGATGCGCCGCCTACCGGCCCGACTCCGGTTACGGCGGCGTGCCGGGGCGGATCTGTGCTCCGGCGGGTGTCCGGATCGAGGAGGGCTACGTCTTCTACGGTCACCGTGCGGCCCTGTACGCCCATCGCGCGGCCGCGTGCGGCGACCGGAATCCGGTCGAGGCCGGGCTCTGGCTGCGGACCAGCGACGCCGGACGGTGCAGCTGGGAGGGCGCGAAGGTCGTGGGGGCGAGTCTCGCCGACGCCCCTGACTGCGTGTTGGACCACCTTGCCGAGACGTTCCGCGGTGCCGCGGCCGACGACGGCGTGGTCCTCACCGGCCTGGCGGAATACCTGCGGCACGAGCGGGCCGTGGAGAGGACGGCCGTCGACGACACGCTCTCCGCCACCGGGGAGGAGCTGAAGCGCCTGGAGGAGCTGCTCAAGGAGGTCCGCCTCGTCCGGAACACCGTCCTGACCCGCGTCCTCAGCTGGAGCGACGGGCGGGACGACGAGGTGATCGCCCGTCTCGCGGCGATGCCCGCCGGCGCCGTGGCCGAGTGGCGTGAGCGGCTCACCGCCGATCGGAGCACCCTGTCGCAGGGCTGAGCGGCCGCCCGGAGGCCGGCCCGCCCGCGGGCCGGCGACTTCCGGTGCCGCGCCCGTCGCGGCCTCGCCCCGGCTCATGAGAGGGCGTCCAGGGCCTCGGCGGCGAGCATCCCCTCCAGGGCCAGGAGGGCGCGCGGGGCGTGCCGGGTGTCGATGCGGACGGTGTAGATGAAGCGCGTCAGCTCCGGGCCGGCGAGGCGGCGCGCCACGACCTGGGTGCTGTCCGGGGGGACGGCCAGCCGCGGCATGACGGCGACGCACAGACCGGAGGCCACGAAGCCGAGCACGGTGTTGAAGTCGTCGCCGTCGTATTCGAGGCGGGCCTGGAAACCCGGTGTCCTGGCCATCTGGGCGAGCAGCTCCAGGCGCAGCGCTGCCTCCGGAGCCGCGATCCAGGTCTCGGACGCGAGGTCGGCGAGGTCGATGACGTCCCGGTGGGCGAGGGGATGGTCGGCCGGGACGACCGCCACGACCGGATCACGCGCGACCAGCGTCCGGCGCAGCGTCCGGGGCGGTGGCATCGGGATGAAGTCGTAGTCGTAACTGAGGGCCAGGTCCATGTCTCCGCGCTTGAGCCGGCCGTAGCCGGCCTCGGGCTCCACCTGGGAGAGGCTGACCCGGACATCGGGATACGCCGCGTGGAGCTCCGCCAGCGCCCGGGGGACGATGCCGGCGGCGGAGGAGGCGAACGCCCCGAGCCTGATCCGCCCGGCCGTTCCCGCGCGCATCGCGTCGAGTTCCAGGGACGCCGCGGCCAGCGCGCTCCGCACGCGCTGTTCGGCGTCGAGGAGGACGGTGCCGGCCGGGGTGGCGCGCACGGGGCGGCGCTCGATCAGGATGAGGCCGGCCCGGCGTTCGAGTTCGGCGATCTGCTGCGAGACGGCGGGCGCGCTGTATCCCAACTCGCGTGCGGCGGCGTTGAAGGAGCCGTGGCGGATGACGGCTTCGAGGGTGGCGAGCAGCCGGGGGTCGAGTCTCTGCACGGAGTTAAGGCTCACTTATCTGTCGCGAAGATGTCTTTTCTTGTGCTTAAGCATGAACGGCAGCAGGATTCTTGCTCGCGGCCCGGATGCGCAAGCCTCCGCCCCCGGGCCGGCGCCCCACCCCACCCCCGCCCCCGCGCTTGCCGGGCGCGTCCGCGTGCCCTGCGGGCCGTGCACCCCCTCCTGCGCCGCCCGCCCGCGCCGCCACCGCCGGGCGGGCCGCAGGAGACGGCTGTCGGCCGTCGACCCCCGCTCCCGAAAGGACGTGGTATGCCCAAGCCACTCATCGGCCTCACCACCTACCTCGCCCAGGCCCAGTGGGCGGAGTGGGAGTTGCCCGCGGCACTGCTGCCCGCGGCGTACGTCAGCTGCGTCCAGGCGGCGGGCGGCCGGGTGGTCCTGCTGCCACCGGACGCGCCGGAGGCCGCGCCCGACGTCGTGGCGCGACTGGACGCGATCGTCCTGACCAGCGGCGAGGACCTGGATCCCGAGCTGTACGGAGCCCAGCCGCATCCGTGCACGGGGCCTCCGGTCCGCGAACGCGACCGCTGGGAGCGGGCCGTGCTGGCCGAGGCTCTGGCGCGTGACATGCCGGTGCTCGGAGTGTGCCGCGGGATGCAGCTGATGAACGTGCACGCGGGCGGCACCCTGATCCAGCACCTCCCCGAGACGGTGGGCCACCACGGGCACAACCTGCACGGTGGCCACTTCGCCCCCCACGCCGTCACCACGGTGGCCGGGACGCGGATCGGCGCGCTCCTTCCGGGGACCCGCCAGGTCGCCACGCACCACCACCAGGCGGTGGACTCCCTCGGGGCCGGCCTGGTCGTGGGCGCGCGGACGGCGGACGGCACCGTCGAGGCGATCGAGAGCACCCGGCACCGCTTCGCGGTCGGCGTCCAGTGGCATCCCGAGATGGCCTTCGACTCGGCCGTGGTGCACGCGCTGGTGGCCGCGGCCCGGTCGGCTCCGGCCGCCGCCCCCGGCGGCGCCGGCGAGCGGAAGGTGCGGGTCCGGCCGGGTTCACCCCGGGTCACCGGCACGGCTCCGGTGTCTTGACACCGTGGTGTTCCAAGCCCCAGGATCAGCCCGTGAACCTGTCAGACAGCCAGACAGGTGGTGCGGTCCCCCCGCGGCGCGTCAGCGCCATGGAAGCGGTGTTCGGCCACCTGCGCAGCGCCATCGAGCGCGGTCAGTACGCCGTGGGGGACAAGCTCCCCTCGGAAGCGGAGCTGTGCCGGACGCTGGAGGTCAGCCGACCCGTGCTGCGGGAGGCCCTCCGTGCCCTGCAGGCCATGGGCCTGACCGTCTCGAAGACCGGCAAGGGCACCTTCGTCGTGGCGAACACGGTCGAGGACCCCACCTTCGGCGACTACGCGGCCAGCGACCTCCTGGAGGTGCGCCGGCACGTCGAGATCCCGGTCGCCGGCTACGCGGCGCTGCGCCGGAGCCCCGAGGACCTGGACCACCTGGCCCACCTGCTCGACCGGATGGAACGGGAGACCGACACCACCGCGTGGGTCGCCCTGGACACCGTGTTCCACCTGGCGGTGGCCGAGGCCTCCGGCAACCCGGTGTTCCGCAGGGTGATCGAGGAGATCCGTGACGCACTGGCGCGTCAGTCGACCTTCCTCAACGAACTCGGCGGTCGGCGCGAGCAGTCCAACTGCGAGCACCGCGCGATCGTCGAGGCCCTGATCGACGGTTCCGAGTCCGACGCCGTCGAGGCGATGTCCCACCACCTCCACCGCGTGGAGGCCACCCTCACCGACATCGTGCGCCCCCAGCGCGCGGACACCTCAAGAGAAGGCAGAGCCGAGGCGTGAGCGAGCAGTTCCTCAAAGACGAGAAGCGCCCCACGACCCGTCACGTCGACGCCGGAGACACCGGCTACAGCAAGTCCCTGAAGGCCCGGCACGTCAACATGATCGCCATCGGCGGTGCGATCGGCACCGGGCTGTTCCTCGGCGCCGGCGGACGGCTCGCCGACGCCGGCCCCTCCCTGTTCGTCGCGTACGCCATCTGCGGCGTCTTCGCGTTCCTGGTGGTGCGGGCGCTCGGCGAGCTCGTCCTGTACCGCCCCTCCTCCGGTGCCTTCGTCTCGTACGCCCGGGAGTTCCTGGGGGAGAAGGGCGCCTACACCGCCGGCTGGATGTACTTCCTCAACTGGGCGACCACCGGCATCGCCGACATCACCGCCGTCGCCACGTACACCCACTACTGGCACCTGTTCTCCGACGTCCCGCAGTGGGTGATCGCGCTCATAGCCCTGGCCGTGGTGCTCACCGTGAACCTCATCTCGGTGCGGATCTTCGGCGAACTGGAGTTCTGGTTCGCCATCGTCAAGGTCGGCGCCCTGGTCGTCTTCATGGGCATCGGGATCTTCCTGCTCGTGACCCAGCACCCGGTCGACGGCGCCGTGCCCGGCCCGTCCCTGATCACCGACAACGGAGGGATCTTCCCCAACGGGCTGCTGCCGATGCTGCTGATCATCCAGGGCGTCGTCTTCGCCTACGCCTCCGTCGAACTGGTCGGCGTGACGGCAGGGGAGACCGAGAACCCCGAGAAGATCATGCCGAAGGCGATCAACTCGATCATGTGGCGGGTGGGCCTGTTCTACGTCGGCTCGGTCGTGCTGCTGTCGATGCTGATGCCGTGGAACCGGTACACCTCCGGCCAGAGCCCGTTCGTGACGGTGCTCTCCCACATCGGTGTCCCGGCGGCGGGCAGCGTGATGAACCTGGTGGTCCTCACCGCGGCGATGTCCTCGCTCAACTCCGGCCTCTACTCGACCGGCCGCATCCTGCGCTCCATGGCCGTCAACGGCTCGGCTCCGCGCTTCACCGCACGGATGAGCCGCACCCAGGTGCCCTACGGCGGCATCCTGCTCACCAGCGGCATGTGCGTCCTCGGCGTCGGCCTCAACTTCGTCGTCCCCGCAGACGCGTTCGAGATCGTGCTCAACCTCGCGGCCATCGGCATCATCGCCACCTGGGGCATGATCATGCTCTGCCACCTCCTGTTCTGGCGGAAGACCACGTCCGGCGAACTGACCAGGCCCGAGTACCGGCTGCCCGGCTCGCCCTGGACCGAACTCGTGACGCTGGCCTTCCTCGTCACCGTCCTGGTCCTCATGTACGCCGACGGCGGCGCCGGACGCACCACCGTGCTGTGCGTACCGCTCATCGCCGCCGTCCTCGTCGCCGGCTGGTACGCGGTCCGCGGGCGCATCGCGCGCGTCGCGGCCGGAACCGACGACTGAACCCGGGTGGCCCGGGGGATCCGCGGGCCCACCGCGCCTCCGCCCGGGCCACCGCCGTCAGGCACCCAGGTCAGCAGCCCCAAGCCATCACGATCGAGGCAACCATGCTCACCAGCCTTCTCGCGGACGCGCCCGCGATCCGCGAGCCCCGCCACGTCCCCCTCGCCCACGTCACCCGAGGCGGTGTGGTCGAGAGCACCCACCACGGCTCCGTCGTCGTCCTCGGCGGCGACGGCGAGGTCCGGTTCCAGCTCGGCGACGCGGAGGCCGCGTGCTTCCCGCGATCGGCCCTCAAGCCCGTCCAGGCCGTCGCCATGGTCCGGGCGGGACTGCCGCTCGACGGTGAACTGCTCGCCGTCGCGATGGGCAGCCATTCCGGCGAGGAACGCCACCTCGCGGCCGCCCGGCGGATCCTGACGCTCGCCGGTCTCACCGAGGACGACCTTCGCAACGTCCCCGACCTGCCGTACGACCCGGCCGTGCGCGACACCTGGATCCGGGAGGACCGCCCGCCCTCCCGCATCGCCCAGAACTGCTCCGGCAAGCACGCCGCGATGCTCCACCTGTGCCGGCTCAACGGCTGGCCTCTGCAGGACTACGACGCCCCCGGGCACCCGCTCCAACGGATGATCGCGGACACCGTGGAGGACCTCACCGGCCAGCGCATCGCGCACGCCACCCTGGACGGCTGCGGCACCCCCCTGTTCGCCGTCTCCCTGCACGGACTGGCCCGCGCCGCCGCGCGCATCGCCACCGGCGCACCCGGGACCCCCGAGTTCCGGGTGGCGGCCGCGTTGCGCGAACACCCCGAGATGGCCTCCGGTGCGGGGCGGGACGTGGCCCGGCTGATGCGCGCGGTACCGGGGCTGCTCGCCAAGGACGGTTTCGAGGGCGTCCAGATCGCCGCGCTGCCGGACGGCCGCGCCGTCGCCCTGAAGATCGCCGACGGGGCGAACCGGGCGCGTGTCCCGGTGGCGGCGGCCGCCCTGGCGCTGGCGGGCGTCGACCCGCGGCTGCTCAGCGCATTCGCGGGGGAGCCGGCGACCGGCGGCGGCCGGCCCGTCGGCGGCGTGCGGCCGGTGACCGCGCTGGACCCGTCCGCCCTGCTCGCGCGCCCGTGACCCGACCCACCACTGCCAGAAGAGGACCCGCCCAGCCATGACCGCCGCCACCCGTAGCGAACACGACCTGCTCGGGGACCGGGACGTCCCCGCCGACGCCTACTGGGGCGTCCACACCCTGCGCGCCACCGAGAACTTCCCCATCACGGGCACGCCCATCTCCGCCTACCCGCACCTGATCGACGCGCTGGCCGCCGTGAAGGAGGCCGCCGCCCTCGCCAACGAGGAACTCGGCCTGCTGGAACCCACGAAGGCCGCCGCGATCGCCACCGCCTGCCGCGAGATCCGCGGCGGCAAGCTGCACGACCAGTTCGTCGTGGACGTCATCCAGGGCGGCGCCGGCACCTCGACCAACATGAACGCCAACGAGGTCCTCGCCAACCGGGCGCTGGAGCTCCTGGGACACGCCAGGGGCGAGTACCGCCACCTGCACCCCAACGAGCACGTCAACCTCGGCCAGTCCACCAACGACGTCTACCCGACCGCCGTCCGGGTCGCGACGGTCTTCGCCGTGCGGGGCCTGCTCGACGCGATGGCCGTCCTCCAGGACGCCTTCGCCCACAAGGCCGTCGAGTTCCGCGACGTCCTGAAGATGGGCCGCACCCAGCTGCAGGACGCCGTGCCGATGACGCTCGGCCAGGAGTTCTCCGCCTTCGCCGTCATGCTCGACGAGGACCGCAGCCGGCTCGCGGAAGCCGTCCGGTTGATCCACGAGATCAACCTCGGCGCCACCGCGATCGGCACCGGCCTCAACGCTCCCACCGGGTACGCCGAAGCCGCGCGGCGCCACCTCGCCGGCATCACCGGGCTGCCCCTGGTCACCGCGGCCAACCTGGTCGAGGCCACCCAGGACTGCGGCGCGTTCGTCCAGATGTCCGGCGTGCTCAAGCGCATCGCCGTCAAGCTGTCCAAGACGTGCAACGACCTGCGGCTGCTGTCCTCCGGGCCGCGCGCCGGCCTCGGCGAGATCAACCTGCCGCCGGTGCAGGCCGGTTCGAGCATCATGCCGGGCAAGGTCAACCCGGTGATCCCGGAAGTGGTCAACCAGGTCGCCTTCGAGGTGATCGGCAACGACGTCGCGATCACCATGGCCGCCGAGGCGGGGCAGCTGCAGCTCAACGCCTTCGAGCCGATCATCCTGCACTCGCTGTCGGAGTCGATCACCCATCTGCGCGCCGCATGCCTCACCCTCGCCGAGCGGTGCGTCTCCGGCATCACCGCCAACACCGAGGTGCTGCGCGCGACCGTCGAGAACTCCATCGGGCTGGTGACCGCCCTGAACCCGTACATCGGGTACACGGCCGCCACCGACATCGCCAAGGAGGCCCTCGCCAGCGGCCGGGGTGTGGCCGAACTCGTGCTGGAGCGCGGCCTGCTCCCGGCGGAGCGGCTCGCGGCCCTGCTGCGGCCCGAGGTGATCGCCGGCAGCGGCGTGGCCGTGGTCTGAGAGACCGGCGCGGGCAGCCGCCCCGTGCCGGCGGGGCCCGCTGGACCGGTCGTCGTGACGGTCGGGGTGTGGCCGCCGGGGTGTCCGCGTGAGGGTGCGGGTGCCCCCGGCGGCCGAGTGGGTTCCGTCGGTGGTGGGGTGTGGGGTTCGGGGTGGGTCAGTGTTGGAGGGTGAGGAGGGCGGGGCGCCAGGGGAGTTGGTCGTAGGGGCCGGTGGCGTTGGGGGCTTTGCCCTGGTAGAGGAGTTGGAGGTTGCAGGGGTCGATGGTCATGGTCTGGTCGGGGTTGTTGCGGACGAGGTCGCCGTGGCTGATGTCGTTGGTCCAGGTGGCGCCGCTGTTGGCTTTGCCGGCGAAGGGGTTGTTCTCGGTGGCGGCTTGGGGGGTCCAGGTGCCGTTGAGGCTGGTGGTGGTGAAGGAGCGGAAGTAGCGGTGTTCGTCGGTGCCGCGGGCTTCGACGATCATGAGGTACTGGTTCCGGTCCTTGACCTTGTAGACCTGGGGTGCTTCGAAGAGGTTCTTGACGGTGTCGGTCATGACGGTGGTGTAGGAGGAGCCGAAGTTGCCGGGGAAGTTGTCGATGGGCATGCTCGCGCGGTAGATGCTGCCGTTGTCGCCGGCGAAGAAGAGGTACATGTTCTGGTCGTCGGCGATGAGGGTCTGGTCGATCGGGGCGGCGCCGGGGATGCCGCCGGTGAACAGTGGTTGGGGGGCGGACCAGCCGTTGGGGTTGGTGGGGTCGTTGGAGGTGCGGTAGATGAAGGGCCATTGGCCCCATTGGTAGGCGAGGACCCAGGTCTTCTTGGGGGCGAAGTAGAAGAGGGTGGGGGCGACGGCGTTCTGGTTCATTGCGGTCTGGTGGGCGGTGGCCATGTCGGACCAGTTGGTGAACGGGGTGAACGCCATGGAGCCGTAGGAGGATCCTGACACGTTCGACGCGTAGACGAGGTGTTTGCCGTTGTAGACGACGTCGGTGAAGTCCTTGAGTGCTCCCCAGCCGTTCGCCGGTTGTGCGAGCGCGCTCGTGGACGACCACCGGTACGTCGACGGCAGCGCGCACGAGCCGCCCGTCGGCGCCGGCGTCGACGACCCGGACGGCTTCAGGTTCCAGTGCTGGTTGGCAGCGCCCCAGGAGTCCCAGATCTGGACGGCGGTGCCGTTGGCGGTCTGGTTGCCGGGGGTCTCCAGGGCCCGGCCGCTCGCGGCGTTGGTGAGCGTGTACGAGCCGTCGCCGTTTCGCGCGGCCTTCCAACGCTGGTTGGCGCCGCCGGTGGAGTCCCAGACCTGCATCCGCGTCCCGTTGCCGGTCCGGCCGCCGGGTTCGTCCAGGACCCGTCCGCTGGCGATGTTGGTGAAGGTGTAGGAGCCGTCGTCGTTCCTGGTGGCGCGCCACTGCTGGTTGGTGGCGCCACTGGCGTCCCAGACCTGGAGCGGGGTGCCGTTGCCGTTCCACCCCGCGGGCTCGTCGAGGACGCGACCGGAGGCTCCCGCCGCGGCGAGCGTGTAGACGGTGCCGGAGGTGATGCCGCCCTCCGCGGTGCCGCCGCCGGCGTTGCCCAGGGCGGTGAGCACCGCGCCGTAGGCGCTCTTCCGGTTGCCGTTGTCGTCGAAGAGCAACGGGTTCTCGCCGGTGCGCCAGGAGTCCCTGTCGCGGATGCCCCACACGGTCGTGCCCGTGCAGCGGGGGACGTCGAGGCAGGCCTGGACGGCGTCGCGGTACGCGGTGGCGGACGCCTGGGCGACGTCCAGTTCGGTGATCTGGACGTCGACGCCGAGCGCGGCGAAGTCGGACAGGGTGGTACGGAAGCTCGCAGGCGGGCCGCCCGCGCCGAAGTGGCTCTGGAAGCCGACGCAGTCGATGGGGACGCCGCGGGACTTGAAGTCCTTGACCATGGCGTAGACGCCCTGGGTCTTGGCGTCCGACCGGTTCTCGATGCTGTAGTCGTTGTAGCAGAGCTTGGCCGCGAGGTCGGCGTTCCTGGCGGTGCGGAAGGCCTCCTCGATGAAGCCGTTGCCGAGCACGTTCTGGAACACCGAGGGGCGGTGCTGGCCGCTCCCGCCGTCGGCGAACGCCTCGTTCACCACGTCCCAGGCGTAGATCCTGCCCTTGTAGTGGGCCATCTCCTGGGTGATGTGGTTGTTCATCACACCGCGCAGGGTGTTGGCGTCGGTGATGGAGGAGACCCAGTCGGGCAGCTGGGAGTGCCAGACCAGGGTGTGGCCGCGCATGCGCTGGCCGTGCCCGGAGGCATGGCCGACGATCGCGTCGGCGGGGGCGAAGTCGAACGATCCGCGCGAGGGCTCGACGGTGTCCCACTTCATCTCGTTCTCCGGGGTGACCATGGTGAATTCCCGGTCGAGAACGGTGGAGTACGTCGAGTCGCCGAGCCTCCCGGCGGCGACGGCCGTACCGAAGTAGCGGCCGCTAGCGGCCGCCGCCGGGCCCAGCGCGGTGGGCTTGCCGGCGTTCGGCGTCCGTGCGGCCTGGGCGATCAGCGGTACGGCGGTACCCGCGGCGGCGAGCACCACGGCGGCCGCGATCAGACGGCGGGTTGCCGGACGGCGGCGATGGGAGCGGTTCTGGTCTGGCAAGGGCTTGTCCTTCTGAGCGGGCGGGCCTTGGTGCGGCCCTGGTTACCCGTCAGTTGCCGCCCTGGGGGGAAAGGTTGCCGGGCCGGGGAGGACATTTCGTCGACCGGGAGAGTGGTGCGGCCCTCACGGAGTGACGCCACCCCGCCCGCCGACCCCGTGGGGCCGGCACACCGGGCGGGCCTCAGCGCGCCGGGCCGAACCCTCCCCAGACCGAGGCGGGGCCGCCGGCCGACTGGGCGTCGACCCGGTAGCCGTCGTTGGCGGCGCTGCGCACGCCGGTGGCGTGGTTGAACTGGCCGGCGAACTCGTGCTGCCCGACCGGAACCGTGCGGCCCGGCTTCAGCACCCAGCGGTAGAACAGCACGCCGCCGGACTCCTGGACGGTGACCGTGAAGTCCTCGCTCGGAAGCGTCCGCCAGTTCCCGGTGTCCCGGACCTCGCCGGTCTGGGCGATCCGTAGCTCGACGGTGAGCGAGGTGAGCGGCTGGGTGGTCCTGAGGACGAGGTCCTGCTGGGCCCAGTACACCGTGCTGTGGGAGTCGACCGATCCCTCCGACCACAGCGCACCGTTCACGGGGTGGCTGCTGGCCGAGGGGGTGGGGCGCGGACTGCCCGGGGTGGTGGCCGGGGCGGGTACGGGGGGCGGGGTGACGGTGCCCGGGGCTGCCGGGGTCGGCGAAGGGGTGACCGTCGGGGACGGGGTCGCGGTCGCAGTCGGGAGCGGGCCGGCCGGGGTGGTGGTGACGGTGTCCGGCTGCAGCGGTGTCCGGACGATGCCGGCGACGGCCAGGCCGCCGGTGGCCAGGACGCCGGCCGTGGCGAGGGCGGCGAGGGCGGCTCTGGGCCACGACCTCATGACCGCCGGCGCGCGGTGGCGGACGGAGGGGCCGGCCGCTCCGCGCTCGACGCGGGCCAGGATCCGTGCGCGGTCGGGCCGGTGGGCTTCGGCCGCTTCGCGCAGCTGCCGGGTGATGTGCTCGTTCACCGTACGTTCCTCCTTCCTGTCGCCAGTTCGCCGACCGCTCGTGCGCCGAGTGCGCGTTCCAGCTCGGCCATCGCCTTCGAGGTCTGGCTCTTCACCGTACCGACCGAGATGCCCAGCGCCGCGGCGGTGTCCTTCTCCGACAGGTCGAAGGCGTGGCGCATCACCACGCACGCCCGCTTGCGGAACGGCAGCCGGTCGAGCGCCGTCCGGACGTCCAGCACGGCGGCCACGTCCGGGCCGTCCGTTCGCTCGGGTGCGCGGGACCAGAACAGCAGCACCCGGCGCCGCTCGCGGATGGCGCTGCGGATCCGGGCCCGGGCCATGTTGGCGACCACCCCGCGCGCGTAGGCGAGGGGGTGGTCGGCCGCGCGGAGCCGGTCCCAGCGTTGCCACAGCGCGATCAGGGCGTCCGCGGCGAGGTCGTCGGCCGCGTCCGCCTCGCCGGTCAGGAGGTGGGCGAGACGGGCGAGTTCGGAGTAGTGGCGTTCGAAGAAGTCGTGGAACTCCGCGGACGCGTCATCGAGGAGCATTTCCCCCGGTCGCCCTCTCCCTGCAATGTGAACGTTAACAATGGGCGCGAGCGTAGCAGTGCCCGTCTCCGGCGCGGAGCGGGGGCCGCCCCGGAGGGGGCGCGGCGGCGGTCGGCGGGCGAGCGGCGCGTTCAATGCCGGGCGAACTGGACCCGGGTCGGCTGGACGACGTCCGGCTTCACCGCGATCCCGTCGACGGTCAGCTGTTCCCCGTAGACGTCGGTGACCCTGACCGACCCGCCGCACCCGCCGCCGTCGGGGGAGAGGAAGTAGTTGTCGTCGGTGCGGGACAGCTGCCGCCAGCCGCCCACGGTGCGGACCTCCAGCGTCGCCACCGGGTTGCGGTGGCCGATCACCTGGATCCCGCACCACCACTGGCTGGACCCGGTCTTGTACCGGATGGACACGGTGTCCGGCGCCGTGGCCGGGCTCAGCACCGTCCAGGTGACCGGCAGGCGGCCGACCGAGAGATCGGCCAGCTTGGCGAAGGCCTCGTGGCTGAGATCGAGCTGGCCGGGCGCGCAGGGCAACGGGCACTCGTTGACGATCCGCACCGTGATGCCCGCCCCGCCGGCGGCGCGCACGCGCACGACGGCACCGCACGCTCTGGACGACTCGTAGTCGGTGTGGTTCATCGCCGCGACCATGAGGTCACCGGACGGGCCGAACGAGCAGGCGCCGTTGCCGTCCGCGGCGTCGTAGGAGGTCGCGACGCCCTGGTAGTCCGCGCCGGGCCTGATCCGCCCGGCCAGGGGCGCCGTGGCGGGTGCGGGGCCGGGACCACCGGCCGCGACCGAGGGTGACGGGGCGGCCCCGGCCGACGCGGACGCCGACACGGTCGCGGCGGAGACGGAGGGGGTCGACGGCCGCGGTGCGGGACTGGCCGAGGGCGACGACGTGCGGGTGGCGGCGGGCGCCGTCTCGGAGGCCGACGGCGGTGCCGTCGAGGGCGTGGGATCGGCCGGGACACCGGTGCCGGGAGGCTCGATCGGCTCGGTGGCCGCGGCGGAGGCGGCGGCCGGCCCCGCCGCACCGGCGTCGCCCCCGCCGCGCGGCAGGAGCGCGAAGGCCAGGCAGGCCAGCACCCCGACCGCCACCAGCGCCAACGGAATGCCCATGGCCGGCTCGCGCCTGCGGTTCGCCTGCGGGGCGGCGTGCTTCGTTGCCCTCATTCCCGTCCATTCGGTAGTTCGACTCGACGTTCCACTGCCCAGTGGGCGCCGGGGGACGGAAAGGTTGCCGCGCCGGCGCGGGTTTCCGCACGGCGTTCTCCCGGGGAGGTCCCGGGGTCGGCCCGGGGCGGGCGGACGGTGCGGACCCCGCCCGCCGGCCCCCGGACCGGGCCGGTCAGGACGGGTCGCCGTAGACCACGCCGCGGCCGTAGCCGCCGAGGTACACCCGGCCGTAGACGTCGGGGTCGCCGGAGACGACGTTGATGACGCTCCCGCCGAACTGGTGCTGGTCGTCGTTGATCCGGGCCCACGTCGAGCCGCCGTCAGTGGAGCGGAACAGGCCGATGACGCCCTTGACCTTCCCGCTCAGGTACAGGGCCTGGTAGGCCGCCCCGGGCGCCGCCTTGCCGAAACCGACGGCGCCCGCCTGCTCGACGCCGTCGAGCCTGCGGAACGTCGCCCCGCCGTCGGTGGAGTGCCGCAGCCCGTTGCCGCCGCCGGCGATCCACAGGTCACCGGCGACGCCCGGGACGGCCTTGAGCGGGCCGTCGCCCAGTCCGGCGGCCCGGGCGGTGAAGTGCCGCCCGCCGTCGGTGGAGGCGTAGAGGGTGCCGCCGTTGAGCGCGTAGAAGGTGTTCGCCACCGAACGGTCGGCCACCACGGCCGCCTCCCCGGGCAGGCCGGAGACCGCGGTCCAGGACGTGCCCCGGTCGGTCGAGAGGAACGGCGTCCGGCCCGCGGGGGTCCACACCACGGTGCCGCCGTCCGCCGAGACGGCGGTGGAGCCGCCGCCCGCGTCGCCCACCGGAGCGGCCGCGAAGGGAGCCCAGGTGACTCCGCCGTCGGCCGACCAGGCGCCGTGCTGCGCGCTGCCGAGGCCGACCCGCACCATGAACCCGGGCTTGCCCTGGGCGAAGTCGATGCCCGTGGTGTTGGTGAACAGCGGACCGCTCAGCGCCTTGGCGGGGACCTTGGTCAGGTCGTCGTGCCGGAATCCGCTGACGTCGCCGAGCGCGCTGATCAGCGGGAGGCCGGGCGGCTTGACGAGGCCGAGCGTCGCGGTCTCCTCCAGCCCCCTGGCCGGGACGGTCCAGTGCGTCGGACGCCCGCTGTCCGCCGCCGTCACGTCGCTGCTGCCCCACATGCCGGAGCCGGTGCCGTAGAGCACGTGCCCGGAGTCGTACGGGTCTATGGCGAGCGCGCCCATCCAGTGCCCGATGCCGGTGCCCACGTAGGGCGCCGCGGAGCTGTCGCGTTCCGAGGTCGCCCCGAGGGCCTTCCAGGTGGCACCGCCGTCGGTCGAGCGGTACAGCTCGTCGGAGGGCCACCAGCGGTCCATGGTGGTGACCATCACCGTGGCCGGGTGCTGCGGGTCGACCGCGAGGCCGGCGAAGCCGTAACGACCGCTGGACGGCGAGACGTTCTTCCAGGCCCCGGTGGACGGCGTGTACTTCCACACCGAGCCGGCCGTCACCCCGTTCGGGCCGGGCGCGTCGGTGTACGTCAGGTAGAACGAGCCGTCGCCGGACAGCACGCCGTGCTGCGGCAGCTGGCCGGCCGGCTGGCCGGGGACGGCCTGCCAGGTGGCGCCGCCGTCGGTGGAGCGGTACAGGGAGGTCGACCTGTCGGCGACCCCGACGTAGACCGTCCTGCTGCCGGAGGGGCCGAAGGTCACGAAGGACAGGCCGACGCCGCTGCTCGCGCCGTCCTTGACGGGGAAGGCGCCGACCTGGCTCCAGGTCACGCCGTAGTCGGTGCTGCGCCAGAGGCCGTTCTTGCGGGTGCCCAGGTAGAGCGTGCGGTGGTCGGAGGGGTCGACCACCAGCCGCTCGCCCATGGACCGGCCGTCCTCGTTGCCGCCCAGTTTGAAGGGCAGGTCGGTGCGTTGGAACGTCCGGCCCTGGTCGGTGGAGCGGAGGATCGCGCCGTTGCCCGCCCAGTCGTTGGTGTAGGTGCCGCTGGCCAGGTAGAGCCGGTCCGGGTCGACCGGGTCGGTGGCCAGGCTCTCGATCCCGAGCAGGTTCCAGTCGGCGCCGCCGATCCAGTCGGTCAGCGAGGTCCACCGCCCGGCGGCGGCGTCCCAGCGGTACGCGCCGCCGATGTCGGTCCGGGCGTACAGCAGGTCCTTGCGGGCGGGGTTGAAGACCAGTCCGGTGACGAAGCCGCCGCCGACGATCTGTGCGTTGTGCCAGGTGTACCCGCCCGCGCCGGACACCTTGACCAGCTTCCACCGCTGATTGGCGCCGCCGGTGTCGCCGTACTGGATGAGCGGTACGCCCTCCTCCGCGCCTCCGCCGCAGACGTCCAGCACCAGGCCGCTGCCACGGGAGACGAACTTCACCGCGCCGTCGCCGACGTCCTGCATCCGCCACTGCTGGGAGGCGGCGGCGCGGTCGCTCTGTTGCTCGACGGCGGCCACGGGCCGGGAGGAGCCGTCGTGCACTCCGAGGACCTTGTGGGTGCCGCGGTTCTCCAGCTCGTAGTAGCCGTCCCCCACCAGCCGGAGCCTCCACTGCTGGCTCGCGGCCCCGGCGGCGCGGTTCATCTGCCGGGCCCGGGCACCGTCGGCCGCGTCCGCACCGGGCACGTCCAGGGCCTTGTCGCTGCGGACGGACACCAGCGAGTAGTACGCGTCGGGATCCACCGACGCCGCGTTGGAGTCGGCCTGCACGAAGAGCAGGTACGGGCCGAGCACGCCGGGCACGCCCAGTGCCAGGCCCAGCGTCGTCCAGCGCCGGCGGTGGCGCCCGCGGGAACGCCGGCCGCGACCGGTCGCCGTGGGATCCGTCTCGTTCATGGGGGGCTACTCCTTGCTTCGGCCCCGCCGGGGCGACCCGGCCCGGTCGGGCGGCGGCGCGGCGGCGGTCGGCGGTGTGAGGGGGACGGACCGGGGGGTGCTCCGCCCTCGGTGTCGTCTGTCGGTTGCCGCCGGTGCGCGGGAGGTTGCCGCCCGCCGGAAGGAATCTCGGCACGGGCCCGCGCCGGACGTGCCCGCCCCGGTGCCGGCGGCCCGCCGAACCCCTCTGCGGGGGCCCGCCGGAGGGCGCCCCCTCGGGCGTCGGCACGGGGAACAGGACGGGCCGCGGTGCGTGCGCACCGCGGCCCGTCCCCGTCGAGCGGTCGGTCAGGAGCCGGCCCGGCGCTTGTTGTAGACGTCGAAACCGACGGCCGCGAGCAGCACCAGACCCTTGATGACCTGCTGGTAGTCGGTGCCGACGCCGACCAGCGACATGCCGTTGTTCAGCACGCCGAGCACGAGCCCGCCGATGATCGCGCCGAGGACGGTGCCCACGCCGCCGCTGGCGGAGGCGCCGCCGATGAACGCGGCGGCGATGGCCTCCAGCTCGAAGTTGATGCCGGCCTGCGGAGTGCCGGCGTTGAGGCGCGCCGCGAAGACCAGGCCGGCGAGCGCCGCGAGGACGCCCATGGTGGTGAAGGCGAGGAAGACGACCCGCTTGCTCTTCACCCCGGAGAGCTTCGCCGCCGCCTCGTTGCCGCCGATGGCGTAGGTGTGCCGGCCGATGATCGAGTTGCGCATCAGGTAGCCGAAGCCGACCAGCAGCGCGCCGAGGATCAGCAGCACGATCGGCACGCCGTGGTAGCTGGCCAGCAGCAGGGTGAAGGCGGCCACGGCCGCGGTGATCACGCCGAGCTTCGCCAGGAACAGTCCGAGCGGGAGCGGCTCCAGCCCGAACGAGGTGGTCTGCCGCCGCCCGCGCACCTCCTGGAGGATCGCGACGGCCAGCACCGCGAGGCCCAGCAGCAGGGTGAGGTTGTGGTAGTCGGTGTGCGGGCCGACCTCGGGCAGGAAGCCGCTGCTGATGCTCTGGAAGCCCTTCGGGAACGGTGCCACCGACTGGCCCTGCAGGATGATCTGGGTGCCGCCGCGGAACAGCAGCATGCCCGCCAGGGTGACGATGAACGAGGGGATCCCCAGGTAGGCGATCCAGAAGCCCTGCCAGGCGCCGGCGAGGGCCCCGATCACCAGGGCGACCAGCATCGCCACGGGCCAGGGCACCTGGTGCTTGACCATCATCACCGCGGCGGCGGCCCCGACGAAGGCGGCCAGGGAGCCGACCGAGAGGTCGATGTGCCCGGCGATGATGACGATCATCATCCCGATCGCCAGGATCAGGATGTAGCCGTTCTGCTGGATCAGGTTGGTGATGTTGAGCGGCTGGAGCAGGATGCCGTCCGTCCAGATCTGGAACAGCAGCACGATCAGCGCGAGCGCGACCAGCATGCCGTACTGGCGCACGTTGCCCTGCAGCGCGCGGGCCAGGACGGAGCCGACGGAGGGGCTCGGACCGGTCTGCGGTGCCTTCGGGGACGAATCCGGGATGATCTCGGTCTGGGCCATGCCTTACACCTGCTCGTTGCTGGAGGCGGCGCTCATGGTCATGAGCCGCATGAGGGATTCCTGGGTGGCGTCGGCTCGGGCGACCTCGCCGGTGATCCGGCCTTCGGCCATGGTGTAGATCCGGTCGCACAGGCCCAGGAGTTCGGGGAGTTCGGACGAGATGACGAGCACCGCCTTGCCCTGGGCGGCGAGGTCGGCGATGACGGCGTAGATCTCCGCCTTCGCGCCGATGTCGATGCCACGGGTGGGCTCGTCGAGGATCAGCACCTCGGGCTCGGCGAAGATCCACTTGCTGAGGACGACCTTCTGCTGGTTGCCGCCGCTGAGCGTGCCGGTCCTGGTGAACACCGTCGGGGCCTTGATGTTCATGGTGCGGCGGAAGGACTCGGCGACCCTGGCCTCCTCGTGCCGGTCGACGCGGCCGTGGCGGGCGACCCTGCCGAGCGCGCTCAGCGAGATGTTGCGGCTGATGTCGTCGATGAGGTTGAGGCCCAGCTGCTTGCGGTCCTCGGTGACGTAGGCGATGCCGTGCCCGATCGCCTCGGGGACGGTCCGGGTGCGGATCTCCCGCCCGTGCAGCCGGACCCGCCCGGCCGCCCACCGCCCGTACGAGCGGCCGAAGACGCTCATGGCCAGCTCCGTGCGGCCGGCGCCCATCAGGCCGGCGATGCCCACGATCTCACCGCGCCGCACGCTCAGCGAGGCGCCGTCCACCACCATGCGCTGCTGGTCGATCGGGTGCCGCACGCTCCAGTCCTCGACCTCGAACGCGACCTCGCCGATGTCGGGGGTGCGCTCCGGGTAGCGGTGCTCCAGGTCCCGGCCGACCATGCCGCGGATGATCCGCTCCTCGGAGATGCCCTCGGGGCCGATCGCGATGGTCTCGATGGTGCGCCCGTCGCGCAGGATGGTCACGGAGTCCGCGACCCGGGCGATCTCGTTCAGCTTGTGCGAGATGATGATGCAGGAGATGCCCTGCGCCTTGAGTTCGACGATCAGGTCGAGCAGCTTGCGGCTGTCCTCGTCGTTCAGCGCGGCCGTCGGCTCGTCAAGGATGAGCAGCTTGACCTTCTTGGCCAGCGCCTTGGCGATCTCGACCAGCTGCTGCTTGCCCACGCCGAGGTCGGCGATCCGGGTGTGCGGGCTCTCGGCGAGGCCGACCTGACGGAGCAGTTCGGCGGCGTGGGTGAGCGTGCGCTGCCAGCTGATGATGCCCCGGGAGGCGTGCTCGTTGCCGAGGAAGACGTTCTCGGCGATGGACAGGTACGGCACCAGCGCCAGTTCCTGGTGGATGATGACGATGCCGCGCTGCTCGCTGGCCCGGATGTCCTTGAACCGGCAGGGCTCGCCCTCGAAGAGGATCTCGCCCTCGTAGCCGCCGTGCGGGTGGACGCCGCTGAGCACCTTCATCAGGGTGGACTTGCCGGCGCCGTTCTCACCGCAGACGGCGTGCACCTCGCCGGCGGCGACGCTCAGGTTGACCTCGGAGAGCGCCTTCACGCCGGGGAACGACTTGCTGATCGACCGCATTTCGAGAACGGGTCCGGCCATGGTTGTGCGTCCGTATCGTTCGGGGCGGTGCGGGCCGGTCTCCCGGGCGCCGCACCGCCGGTTCGGCAGGGCCCGGCTGACTACTTGAGCTGGTCCGCGGTGTACTGGCCGCTGTCGACCAGGACCTTCTGGTAGTTGTCCTTGTCGACGCTGACCGGCTGCAGCAGCTGGGCCGGGACGGTCTTGACGCCGTTGTCGTACTGGCTGGTGTCGTTGACCTCGGGCTTGCCGCCGGTGAGCAGCGCGTCGCCCATCTGGACGGCGGCCTTGGCCAGCTGCCGGGTGTCCTTGTACACCGTCTGGGTCTGCTCGCCCGCGATGATCGACTTCACCGAGGCCAGCTCGCCGTCCTGGCCCGTGACGACGGGCAGCGACTTCGCGGTGCCGTAGCCGACGCCCTTCAGGGAGGAGATGATGCCGATCGAGATGCCGTCGTACGGAGAGAGCACGGCGTCGACGTGGGCGCTGGTGTACGACTTGCTGAGCAGGTTGTCCATCCGGGACTGGGCGAGCCCGCCGTCCCAGCGCAGCGTGGCGACCTGGTTGAACTCGGTCTGGCCGCTCTGCACGACCAGCTTCTTCTGGTCGATGTACGGCTTGAGGACGCTCATCGCGCCGTTGAAGAAGAACGTGGCGTTGTTGTCGTCGGGGGAGCCGGCGAAGAGCTCGACGTTGAACGGGCCCTTGCCGTCCTTGAGGCCGAGCTTGTCGGCGATGTAGCCGCCCTGGAGGACGCCGACCTTGTAGTTGTCGAAGGTCGCGTAGTAGTCGACGTTCGCAGTGCCGCGGATGAGGCGGTCGTAGGAGATCACCGGGATGTGGGCGTCGGCGGCCTTCTGCAGCACGTTGGTGAGGGAGGAGCCGTCGATGGCGGCGATCACCAGCAGCTTGGCGCCCTTGGTGATCATGTTCTCCACCTGGGAGACCTGGTTCTCGACCACGTTGTCGCCGTACTGCAGGTCGGTCTTGTAGCCCTTGGCCTGGAACTCCTTGACCATGTTGGTGCCGTCGTTGATCCAGCGTTCCGACGACTTGGTCGGCATCGCGATGCCGACCAGACCGCCCTTGGCGTCCCCCTTGGCCGCGCCGTCGCCGCCGCCGTTGGCGCTCTGGCCGCAGGCCGCCAGTGAGAGCACCAGGCCCGCGGCGACCAGGCCCGCCGAAATCTTCCGCACAGTTCCTCCAGTGGTGTTCCGCGACCGGCCCAGCGCGTCCTCTGACTGGGCGGCTGGGAGCGGTCGGGCGAGGCCGGCCGGGAGCGGTCCCTCGGGCTGTGGGGCGTCGGGGTGGCGGCCGCCCTGGCCTGGCGTTACATGAGTGTTAACGCTCACATCTGTTGGAGTCAAGAGGGTTCGGGGCATCGTTGGGTCCCCGAGATCTGGCGTCGGCTCCCGGGCGGCGCGCGTCGCAGGCTGCGGATCGGGGGCGGCGGATCGGGGGCGGCGGAGCCACCCGCGGGCGGTCCGGCCGGTGCTCGTCGAGCCGCCGCCTCCACCGTCCGGGGGGCGACCCTGTGCGCGCTGCTCTGCCGCGCCGGTCGGTTGCCGGCGGCCCGGGCGGCCGGCGCGAAGAGTGCCGCGTCCTTCGACCGAGGGTGACGGAACGCCCCGGGCCTGGTCGCGTACTGTGGGCGGCAGCCGAGGAGGGGAGAGCCCGTGGGAACCGAGAGTGCCGGGACGGAACAGCGCCAGCCCGTGATGGCGGACGTGGCGAAACTGGCGGGTGTGTCCCACCAGACGGTGTCCCGGGTGCTCAACGGCGCCCCGCACGTGCGGCCGGACACCCGGGAGCGCGTGCTGGCCGCCATCCGCGAACTGGACTACCGGCCCAACTCCGCCGCCCGCGCCCTGGTCACCCGCCGCTCGCAGACCCTCGGTGTGGTCAGCTTCGAATCGACGCTGTACGGACCGGCCTCGATGCTGGACGGCATCGAGCAGGCCGCCCGCAGCGCCGGGTACTTCGTGAGCGTCACCAGCCTGCGCTCCCTCGACGGCCGGTCGGTCCAGGAGGCGGTCGACCGGCTGCGCGACCGGGGGGTGGAGGGCGTCGTGGTGATCGCGCCGCAGACCTCCGCGGTCAGTGCCGTGGCCCGGCTCTCCAGCTCGGTGCCGGTCGTCGCGGTCGGCTCGGGCAACCAGACCCAGGTGCCGATGGTGTCGGTGGGAAACCGCTTCGGTGCCGGCCAGGCCACCGGGCACCTGCTCGACCTGGGCCACCGCACCGTGCACCACGTGGCCGGGCCGGCCAACTGGCTGGAGAGCCAGGACCGCGAGGAGGGCTGGCGCAGCACGCTGCAGGCGGCCGGGGCCCCCGTGCCGGAGGTCGAGCGGGGTGACTGGAGTGCCCGCTCGGGCTACCAGGCCGGGTTGCGGATCGCGGGACTGCCCGACGTCACGGCCGTCTTCTGCGCCAACGACCACATGGCCCTCGGTCTGCTGCGGGCCCTGAACGAGGGCGGCCGGGCGGTGCCCGAGGAGATCAGTGTGGTCGGCTTCGACGACATCCCGGAGGCCGCCTACTTCATCCCGCCGCTGACCACCGTGCGGCAGGACTTCGGCGAACTCGGCAGGCGGGCGCTGGAGCTGCTGCTGGGGGAGCTGGAGGGCGATGCGAGGTCCGCGCCGAGCCACGTGCGGATCCAGCCCGAGCTGGTGCTGCGCCGCAGCGTGGGCCCGGTCGTCCGCCGTTGAACCGCCGGCGCCGCGCGCCGCGTCGACCGCCCGGGCGGACGGACGTCGGGCGAGGGTAGGTCCCTTGACACGTTGAATGTTAACGCTCACAATTTCTGTGAGCGTTAACACGAGTGAAACGCCCGCCCACTCCACCGGCCGAGCGCCCCCGTTTCCCGCTTCTGGGCGCCGGCCGGTGGTCCATCGTTCCGCCCCTCCTGAGGGGGAGGCCGCGGAACGGAGCCTGTCGCCGGTGAGCTGCCCCCTGCCCCGGCCGCGGACCCACCGGCGACAGGCGACACCACAGGTGTGTCGCCCCAGTGCCCGGCCCCCGTACGAAGGATGACGACGTGACCGTGAATCCCGCTGTCCCCGACCCGGAGAGATACGTCGTCGGGATCGACTTCGGTACCCTCTCCGGCCGCGCCGTGGTGGTCCGCGTGCGCGACGGCGAGGAGGTCGCCACCGCCGTCCACGAGTACCCGCACGCCGTCATCGAGCGCGAACTGCCGGGCACGGGACAGCCCTTGCCGCCCGACTGGGCGCTGCAGCACCCCGGTGACTGGCGCGAGGTGCTGCAGACCGCCGTCCCGGCGGCACTCGCCGCCGCCGGCGTCGATCCCGCGCACGTCATCGGGATCGCCACCGACTTCACGGCCTGCACCGTGCTGCCCGTGCTCCGCGACGGCACCCCGCTGGCCGAGACGGCCGACTGGGCGTCCCGCCCGCACGCCTGGCCCAAGCTCTGGAAGCACCACGCCGCCCAGGCCCAGGCGGACCGCATCAACTCCCTGGCCCACGCCCGGGGGGAGAAGTGGATCTCCCGCTACGGCGGGAGGATCTCCGCGGAGTGGCAGTACGCCAAGGCCCTCCAGGTCCTGGAGGAGGACCCGGCCGTCTACACCGCGACCGAGCGCTGGATCGAGGCCGCCGACTGGATCGTCTGGCAGCTCACCGGGGCCGAGAGCCGCAACACCTGCACCGCCGGGTACAAGGGCATCCACCAGGACGGGAGCTATCCGAGCGAGGACTACCTCGCCGCGCTCCACCCCGGGTTCGCCGACTTCGCCCGCACCCGCCTGGAGCACCCGCTCTCCCCGCTCGGCTCCCGGGTCGGCTCGCTCACCGCGCAGGCGGCACGGTGGACCGGCCTGCCCGAGGGGATCGCGGTCGCCGCCGGCAACGTCGACGCGCACGTCGCGGCACCGGCCGCCCGCGCCGTCGACAACGGCCGACTCCTCGCCATCATGGGCACGTCCACCTGCCACGTCGTCAACGGCGCGGCGCTCGCCGACGTCCCCGGCATCTGCGGCGTGGTCGATGGCGGCATCGTCGCCGGCTCCTACGGCTACGAGGCAGGACAGAGCGCCGTCGGCGACATCTTCGCCTGGTGGCTGCGCCAGGGCGTCCCCGCGGACTACCTGGCCGAAGCCGAGGCCGGCGGCGAGGACCTGCACCGGCTGCTCACCCGCAAGGCCGCCGCCCAACCCGTCGGCGCGCACGGACTGGTGGCGCTCGACTGGATGAACGGCAACCGCTCCACGCTGGTGGACCACCACCTGTCCGGCGTGATCGTCGGGCTCACCCTGGCCACCCGCCCCGAGGAGATCTACCGGGCCCTGCTGGAAGCCACCGCCTTCGGAACCCGCGTCATCGTCGAGGCCCTGGAGCAGGGCGGGGTCCCCGTCACCGAGTTCATCGTCACCGGCGGCCTCAAGAAGAACACCCTGCTGATGCAGATCCACGCCGACGTGCTGCGCCGCCCGGTATCGGTCGCCGAGTCGGAGCAGGGCCCCGCGCTCGGATCCGCGATCCACGCCGCGGTCGCCGCCGGGGCGTACCCGGACGTACGGAGCGCGGCCGAGGCCATGGGCCGGGTGCGGCGGGGCGCGTACCGGCCCGATCCGGCCGACGCGGACGCCTACGACCGGCTCTTCGCCGAGTACCGCGCCCTGCACGACCACTTCGGTCTCGGGGCCGACAAGCTCCTGCACCGTCTGCGGGACATCCGCAACGCCGCCCTCACCACACCGAGCGAGGCCCTGTGAACGCGACCGCGACCATCGACGCCGTCCGCCGCCAGGTCAGCGACCTGCACCAGGAACTGGTCCGCTACAACCTGGTGGTCTGGACCGCCGGCAACGTCTCCGCCCGCGTCCCCGGAGCGGACCTGCTGGTCATCAAGCCCAGCGGCGTCTCCTACGACGACCTGTCGCCGCAGAACATGATCGTCTGCGACCTGGACGGCAACGTCGTCGAGGGAGCCCACGCGCCGTCCTCGGACACCGCCGCGCACGCCTACGTCTACCGCCACCTGCCCGAGGTCGGCGGGGTGGTCCACACCCACTCCACCTACGCCTGCGCCTGGGCGGCCCGCGGCGAGGCGGTCCCCTGCGTCCTGACCGCGATGGCCGACGAGTTCGGCGCCGAGATCCCCGTCGGCCCGTTCGCGCTGATCGGCGACGACTCGATCGGCCGGGGCATCGTGGACACCCTCAAGGGCCACCGCTCACCCGCCGTGCTGATGCAGAACCACGGCGTCTTCACCATCGGCAAGGACGCCAGGGCCGCCGTGAAGGCCGCCGTGATGTGCGAGGACGTCGCCCGCACCGTTCACCTCTCCCGCCAGCTCGGCGAGCCCCTGCCGATCGCGCAGGCCGACATCGACAGCCTCAACTTCCGCTACCAGAACGTCTACGGCCAGCCCCAGGCCGGATGAGGAGCCACCCCATGAAGAAGCCACTGGAGGGCCGCCAGGTCTGGTTCCTGACCGGCAGCCAAGGGCTCTACGGCGACGACACGCTGCGCCAGGTCGCCGAGCAGTCCCGGCGGATCGCCGAGACCCTGGACGGCGACGCCGGTGTCCCGGTCGAGATCGTCTGGAAGCCCGTCCTCACCGACGCCGCGGCGATCCGGCGGATCTGTCTGGAAGCCAACTCCGCCGACGACTGCATCGGCCTGATCGCCTGGATGCACACCTTCTCCCCGGCGAAGATGTGGATCGCCGGCCTGGACGCCCTGCAGAAGCCGCTGCTCCACCTGCACACCCAGGCCAACGTCGAACTGCCCTGGCAGAGCATCGACATGGACTTCATGAACCTGAACCAGGCCGCCCACGGCGACCGCGAGTTCGGCTACATCCAGTCCCGCCTCGGCGTGCCGCGCAAGACCGTCGCCGGCCACGTCAGCGACCCGGCCGTCGCGGCCCGGATCGCCGCCTGGGCCCGCGCCGCCGTCGGCCGCGCCGACCTGCGCAGCCTCAAGCTCGCCCGCTTCGGCGACAACATGCGCGACGTCGCCGTCACCGAGGGCGACAAGGTCGAGGCCCAGCTGCGCTTCGGCGTCTCCGTCAACACCTACGGCGTCAACGACCTCGTCGTCGCCGTGGACGCTGCGGAGGACGGCGACGTCGCCGCCCTGGTCAAGGAGTACGAGGACGGCTACCGCCTCGCGTCCGAGCTGCGGGCCGGCGGTGAGCGCCACGAGTCGCTGCGCTACGCGGCGCGGATCGAGCTCGGCCTGCGCGGGTTCCTGGAGCAGGGCGGCTTCCGGGCCTTCACCACCAACTTCGAGGACCTCGGCGGGCTGCGCCAACTGCCCGGCCTCGCCGTCCAGCGGCTGATGGCCGACGGGTACGGCTTCGGCGGCGAGGGCGACTGGAAGACCGCCACCCTGCTGCGCACCCTCAAGGCGGCCTCCACCGGCCTGCCCGGCGGCACCTCCTTCATGGAGGACTACACCTACCACCTGGAGTTCGGCAGCGAGCTGATCCTCGGCGCCCACATGCTGGAGGTCTGCCCGAGCATCGCGGCCGGCACCCCCTCCTGCGAGATCCACCCGCTCTCCATCGGTGGGCGCGAGGACCCCGTCCGGCTGGTCTTCGACGCCGAACCCGGCCCCGCGGTGGTGGTCGGCCTCGCCGACCTCGGTGACCGCTTCCGGCTGGTCGCCAACGAGGTGGACGTCGTCGCGCCGCCGGCGCCGCTGCCCAACCTGCCCGTGGCCCGCGCCGTCTGGAAGCCCCGCCCGGACCTGCACACCTCCACCGAGGCCTGGCTGACGGCCGGCGCGCCGCACCACACCGTGCTCTCCGGCGCCCTCGGCACCGAGGAGCTCGAGGACCTCGCCGAGATGCTCGGCGTCGAACTGCTGGTGATCGACGACGACACCAACATCCGTCGGTTCACCAAGGAACTGCGCTGGAACCAGGCCTACCACCGCCTGTCCCAGGGGCTGTGAGACCTCGGTCCGGCAACCGGCGACGCCCGCCCGGCGGGCGTCGCCGTTCCCCGCAGCCCCGTGAGCATCGGAGTGATCCCGTGTCGAGTGACGCACTCGTGTCCGAGGGCGAACTGACCGTCTCCCAGGGCGTTTTCGCCGCCCTGCCCGACGGCCGGCCCGTCACCCGCTGGACCGTCGGCTCCCCGGAGGGCGTCACGGCCGAGGTGCTCGACCTCGGCGCCCGCCTCCAGGCCCTCCACGCGCCCGACCGGAACGGGCGGCTCGCCAATGTCGTCCTCGCCTGCGACGGCGTCGACGACCTCCTCGGCGATGCCGCGTACTTCGGTGCGACGGTCGGGCGCTACGCCAACCGGATCGCCGGCGGCGTCCTGCCGGTGGCCGGTACGACGCACCGGCTGGCGACCCAGGCCGCCGGCCACACCCTGCACGGAGGCCCGGACGGCTTCGCGACCCGCCTGTGGGAGGGCGTCGCCGTCCGGGAGGGGAGGCGGGCCGGAGTGCGGCTGCGCCTGCACAGCCCCGACGGGGACCAGGGGTTCCCGGGAGCGCTCACCGCCGAGGTGACGTACCTGCTCGACCCGGCCGGTGCGCTGTGGATCGGCTACCGGGCGACCACGGACGCCCCGACGGTCGTCAACCTCACCAACCACGCCTACCTGAACCTCGCGGGCGAGGGCGGCGGTACGGTGCTCGACCACCGCTTGCGGGTGGAGGCCGCGGGTTACCTACCGGTGGACGGCGGACTGATCCCGCTCGGCCCCGTCGCGTCCGTCGCCGGCACGCCCTTCGACCTGCGCGAGCCGGCGGTGATCGGCGAGCGGGTCACCGAGGGGGACCGGCAGGTCCGCCTGGCCGGTGCCGGCTTCGACCACACCTGGGTGCTGGCCGGCAGCGGCTTCCGGCGGGCCGCGGTGCTCAGCCACCCGGCGACCGGCCGGCGCGTCGAGTGCCTGACGACGGAACCGGGCCTCCAGGTCTACACCGGCAACCACTTCGACGGCTCGCTGACGGGCCGCTCCGGCCGTCCGTACCCGGCGTACGCCGGCATCGCGCTGGAGACGCAGCACTTCCCGGACTCGCCGAGCCGTCCCGAGTACCCCTCCACCGCCCTGCGCCCGGGTGAGGAGTTCCGCTCGACGACCGTCTACTGCTTCTCGGCGGGGTAGCGCACGCCGACCCGGATGACGGTGAACCGGCCGCCGCCATCAGGTCGGGGTCCTCCGTCGGCCGTTCGTACGGCTGGTACTCGTGGTGGTGGGCGGCGCCGGACGGCACGCGCGGGGGCGGCGGAAACCATGGTGCACCTCGGAACGCGGGGAGCCCCGGCCGCCGGAGGTCGCCGTCGGCCGGGGCGTGGACGGGGACGGTCAGCCGGCCGTGCCGGTCACGGTGTCGCCGGACCTGGTGACGGTGTGGAGGCCGGCACCGTGGCGGCCGGCCCCTTCCTCCACTCCTCCCGGGGCTACGGACTGCTGTGGAACGACCCCGCCACGGGTCTCGTCGACCTGGGCGCCGAGGCCACCCGGTGGACCGCCGCCGACACGGCGCAGATCCTGGACCTACACGCGGGTCACCGGGCGTCCGCCCCTGCTCCCGGAGTGGGCGTCCGGCTTCTGGCAGTCGAGGCTCCGCTACCGCACCCAGGACGAACTCCTGGCGCTGGCACGGGAGCGCCGGGAGCGCGGCCTGCCGCTGTCCGTCATCGTCTGCGACTTCTTCCACTGGCCGAGGACGGGCGACTGGTGCTTCACCGGGACCGTCCTCCCCTGGCACCGCCGCCCCGGACGCCCCCACCGGACGGCCTGCTGACCCGCGCTGACAGCACCTGCCGGCCCGTTCCCGCCTCCCCGCGGACCCCGCCCCACCGGCCACCCCGGCGGCCGGTGGGGCGGCCGGTTCGGCACCGACGGGCGAACGCCGTGCCGGCCGGTCCGCAGGCCGGGGGAGAGCCGGCGCTGCCGTTCGCGCAGGCCGGGGGTTCCGGCGGGGTTCGTCCCGCGGGGCCGAGCGGTTAGCATCCGTCCCGTACGGCCGGATCAGAGCAGCGGAGTTCGCCCGGCGGGGCGTGCAGGAGGACCTGGTGACAAGAGTGGCGACCCTGGCCGAGATCGCGCAGGAGGCGGGCGTCTCGGCACCGACCGTCTCGAAGGTCCTGAACGGCCGGGCCGACGTCGCCCCGGCCACCCGCGAGCGGGTGGAGAAGTTGCTGCGCCGGCACGGTTACCGCCGGCGGGGCGGCGACAGCCGGACGAGCCCGCTGCTCGACCTGGTCTTCCACGAGCTGGACAGCTCCTGGGCGACCGAGGTGATCCGCGGCGTCGAGAACGTGGCGCGCGAGGAGGGCCTGAGCATCGTGCTGTCCGAGTCCGCCGGTCGGCCCACGCCCGGTCAGTCCTGGGTGGACGGGGTGCTGGCCCGCCGGCCGACCGGTGTCCTGCTGGTGCTGTCCGGCCTGGAGCGGGCGCAGCAGGACCAGCTGACGGGCCGCGGCATCCCCTTCGTGGTGCTGGACCCGGCGGGCGACCCGGGTCGGCAGGTGCCCGCCGTCGGTACCACCAACTGGGACGGCGGCCTCGCCGCCACCCGGCACCTGCTGGACCTCGGCCACCGCCGGATCGGCCTCATCGGCGGGCCGGCCAGGATGATGTGCAGCCGGGCCCGGGCCGACGGGTACCGCGCGGCGCTGGACATGGCGGGCATCGTGTACGACCCGGAGCTGGTCCGCGAGGGGGACTTCCACCACGAGGCGGGCCGTCGGATCGGGCTCGAACTGCTGGGGCGGCCGGACCGGCCCACGGCGGTGTTCGCGGGGAACGACCTGCAGGCCCTCGGGCTCTACGAGGCCGCCCGGGAGCTGGGGCTGCGCGTCCCGGAGGACCTCAGCGTGGTCGGCTTCGACGACCTGCCGCTGGCCCGCTGGGTCGGTCCGCCGCTGACCACCGTCCGCCAGCCGCTGACCGAGATGGCCGAGGTCGCGGCCCGCCTGGTCATCGACCTCGGACGGGGGGCCAAGCCCGCCGCCCTGCGGGTGGACCTGGCCACCACGCTGGTCGAGCGCAGCAGCACCGCTCCGCCGCGGGAGGCGGCCGGACCGGTCGGCGACGGGTCGCCGGAGGCGGGGTGACCGCCGGGAGCGCGGGCAGGGCCGGTGCCGGTCGGGAGCTTCAGTAGCCGTAGATCATCCTGTAGCCGACCTCCGGCAGGAACTGTCCGGCCGAGGAGCCGCCGCCGACGCCGCAGTTGCCGTCGGACTCCCCGGGGATCTTGATCCAGAGCAGCATCTCGGCGCCGCCGCCGCGCTGTGTGGGGGTGCCGATCCGGCGACCGGCCGGGTTGCACCACTCGCCGTTCGAGCCGTTGCCGTTGCGGCTGGTGTCGACCACGAAGGGCTTGGTGTAGCCGAAGGAGCTCAGGGCGGCGTTGACGGCGTTGCCGTAGGCGGTGTTCCGGCCGGTGGCGAAGTAGTTGGAGACGTTCAGCGAGAAGCCGTGAGCCCCGCTGACACCGGCGGCGGCCAGCTGCTGTGCCATGGCCGGGGCGGCGATCCAGCCGGGGTTCCCGGCGTCGAGGTAGACCCAGGTGTTGGGGGCCTTCGCCTTGAACTGGGCGATGGCGTTCTTCAGCATGGCGTTGCGCTCGGCGACCTGGGCGGACGTCATACAGCTCTCGTGGCCGAGGGCGTCGGGTTCCAGGACGACGAGGGCCGGCCGGCTGCCGACGCCGCTCGCGAAGGCCGCGATCCAGCTGTCGTAGGCGCCCCGGCTGCCCGCACCGCCACCGGACTGGCCGGCGCAGACGTCCCGGTCGGGAATGTTGTAGGCGACCAGGATCGGCAGCTTGTCGGCGGCGTCGGCGCGGCCGACGTAGGCGCCGGCGGCCGCGCCGATGTCTCCGCTCCAGTTGCCGAACCAGCGGGCGGCCGGCGTGTTGCCGATGGAGGACCGGATCGCGCCGGCGCGGCCGTCGCCCGGGTTGGCGTCGGCCCAGAGCAGTGCGGAGTTGTCGGGGTCGGTGTAGAAGCCGCTGGTCATGCCGGTGGGGTCGGCGGCATGGGCCGGACCGGCGTTGACGACGGCGAGGGCGGCGGTGAGGGCACTCGCCAGCAGGGCGGCTGCGGTGCGGACGGAGCTGCGCACGGGTCTTCCTCCGGGTGGGGGCGGAGAGTGGAAGCGCTTCCAGTTCGGCCGGTGGGGGCGGGACGCGCTGAGGGGAGGATCGCTCCCAGCTGAGTGCATGTCAAGAGGTCGAGCGTCACGTCGACTTGGGCGGAGGCCGAAGCGTCAGGACGTGGAAGCGCTCCCGGACCACGTTTCCGCCGCAGGCCGGGAGGGCGCGGGAGGGCGTGGAATCATGGCGTCGTCCGCCGCCCGCGCGAACCCGAGGAGCAGTCCCTTCCATGCAGCCGCCCCCCAAACGCATGCCGACCCTCGACGAGGTCGCCGAACGAGCGGGCGTCTCGCGATCGGCGGCGTCCCGGGTGATCAACAACGCTCCGCACGTCAGCCGCGCCAAGCGCGAGGCGGTCCAGCGGGCCGTCAGGGAGCTGGGCTTCGTGCCGAATCCGACCGCGCAGGCGCTGGCGACCCGCCGGGTCGGCGCCGTGCTGCTCGCGGTCTCCAGCGACGAGCCGGGCCTGTTCGCCGACCCGTTCTTCGCCGAGGTCGTCGTCGGTGTCAGCGAAGTGCTCGAGTCGACGGACCTCGAACTGATCCTCCTGCTGGCCAACACCCCGCGCGGCCGGGAGCGGTTCGAACGGATGGTGCGCTCCCGCCGGGCCGACGGAGTGATGCTGATGGCGCTGCGCGGCGACGACCCGCTTGCCCGGCTGGGCGCGCAGGCCGACCTGCCGGTGGTCTTCGGCGGCCTCCCGCTGGTCGGCGAGCCACGGTGGTACGTGGACGCCGACAACCGGGGCGGCGGCCGACTGGCCGCCGAGCACTTCGTGCGGACCGGCCGCCGGCGGCCCGTCGCGATCACCGGTCAGCCGGACGCCCGGGCCGCCGTCGCGCGCGAGCAGGGCTTCGCCGAGGGGCTGGCGCTGGCCGGCGTGCCGCTGCTCGGGGTCGAGCCCGGTCACTTCACCGAGGACGGCGGCGCGGAGGCGATGGAGCGGCTGCTCCGCGAACACCGCGAGCCGGACGCGGTGTTCGCCGCCTCCGACGCCACCGCGATCGGCGCCTTGCGGACGCTGAGGCGGCACGGGCTGAAGGTGCCGGAGGACGTCGCCGTGATCGGGTTCAACGATCTGGCGAGTGCCCGGCACTCCAGTCCGCCCCTGACCACCATCCACCAGCCGGTGCGGGCGCTGGGGCAGGAGATGGCCCGGATGCTGGTCGGCGCCCTCGAGGGGCGGGACCCGAGCCCGCTGATCCTGCCGACCCGCCTGGTCGTGCGGGAGTCCGCCCCCGACGGGTCGCCCTGACGGTCGGAGTGCGGTCGCCGGGGCACCCGCGCTTGCGCGCGGGTGTCCTGGTGGTGGTGTGGGCGTCGTGTGGCTGGTGGGGTGGGTCAGTGTTGGAGGGTGAGGAGGGCGGGGCGCCAGGGGAGTTGGTCGTAGGGGCCGGTGGCGTTGGGGGCTTTGCCCTGGTAGAGGAGTTGGAGGTTGCAGGGGTCGATGGTCATGGTCTGGTCGGGGTTGTTGCGGACGAGGTCGCCGTGGCTGATGTCGTTGGTCCAGGTGGCGCCGCTGTTGGCTTTGCCGGCGAAGGGGTTGTTCTCGGTGGCGGCTTGGGGGGTCCAGGTGCCGTTGAGGCTGGTGGTGGTGAAGGAGCGGAAGTAGCGGTGTTCGTCGGTGCCGCGGGCTTCGACGATCATGAGGTACTGGTTCCGGTCCTTGACCTTGTAGACCTGGGGTGCTTCGAAGAGGTTCTTGACGGTGTCGGTCATGACGGTGGTGTAGGAGGAGCCGAAGTTGCCGGGGAAGTTGTCGATGGGCATGCTCGCCCGGTAGATGCTGCCGTTGTCGCCGGCGAAGAAGAGGTACATGTTCTGGTCGTCGGCGATGAGGGTCTGGTCGATCGGGGCGGCGCCGGGGATGGTGCCGGTGAACAGTGGTTGGGGGGCGGACCAGCCGTTGGGGTTGGTGGGGTCGTCGGAGGTGCGGTAGATGAAGGGCCACTGGCCCCACTGGTAGGCGAGGACCCAGGTCTTCTTGGGGGCGAAGTAGAAGAGGGTGGGGGCGACGGCGTTCTGGTTCATCGCGGTCTGGGGGGCGGTGGCCATGTCCGGCCAGTCGGTGAACGGGGCGAACGCCATGGAGCCGTAGGAGGATCCCGAGACGTTCGACGCGTAGACGAGGTGTTTGCCGTTGTAGACGACGTCGGTGAAGTCCTTCAGCGCGCCCCAGCCGTTCGCCGGCTGCGCGAGCGCGCTCGTGGACGACCACCGGTACGTCGACGGCAGCGCGCACGAGCCGCCCGTCGGCGCCGGCGTCGACGAACCGGACAGGCCGGTCCACTTCTGGTTGCTGCCGCCGGTGCACGTCCAGAGCTGGGCCGCCGTGCCGTTGGCCGTCCCCCCGCCGTCGACGTCCAGGCAGAGCCCGGACTCGACGCCGACGACCGTGCCGTCGGCGTTCACCCGCCACTGCTGGTTGGCCCCGCCGCTGCAGGACCAGATCTGCACCTTGGTGCCGACGGTGGTGGCGTGGTTCGGAACGTCCAGGCACTTGTCGCCGTACACCGTGAGCTGGTTGGCGGACATCGACGTCCACTGCTGGTTGGCACCGCCCCAGCAGTCGTAGATCTGCACGCCGGCACCGTCGGCCCGGCTGGCGTTCGACACGTCGAGGCAGCGGCCGGAGCCCACCCCGCGCAGGGCACCGGTGGTGGCCGCCTGGGCCGGGCCGGCGACGAGCGTCGCCGACAGTGCCACCGCGGCCGCGGTGGCGAGCAGGGCGGACAGCTTCTTGCGACTGGGATTGCGGCTGTGCATGGGGACCTCTCTCTCGGTG
Source organism: Kitasatospora sp. NPDC051702 (assembly GCF_040681575.1). NCBI lineage: Bacteria > Bacillati > Actinomycetota > Actinomycetes > Kitasatosporales > Streptomycetaceae > Kitasatospora > Kitasatospora sp. NPDC051702. Next base: position 33,547 of record NZ_JBFAZB010000036.1, read on the forward strand.
GACGGACGGGGCCGTCGCGCACCGCCGCGCACCGCCGCGCACCGCCGCGCACCGCCGTTCCCCGGGGACGACGTCTCGACCTCATTGCCGTTCCGCGGAGCCGACGCGGTTGTGCGTCACGTCGGCTCCGGGGCGTGGCGGCACTCCGGCGCTGATGTCCGGGAGAGGTCGCGTGCGGGGTCGGGGCGGGAAACCGTGCAGCGGGGACGTGCGGGCGCACGCGTCGTCAGGGTGTTGCGGGCGGACGGGGCAAGGAGTGTGGAGCGTGCGGGACGGCGAGGGTGTGGGTGGGCGCCGGAGCCTCGGACACGTCTGTTAGCGTTCACAATTTACCTGGCAGAAACCTGGGGCTGCCTGGGGGAAATCTCCAGCAACCTCGTGCGGCTTGTCAACACCACGGGCAGGAAAGGGTGTTGACGGGCGCCCTGTCGGACCGTTCCCGGCCACGGGCACCCGCGCGCTCCGGCATGCGCCCGGCGCGGGGGCCGTTGACGGCAGGGGCGGACCGGCGCGACCATCGGTGGTGTTGTTCCGCGGTGGGCGCCGGAACCTCCTCGCGATCTGGCAATCCAGACGGAGAGGTCCCATGCCCCGATCCCGCCCGCTCGTCGCCCGGCTGCTCGGCGTCATCGCCGTGCTCTGCCTCGCGATGGGCCTGAGCCTGCAGACCGCCCCCCGGGCGGCCGCGGCGTCGCTGACCCGGATCACGAACTTCGGCACCAATCCGACCGGGCTGGTGATGAACCTGTACGTGCCGGCGAGTGTCAAGGCCGACCCGCCGATCCTGCTGGCGTTGCACGGGTGTCAGGGGAGCGGCCCCTACCTGTACTCGAGTACCGACTTCGCTTCGCTGGCCGACCGGTACGGATTCCTCGTCATCTACCCCTCGACCAACCCCGGCGGGAGCTGCTGGGACGTCTCCTCCGACCAGGCGCTGACCCGCAACGGCGGCAGCGACCCGGTCGGCCTGATGTCGATGATCACCTACACGGAGCAGCACTACGGCGGCAACGCCAACGCCGTGTACGTGACCGGGCAGTCGTCGGGCGGAATGATGACGAACGTGATGCTCGCCGACTACCCCGATGTGTTCAAGGCGGGCGCGGCGTTCATGGGAGTGCCCTACCACTGCTTCTACACCGGCTCGGTCCGCGGCTGGAACTCGGCCTGCGCCCAGGGCCAGACCTCCAGGACCCCGCAGCAGTGGGGAGGTCTGGTGCGCAGCACCGGCTATCCCGGCTACACCGGGCGGCGTCCGCGGGTGCAACTCTGGCACGGAACCGCCGACGCCATCCTGAGCCACAACGACCTCGGCGAGGAGGTCAAGCAGTGGACCGACGTCCTGGGCGTGAGCCAGACCCCGTCGGCCACGGACAGCCCGGTCGCCGACTGGACCCGCACCCGGTACGACAACGGCGCCGGCGTCACCCAGGTGGAGGCGTACAGCCTCGCCGGCGCCGGGCACGAACTCCCGGTCAAGGGCTCCACGATGGCCGCCGAGGCGATCCGCTTCATGGGCCTCGCGGCCGGATCCTCCGGTGGCGGTACGACGGGCGCGCTGCGTGCGGTGGACGCCGGCAAGTGCCTGACGGGCGCAGGCGCCGCGTCGGGGAGGCAGCAGCAGATCCACGCCTGCACCGGTGCCGCCGACCAGGCCTGGACCAGGACGTCCGCCGGCCGGCTGACCGTGACCGTGGGCGGCAGCACGCTGTGCCTGGACGCCGCGGGGCGCGGCACCACGCCCGGCACCGCCGTCATCGTCTGGGCCTGCAGCGGCCAGGCCAACCAGCAGTGGCAGCTGAACTCCAACGGCACCATCACCGGGGCGCAGTCGGGACTCTGCCTGGACGTGGCCGGCCTGGCGACCACCGACGGCACCCCGGTCCAGTTGTGGACCTGCGGCGGCGGCCGGAACCAGCAGTGGACCTTGGGATGAGAACGGGTGGGCACCGGTCAGAGCGCCCGGAGGGGCGGCCGGCGCGCCGAGTCCTTCCGGGGTCCACCGCATCTCTGGTATCTCCGGCGAGCGGGTGACCGGGTGACCAGGGCGGAGCGCGTGGCCACTGGGTGACGCCGAGCGCCTGCAGGTCGCTGCCGGCGGAGATCGCGGTGGGACGGTCGGGGAGCTCCAACAGCCGTTCGGCCTGGGTGAATCCACCTTCGGCGTGGACGTCGCCGAAGGCCGTCAGCTCGGGAGTGGTGCCGAGCCCGGCCACGGACATCGCGGAGCGGTAGCCGTCCAGCCGGGCCAGGGAACAGAGCATGTCCTCGGGGTCGGTGACGATGGCGATGCGCCGGTGGCCGAGTTCGATCAGGTGCCGGGCGGCGGCGAGACCGCCGGCCCAGTTGGCCGAGCCCACCGAGGGCACGTCCGGATCGGGGTCGCCCGCCGGGTCGATGATCGCGAACGGGGCGGAGCGCGCGCGCAGTTGGCGCTTGAGTCCGGGCGGCAGGCTGGAGACGACCGTTCCGTCACCCTCGGCAGGAGGGGTTGACCCGAAACATCCCCGCAACCTACCGTCCCGGGCAAGCGAAGTTTTCGACGTACAGCCCGAAACTTTCTGGAGGCTCCTGTGAAGAAACGCGCTTTAGCTGTGGCACTCGGTCTGACGTCGGCCCTGCTCGGGACGAGCGCCTGCGGCAGCACCGGTTCCTCCGCCGCCGGCGGGGCCTCCGGCACGATCCACGTGCTGGTCTACGGGGACGCCGGCAACACGGTCGAGAAGCAGATCGTCGAGACCTTCAACAAGACGTCGAAGGTCAAGGCCGTGCTGGACACCATCCCCGGCGCGGACTACCAGGCCAAGCTCAACACCGTCATCAACACGCCCCAGGCGCCGGACGTCTTCTTCAACTGGGGCGGCGGCAGCATCCAGCCCTACGTGAAGTCCGGCCTCCTGCTCCCGCTGGACGACATGATCGCCGCGGACCCGGGGCTGAAGAGCAACTTCCTGCCGTCGGTGTTCGCCACCGCGGTGATCGACGGCAAGTCCTACGGCGTCCCGATGCGCGGCACCCAGCCCGTGCTCCTCTTCCACAACAAGAAGGTGCTGGCCGACACCGGCCTGAGCGTCCCGAGGACCTGGGACGAGCTGCTGGGCGCCGTCCAGACGCTCAAGGCCAAGGGCGTCACCCCCTTCGCCCTCGGCGGCGGCGACCAGTGGCCGACGCTGATGTGGTTCGAGTACGTCTTCGACCGTGTCGCGGGCCCCGAGCTGTTCCAGAAGGCGCTGTCCGGCGACAGGAGAGCCTGGGAGAGCGAGGACGCCGGGAAGGCCCTGGGCATGCTCAAGCAGCTGGTCGACGCCGGCGCCTTCGGGTCGAACTTCGACTCGGTCAAGTTCACCGACGGCGGTTCCCCGGCCCTGCTGGCCAAGGGCAGGGCGGCCTTCGAGCTGATGGGCTCGTGGGAGTACGCCACACAGCAGGACGGCAATCTCGACTTCGCCAGGAGCCGGCTCGGGTACAGCGGTTTCCCGGGCATCGCCGGTGGCAAGGGGGACCCGGCCAACGTGGTCGGCAACACCAACAACTTCTACTCGGTGCTGAAGAAGAGCAAGCACCCCGAGGCAGCGGCGGCCTTTCTGAAGCTGATGTACTCCGAGGAGTTCGTGAAGGCGCAGCTGGCGATCGGCAACCTGCCGACCACCACCAACACCGAGCAGTTCCTCGGCACCGCTGCCGACCCCGGCTACTCGAAGTACCAGTACGACCTGGTCAAGGCCGCCCCGTCGTTCCAGCTGTCCTGGGACCAGGCGTACCCGCCTGCCGCCAACACGCCGATCCACACCGCCGTCCAGCAGTTCTTCGACGGCAAGCTCGACGTGGACGGCTTCGTCAAGGCCATGCAGGCCCTCCCCGCCTCCTGAGACGAGTCGCGATGAGTGCTCTCTCCTTCCCCTCCCGGTCCGGCCGCCGCCTCCGGGCGGAGGTCCGGACCGGGGTCGGGGTGACCCGCCCTGGTCTCGTCTGGGCGGTGCCCGCCACCATCTTCTTCCTGCTCTTCGCGATCGTGCCGTTGGTGCTGGTCGCGGTGCTCTCCTTCACCAGCTGGAACGGCGTCGACGCCCCCCGGTTCAACGGCCTCGCCAACTGGACCGGGCTGCTGCACGACCCGGTGATGACGCAGAGCATCCGGCTGACCCTGGTGCTGACCTCGGCCGGGGCGGTCGTGCAGACCCCGGTGAGCATCCTGCTCGGCGTGTGGGCGGCGGGCCACCAGCGCAATCGCGCCGTGCTGTCCGCGATCTTCTTCGTCCCCCTGCTGCTGTCCGCGACCGCCGTCTCGGTGGTCTGGCGAGCGATCCTGGACCCGAACTTCGGGGTGCCCTCGCAGCTGGAGTGGCTCTTCGGCGACGGCAATCTGATGGGGAGCCAGACCGGTGCCGTCGCGGTGCTCACCTTCGTCGGCATGTGGCAGTGGACGCCGATGCACGCCCTGCTGTACCAGGGCGGGGCACGGGCGATCCCGCAGGTGCTCTACCAGGCGGCGTCGATCGACGGCGCGGGCAAGGTGCGGCAGTTCTTCCACATCACCCTGCCGCACCTGCGCAACACCATGATCACCTCGGTGATCCTGATGCTGGTCGGCGGCCTCACCACTTTCGACACGGTGCTGATCCTCACCCAGGGCGGCCCCGGCACCGACACCACCAACAGCGCCTTCCACATGTACCGGCAGGCGTTCAGGAGCTTCGACTTCGGCGCGGGCTCGGCCATCGCCCTGGTCCTCGTGCTGGTGGCCACCCTGATCTCGCTCGCCGTCGTGCGGCTGTCCGGCTACGACAGGATGCGCGGCACCACGGAGGGACTGTGATGCGACGGCGCCCCAACCTCCTCGCCGGGCTCGGCTCCTCGCTGTGGCTCCTGCTGGTCGGCTTCCCCCTCTACGTCCTGCTGATCTCGACGTTCCGCACCCGCGCCGACTACTCCTCGCAGGGGCCGCTCACCTTCCCCTCCGAGCTGACCGTGCAGAACTACGTCGACGACTTCTCCAACGGCTTCGGCCGGGACTTCCTCAACACCCTCCTGGTCACCGTGTGCGTGGTGGCGATCGTGCTGCTGGTCGTGCCCCCGCTCGCCTACGCGATCGTGCGGGCCCGGGGCAGGACCATCGCCACGGTCTTCCGGATCTTCCTGCTGGGTCTGGCGATCCCGGCGCAGGCCGTGATCGTGCCGATGTTCTACGTCATCAGCAAGGCCGGACTGTACGACAACCTGCTCGGCGTCATCCTGCCCACCGCGGCCTTCTGCCTGCCGGTGTGCACGCTCGTCCTCACGGGCGCCATGCGGGACATCACCGGCGAGCTCTACGAGGCCATGGCCATGGACGGCGCGACCCCCTGGCGGGTGTTCTGGCAGCTGGTGGTGCCGTTGTCGAAGGGCGGCCTGTCGTCCGTCGTGGTCTTCGCCGCCCTGCAGGCGTGGAACGGCTTCCTGTTCCCGCTGATCCTCACCCAGTCGGACAGCACCAAGGTCATCACGCTCGGCCTGTACGACTTCCAGACCGAGCACGGCGTCGACGTGCCCGGTCTGCTCAGCGCCGTGGTGCTGTCGATGCTCCCGATCTTCGTCGTCTACCTGTTCGCCCGGCGGGCCCTGATCCAGGGCCTGATGGGCGTCGGAGGAAAATGACCGGCCACCTGAACCCCGCCACCCCGTCCGCGGACCGGACCGTTCGATGGCGGGACCGCGCCCTCGGCCCCGAGGAGCGCGCGGACGCCCTGATCGCCGAGATGACGCCGCGGGAGAAGCTCGCCCAGCTCGTCGGCGTCTGGGTCGGTGCCTCCGACGAGGGCGGGGAGGTCGCCCCGCACCAGCACGACATGGAGGAACCGCCCGACCTGGACGACCTGCTGCCGTCCGGGCTGGGCCAGCTGACCCGCCCCTTCGGCACCGCCCCCGTCGACCCGGCGCTCGGCGCGCTCTCGCTCGCCCGCAGCCAGCAGCGCATCGCCGCCGCCAACCGGTTCGGGATACCGGCCGTCGCGCACGAGGAGTGCCTGGCCGGCTTCGCCGCCTGGGGCGCCACCGCCTACCCCGTACCGCTCTCCTGGGGCGCCACCTTCGACCCGGAGGTGATCCGGCGGATGGCCGCCGCGATCGGCCGCGACATGCGCGCCGTCGGTGTCCACCAGGGCCTGGCGCCGGTCCTCGACGTGGTCCGCGACGCCCGCTGGGGCCGGGTCGAGGAGACCATCGGCGAGGACCCGTACCTGGTCGGCACCGTGGCCACGGCCTACGTCCAGGGCCTGGAGTCCGCGGGCATCGTCGCCACCCTCAAGCACTTCGCGGGCTACTCCGCCTCGCGCGCCGGACGCAACCTCGCCCCCGTCGGCATGGGCCCCCGCGAACGCGCCGACGTGATCCTGCCGCCGTTCGAGATGGCCGTGCGCGACGGCCGGCCCGGCTCCGTCATGCACGCCTACACCGACACCGACGGCATCCCGTCCGCCGCCGACGAAGCCCTGCTGACCGGACTGCTCCGGGACACCTGGGGCTTCGAAGGGACGGTGGTCGCCGACTACTTCGGCATCGCCTTCCTCAAAGTGCTGCACGGCGTCGCCGGCGACTGGGCCGAGGCCGCGTCGCTCGCCCTGGCCGGCGGCGTCGACGTGGAACTGCCCACCGTCCAGACCTTCGGCGAGCCTCTGCTGCACGCCGTCGAGGACGGCACCGTCCCCGAGGCGCTGGTCGACCGGGCGCTGCGCCGCGTCCTGGCGCAGAAGGCCAGGCTCGGCCTGCTGGACGAGGACTGGGACGCCGTCCCCGCGGCGCTCGCCGGGCTCCGGCTGGACGACCCGCAGGCGCTGCGCGGCGCTATCGACCTGGACCGGGCGGAGAACCGCGCCCTGGCCAGGGAGATCGCCGAACGGGCGATCGTCCTGCTGACCAACGACGGCACCCTGCCGCTGCGCGCGCCTCGACTGATCGCGCTGATCGGCCCCAACGCCGACACCCCGACCTCCGTCCTCGGGTGCTACTCGTTCCCCGTGCACGTGGGCAGCCAGCACCCCGAGGTCCCGGCCGGCATCGAACTGCCCACGCTGCGACAGGTGTTGGCGACGGAGTTCCCCGGCGGCGAGATCCGGACCGTCCCCGGGGCCGACATCGACGGCGCCGACACCTCCGGCTTCGCCGAGGCCGTGGAGGCGGCCGGGTGGGCCGATGTGGTGATAGTCGCCCTCGGGGACCGGGCCGGACTGTTCGGCCGCGGCACCAGCGGTGAGGGCTGCGACGTCGAATCCCTCGACCTGCCCGGTGTCCAGCAGCAGCTGCTGAACGCCCTGCTGGACACCGGCACGCCGGTCGTAGCGGTACTGCTGGCCGGGCGGCCCTACGCCCTGGGCCGGGCCGTGACCGAGGCGGCGGCCGTCGTGCAGGCCTTCTTCCCGGGCGAGGCCGGTGCCGAGGCGGTCGGCGCCGTGCTCAGCGGCCGGACCAACCCGTCGGGCCGGCTGCCCATCGGCATTCCGGCCCGGCCCGGGGTCCAGCCCTCGACCTACCTGGCGGCCCGCCTGGCCGGACCGAGCGAGGTCTCCAGCACCGATCCGACGCCCGCGTTCGGATTCGGACACGGCATCGGCTACACCACCTTCGGCTGGACCGACCTGGAGGTGGAAGGGGCCGTCGCTGCGACGGACGGGACGGTGGAACTGTCCTTCACCCTGCGCAACACCGGGGACCGCAGCGGCAGCGAGACCGTCCAGCTCTACCTGCACGACCCCGTAGCCAGCGTGGTCCAGCCGGTGCAGCGGCTGATCGGGTACAAACGGATCAGCCTCGACCCGGGGAAGCGGACCCGCGTCCGGATCACCGTCCCGGCCGACCTCGCCTCCTTCACGGGGCGTGCCGGCCGCCGCGTCGTGGAGCCGGGAGAGCTGGAGCTGCGGATCGCCGCGTCCAGCACCGACGTCCGGCTGACCGCGACGGTCCGCCTGGAAGGGCCGGCGCGGGTCGTCGACCACACCCGGCGCCTGCACGCGGAATTCCGCCTGGTCTGACCGGTTCGAGCCGCGGCTGCCCCCCGGTGGCACCGACACCGTCGGTCCCGGGTCTTGACGGTCCGCCGGGGCGCCCCTAGGGTCACCGATCGGATCGGTCGTACGGTCGAAAGTTTCGAACCGGGGTCGTGGTGGCCCGGCCTGTCCCTCCCAGCTCCACCGCACGTCCAGCTCTTTCCCCACCCGAGAAGAGAAGGGACCACGCCGGTGCCTGTCCGCACGTTCCGCACCCCCCACCTGAGGCGCTCCCGCCGCGCCCTCGGCGCCCTGGCCGCCTCCGCCACCGCCGCCGTGGTGGCCGCGGCCACCCTCCTCCCCGCCGGGCAGGCCGGCGCGGTGGCGGGCAGTCTGCGCACCCTCGCCGAGGCGAAGGGCGTCTACTTCGGCACCGCGATCGGTCAGGGCGACCTGAACAACGCCGCCCTGACCACCGTCGCGGGCGCCCAGTTCGGCATGCTCACCCCGACCAACGAGATGAAGTGGGAGACCGTCGAGCCCTCGCCGGGCGGCTTCGACTTCGGCCCCGGCGACCGGATCGTCGCCTTCGGGCAGGCCCACGCGATGAAGCTGCGCGGCCACACCCTGGTCTGGCACAGTCAGCTTCCCGCCTGGATGAACAACCTGCCGGGCAGTCAGGTGCAGGCCGCGATGCGCAACCACATCATCGCCACGGCCGGCCACTACAAGGGCAAGCTCTACTCCTGGGACGTGGTGAACGAGCCCTTCAACGAGAACGGCACCTTCCGCGACGACCCCTTCCACCGAGCGATGGGCAGCGGCTACGTCGCCGACGCGCTGCGCACCGCCAAGGCCGCCGATCCGGGCGCCAAGCTCTACCTGAACGACTACAACATCGAGGGACTGAACGCGAAGAGCGACGCGATGTACGACCTGGCGAAGTCGCTGAGGAGCCAGGGCGTCCCGCTGGACGGTGTCGGCTTCCAGGCGCACTTCGTCGTCGGCCAGGTTCCGTCGAGCCTGAAGGCGAACCTGGAGCGGTTCACCGCGCTCGGCCTGGAGGTGGCCATCACCGAGCTCGACGACCGGATGCAACTGCCCCCGGACAGCGGCAAACTGGCCCAGCAGGCGCGCGACTACGCGAGCGTGGTCACCACCTGCCTGGCGGTCAGGGGCTGTGTCGGCCTCACCCAGTGGGACGTCGGCGACGCCGACTCGTGGATCCCCGGCACCTTCCCCGGCGAGGGCGCCGGCACCATGTACGACAACGCCTACCAACCGAAGCCCGCCTACCACGCCTCCGTCGACGCCCTCGGAGGCTCCGCCTCGAACCCGTCGCCGAGCCCGACCCCCACGCCGACTCCCACCCCGAATCCGACCGACGGCGTCGCCTGCGCGGTGACCGCCGAGCCCAACGCCTGGAACACCGGCCTGACCGAGAACGTGACGGTCACCAACAGCGGCTCCAGGGCCGTCAACGGCTGGGCGCTGTCCTTCGCCCTGCCCGCCGGGCAGACCATCACCGGCGCCTGGAACGCGGCGGTCGTCCCCGCCGCCGGCCGGGTCACCGCCCGGAGCCTCGGCTACAACGGCACCATCGCCCCCGGCGGCTCGGTCTCCTTCGGATTCCAGGCAAGCCACACCGGCAACGCCGGCCCCGCCGGCCAGTTCAGCCTCAACGGGGTCGCCTGCAGCGCGGCCTGACCCGCCGGATCCGCTCGCCCCCACACCCACCACCCCTTCGCCCTGGCGCTCCGTGCGGCGGGGCGAGGGGCTGCCAGGACGGGTGCCGTCGGCGGTCGACATCGACGTCACGCCGCGCAGGAGCCCGCTGCCCGCGTTCCGGATGCGCCGGGTGCCGGCCGGGATGGACCGCCACCGGTTCGTCGCCGAGGCGGTGTCCGAGTTCGGCGCGTCAGGGCTGCCGGGGGTGCGAGAAGTGTGACATCCGACCTTCCGGCAGGTGTCACGTCCATGGCTCCGGGTGCGGGATCCCGCCCAGGGGTGCGATGAGGCAGGCCTGTTGTCCGTGCGGGATGTCTTGACGCCTTCTCCGCGGGTGGCGATAGTGGTGAGTCGCTTGACGGGGGACGCTCACCTCCGTGCGCGTCCCGGCATGCCCGCATGTGCAGCCGCAGATTGTTAGCGTTAACAAGACTCCCCTTCCCCCCCACCCGTGCGCAGGGAGCTGTTATGACGTATCGTCAGTTGATCCGCCGTGCCCGGAAGGCCGTTCCGGGGGCCGCCCTGACGGCCGCCCTCACCGCCGGCTTCCTGACCGGCACCGCCACCACCTCGCAGGCCGCCACCCAGGGGCCCTGCGACATCTACGCCGCCGGCAGGACGCCCTGCGTCGCCGCGCACAGCACCACCCGCGCTCTGTACGGCTCCTACGGCGGGCCGCTGTACCAGGTCAGGCGCGGCACGGACAACGCGACCAGGGACATCGGCCCGCTGGGCGCCGGCGGCTACGCCGACGCCGCCGCACAGGACGCCTTCTGCGCCGGTACCCGCTGCGTCATCACCGTGATCTACGACCAGTCCGGTAAGGGCAACCACCTCACCCAGGCGCCGGGCGGCGGGGCGGCCGGTGGGCCGGACGACCTGGCCAACGCCTTCGAGGCGCCGGTCACCGTCGGCGGGCACAAGGCATACGGCGTCTACGTGGCTCCCGGGACGGGTTACCGGAACAACCACACCACCGGCGTCGCCACCGGTGACCAGCCGGAGGGCATGTACGCGATCTTCGACGGCACGCACGTCAACGGCGGCTGCTGCTTCGACTACGGCAACGCCGAGACGAGCAACAACGACGACGGCAACGGCACCATGGAGGCCCTCTACTTCGGCAGCAGCAAGGGCTGGGGCTGGGGCAGCGGAAACGGCCCCTGGGTCATGGCCGACCTGGAGAACGGCCTGTTCTCCGGCGTCAACCGCGGCTTCAACGCGGGTGACCCCAGCGTCGACAGCCGGTTCCTGACCGCGATGCTCAAGGGCGGCCCGAACCGGTGGGCCATCCGCGGTGGCGACGCGCAGTCGGGCGGCCTGTCGACCTTCTACAACGGCGTGCGCCCCACCGCCGGCGGCTACAACCCGATGAAGAAGCAGGGCGCGATCATCCTCGGCATCGGCGGCGACAACAGCAAGTGGGCCCAGGGCACCTTCTACGAAGGCGTGATGACCTCGGGCTACCCGTCGGACGCCACCGAGAACGCCGTCCAGGCCAACATCACCGCCGCCGGTTACACCAGCGGCTCGACCGGCACCGGAACCCTCACCCCCGGCTCCCGGATCTCCCTGCAGGCCACCACCGCGCCCTGCTGCACCTCCCACTACCTGCGCCACGACGACGCCGACACCAAGGTCGTCATCTCCAGCCTCAACTCCTCCAGCTCGGCCACCGACAAGGCCGACGCCACCTGGATCGTCCGCGCCGGCCTGGCCGACAGCTCCTGCGTGTCCTTCGAGTCCGCCGACAGCCCCGGCCGGTTCCTGCGCCACTTCAACTACCAGCTGTACCTGAACGTCGACGACGGCGCGGGTGCCTTCGCCCAGGACGCCACCTTCTGCCCGACCAAGGGCAACAGCGGGACGGGCACCTCCCTCCAGTCCGTCAACTTCCCGACGAAGTACCTCCGCCACTACGACTACACCGCCTACGTGGCGTCCGACGGAGGCGCCAACAGCTGGGACAGCACCACCAGTTGGGCCGACGACACCAGCTGGACGATCGCCCAGCCCTGGAGCTGAGCCGACTCGCCCGGCGGACGGGGGCGGGGCCCGAGGGGCGGGTCCGCCCCCGTCCGCCGTTGCCCTGCCGCCCCCGGGGCCGGCGGCGTGCCCGATCTCCGCCCGCCGCCGGTGGCGGGGAACGGGCGTCGAGGCCGCGTGTCCGGAGGCCGGGGCCGGTCGGGCGGATGGCCCTGTCGAGGGGGTGCGGTCGGAGCGGTCCCGGGGGCGGGAACCTTCTCCGACGGATAATCAACTCCTGAGTATGCGGCGGAATTGACGAGCAGTCGGGCTGCCGCGGGCGAGGCGGTCAAGATTGGGTAACGGGGCCCGGGGGCCTTGCCGGTTCCGATTGTGAGCGTTAACAATCGGTCTCGAGCGAAACGGTGCCGATACCTCCCGTTCATGTGGGCCGGTGCTGTTTTCGCGCGATCGACGATCCCGAGAGGAAGTCCCACCATGTCCAAGAGAGCTGCGGCGGCCCTGGTCGCCGGTGCGATGGTCACCGTCCTCACCGCGTGCGGGTCCGGCGGTGGCGGGGGCTCGGCCGACAAGGGGGCCGGCCACAAGCTCGTCGTGGGCTTCTCGCAGGTCGGCGCGGAGAGTGGCTGGCGCACCGCGAACACCAAGTCGGTCCAGGAGTCCGCGAAGAGGGCGGGCATCGAGCTGAAGTTCTCCGACGCGCAGCAGAAGCAGGAGAACCAGATCAAGGCGATCCGCTCGTTCATCCAGCAGAAGGTCGACGTGATCGCCTTCTCGCCGGTGGTGGAGTCGGGGTGGGACACCGTGCTGAAGGAGGCGAAGGACGCCAGGATCCCGGTGATCCTCACCGACCGCGCGGTGGACTCCAAGGACGACTCGCTCTACGTCTCCTTCCTCGGCTCGGACTTCGTCGAGGAGGGCAAGAAGGCCGGCGACTGGCTGGTGAAGGAGTACCAGGGCACGTCCGACGAGGTGAACATCGTCGAACTGCAGGGCACCACCGGCTCGGCGCCGGCCAACGACCGCAAGGCGGGCTTCGGTGACGTGATCAAGGCGGACGCGAAGTTCAAGGTGGTGGCCTCGCAGACCGGCGACTTCACCCGCGCGAAGGGCAAGGAGGTCATGCAGGCCTTCCTGAAGGCCCAGCCGAAGATCGACGTGCTGTACGCGCACAACGACGACATGGCGCTGGGGGCCATCCAGGCGATCGAGGAGGCCGGCAAGAAGCCGGGCACCGACATCAGGGTCATCTCGGTGGACGGGGTCAAGGACGCCTTCACGGCGATGACCCAGGGCAAGATCAACGTCGATGTGGAGTGCAACCCCATCCTCGGCGACCAGCTGATGGACCTGGTGAAGAAGGTCAAGGCCGGCGAGCAGGTGCCGAAGCGGATCAAGACGCAGGAGGGTGTCTTCACCCAGGACCAGGCCGCTGCCGCGCTGCCGACCCGCCAGTACTGAACGGGCCCGTCCGCCCGGGGAGTGATCGGCGGATCACTCCCCGGGCGGACCGGGTCGCACGAGGAGAGGAGAACCGGGGTGCGTCAGCAACCGGTCCTGGAAGTGCGGGGGCTCCGCAAGGAGTTCCCCGGGGTGGTGGCGCTGGACGGGGTCGACTTCCGGCTCTTCCCCGGCGAGGTGCACGCCCTGATGGGGGAGAACGGCGCCGGGAAGTCCACGCTGATCAAGGTGCTGACCGGGGTGCACCCGGCGGATGGCGGCGAGGTGGTGCTGGCCGGAGAGCGGGTTCGGATCGCCGGTCCGCTGCAGGCTCAGGAGGCGGGCATCAGCACCGTCTACCAGGAGGTGAACCTCTGCCCGAACCTGTCGGTGGCGGAGAACATCTTCATCGGTCGCGAGCCGCGCCGCCTCGGCCTGATCGACTGGGCCGAGATGCGCCGCAGGGCCGCCGAACTGGTCCGGACGATGGAGCTGGACGTCGACGTCAGCGCGCCGCTGGACAGCTACTCCATCGCCGTCCAGCAACTGGTGGCCATCGTCCGCGCCGTTGGCGTCTCGGCCAAGGTGCTGATCCTGGACGAGCCCACCTCCAGCCTGGACCGTGAGGAGGTCAGCCAACTCTTCACCGTGATGCGGCGGTTGCGCGACCAGGGCGTCGCCATCCTGTTCGTCTCGCACTTCCTCGACCAGATCTACGAGATCTGCGACCGGATGACGGTGCTGCGCAACGGGCGGCTCGAGGGCGAGTACCTGACCAGCGAGCTCGACCAGGTCGGCCTGGTCTCGCGGATGATCGGGGCGGAGCTCGCCGGGCTCGACCGCCTCGCCGGCGGCCACCGGCGCGAGCGCTCCGTACCGGCCACCGGCCGGCCCTTCCTGGAGGCGGAGGGCCTGGCCCGGCAGGGCGCCGTGGCCCCGTACGACCTCGCCATCAGTCCCGGTGAGGTGATCGGCCTGGCGGGCCTGTTGGGATCCGGCCGGACCGAGGCCGCCAGGCTGCTGTTCGGCGCCGACCGCAAGGACGGCGGCACGGTGCGGATCGACGGTACCGAGACCGACCTGCGCAGCCCGCGCGACGCGATCGCGCACGGCATCGCGTACTGCTCGGAGAACCGCAAGACCGAGGGCCTGGTCGGCGAGCTGACCGTCCGGGAGAACATCGTGCTGGCGATGCAGGCGGCGCGCGGCTGGGCCCGTCCGCTGTCGCGCACCGTGCAGGACGCGCTGGCGCTGCGCTGGATCCGGGCCCTGGACATCCGCCCGGGTGATCCCGAGGCGCTGGTCCGCAACCTCAGCGGCGGGAACCAGCAGAAGGTGCTGCTGGCCCGCTGGCTGATCACCGACCCCAAGCTGCTGATCCTGGACGAGCCCACCCGCGGCATCGACATCGGCGCCAAGGCCGAGATCCAGAAGCTGGTCGCGAACCTCGCCGAGGAGGGCATGGCGGTGCTGTTCATCTCCGCCGAGCTGGAGGAGGTACTGCGGCTCAGCCACCGCGTCGGGGTGCTGCGCGACCGCCGGATGGTCGCCCGACTGCGCAACGACGACGCCCTCACCCCGGAGCGCGTCCTGGCCACCATCGCGAGTGGAGCGGAACGATGACCACGGCCCCGACCACCGGGAGGGGCAGGGCGGTGACCCGGTACCGGCTGTTCTGGCCGGCCGTGGTGCTGGCCCTGCTCCTGCTCGGCAACCTCGCGTTCACCCCGGACTTCTTCGCCGTCCACCTCAAGGACGGCCATCTGTACGGCAGCACGGTCGACATCCTGCACTTCGGCGCTCCACTGATCCTGGTGTCGCTCGGCATGACCCTGGTGATCGCCACCGGCGGGATCGACCTCTCGGTCGGCTCCACCGTCGCCATCGCCGGCGCGCTGGCCTGCCTGCACATCAGCGAGGCGGCCGACCCGGCGAGCCTCGGCACGGTGCTCGGCGCGATCGGCATCGCGCTCGTCACGGCGGTGCTGCTGGGTGCCGCGAACGGTGTGCTGGTGGCCCGGATCGGGGTACAGCCGATCATCGCCACCCTGATCCTGATGGTCGCCGGCCGCGGCGTCGCCCAGCTGATCACCGACGGTCAGATCATCACGATCACCAGTGAGCCGTACAAGCTCATCGGCGGCGGCTACTGGCTGGGGATGCCGTTCGCGATCCTGCTCAGCGGGCTGGTCGCGCTGCTCGCCGCGCTGCTCACCCGCTCCACCGCGCTCGGCCTGCTGCTGGAGTCGGTCGGCGGCAACCCGGTGGCCAGCCGGCTGGTCGGGATCCGGGCGATGCGCCTGGTCGGCCTGGTGTACGTGTTCAGCGCCCTCTGCGCGGCCGTCGCCGGCTTGATGGTCTCCTCCAACGTCTCGGCGGCGGACGGCAACAACGCCGGTCTGTGGATCGAGCTCGACGCGATCCTCGCGGTGGTGATCGGCGGGACGTCGCTCAACGGGGGCCGCTTCTCGATCGGCGGCACGGTCCTCGGCGCGCTGATCATCCAGACCCTCTCGACCACGGTCTACACCATCGGCATCCCGCCGGAGACCACGCTGGTCTTCAAGGCGTTCGTCGTGATCACGGTCTGCCTGATCCAGTCGCCGAACTTCCGGGCCAAGGTCGCCCGGCGTGGCGCCGAGCGCCGGAGCCCCGGCCAACCGCGCGCTGCCACCACCACCACCAACCGGGAGGTCGGCGCGTGAACGCCAACGCCCTGCTGACCAGAGTGCGCGGACAGATCCCCCTGCTGGTCACCTCCGTCCTGCTGGTGTCGATGTTCACCGCCGGGTCGGTGCAGTACGACGGGTTCTTCTCCGGTCAGGTGCTGCTCAACCTGCTGATCGACAACGCCTTTCTGCTCGTGGTCGCGGTCGGGATGACCTTCGTCGTGCTGACCGGCGGCATCGACCTGTCGGTCGGCGCGGTGGTGGCCCTGTCCACCATGGTCTCCGCCTGGCTGGTGGAGCGGCAGGGCTGGCCGCCACTGCTGGTCATCCCGCTCGTGCTGGTGATGGGCACGGCCGGCGGTTGGGTGATGGGGTGGGTGATCCACACCTTCGAGATCCAGCCGTTCATCGTGACACTGGCGGGCATGTTCCTGGCCCGGGGCCTGTGCTACATGATCAGCATCGAGTCGATCTCCATCACTGATCCGTCGTACACCGCGATGGCGCAGACCCGCATCCCGCTCGGGGACCTGTTCGTCTCGCCGAGCGTGGTCATCGCGCTCCTCGTGGTGGCGGCCGGATTCGTCGTGCTGCACTACACCCGGCTCGGCCGGAACGTGTACGCGCTCGGCGGCAGCGAGCAGTCCGCCCTGCTGATGGGCCTGCCGGTGGGACGGACCAAGACCACCGTGTACGCGATCAGCGGCTTCTGCTCGGCGCTCGGCGGTGTGCTGCTCACCTTCTACATGCTCTCCGGCTACGGCCTGCACGCGGTCGGCCTGGAGCTGGACGCGATCGCCGCCGTGGTGATCGGCGGCACGCTGCTCACCGGCGGCTCCGGCTACCTGCTGGGCACCCTGCTGGGCGTGCTGGTGCTGGGCCTGATCCAGACCATCGTCAGCTTCCAGGGCACCCTCAGCTCGTGGTGGACCAGGATCGTGATCGGCGGGCTGCTGTTCGTCTTCATCGTCCTGCAGCGCCTGATCACCGCGCGCCGGCGGTAGCGCGCGGCGGGAGTCGGCGGACTGGCCCGGCCGCGGGCACCTCGTCGTCGTGGGCGGTCCACCGGGACCGCCCGGCCGGCGCCGCGGGCCGGCGGGCGAGCACCGGGAGCCGGGTCGTGCGTGTGCACGGCCCGGCTCCCGTGGCCGGTCGTCAGCGGGCGCCGAGGAGGTGTTCGAGGGCCAGCTGGTCCAGCCGCTCGAAGGCCATGCCGCGCCGGGCGCCGGCGTCGACGTCGAAGTCCTCGAAGGCGGAGCGGTCCGCCAGCAGCCCGGCCAGGCCGTCCTCGGCCGTGGGGAGGGCGAGTTCGGGCAGCCGGGACGCGGCGAGCGCGGCGCCGACCTCCGGGTCGGCCCGGAAGGCGCGGGAGCGCTCGGCCAGGAGCAGGTAGTTGCGCATGCAGCCGGCCGCCGAGGCCCAGACGCCGTCGGAGTCCTCGGTGCGCGGCGGCTTGAAGTCGAAGTGGCGCGGCCCGTCGTAGCCGGCCGACTCCAGCAGGTCGACCAGCCAGAAGGCCTGCCGCAGGTCCCCCGCGCCGAAGCGCAGGTCCTGGTCGTACTTGACGCCGGACTGGCCGTTCAGGTCGATGTGGAACAGCTTCTCGTGCCACAGCGCCTGGGCGATGCCGTGCGGGAAGTTCAGCCCGGCCATCTGCTCGTGGCCGACCTCGGGGTTGAGGCCGACCCGCTCGGGCCGCTCCAGCGCGTTGATGAACGCCAGGGCGTGGCCCACCGTGGGGAGCAGGATGTCGCCGCGCGGCTCGTTGGGCTTGGGCTCGATCGCGAAGCGCAGGTCGTAGCCCTGCTCCTCGACGTACTCGCCCAGCAGGTCGAAGGCCTCCTTCAGCCGGTCGAGCGCGGTGCGCACGTCCTTGGCCGCGCCGGACTCGGCGCCCTCGCGCCCGCCCCAGGCGACGTAGACGGAGGCGCCGAGTTCGGCCGCCAGGTCGATGTTGCGGATGGTCTTGCGCAGCGCGTAGCGCCGTACGTCGCGGTCGTTGGCGGTGAACGCGCCGTCCTTGAAGAGGGGGTGGGTGAAGAGGTTGGTGGTCGCCATGGGGACCTTCAGCCCGGCGGAGTCCAGCGCGGCGCGGAAGCGCTTGACGGTCTCCTCGCGGGTCGCGTCGTCCGCACCGAAGGGGATCAGGTCGTCGTCGTGGAAGGTGACGCCGTAGGCGCCGAGTCCGGCCAGGCGCTGGACGGTCTCGACGGGGTCGAGGGCGGGGCGGGTCGCGTCGCCGAAGGGGTCGCGCCCCTGCCAACCGACGGTCCACAGGCCGAAGGTGAACTTGTGCGCGGGGGTGGGGACGAGCGGGTCGCTGGACATGGAACGGCTCCGGGTCAGGTGCGGAGGGGTGTTTGTCAGGGCTCTCAACAAATTAGTATGCCGGAAGGTCAGAAGGAACCCCTCCGGAGGAACGCATGGCTGAGCAACGCGTCGTGATCGGCTTCGACAGCTCGACGCAGTCCACCAAGGCCCTCGCCGTCGACATCGACACCGGGGCCGTGCTGGGCCAGGGCCGCGCCCCGCACGGGGTCAGCACCGGCGCCGGCCGCGAGAGCGACCCCGAGCAGTGGTGGCAGGCGCTCGGCGAGGCCGCGGGTGCGACGGGCTGGGCGGACCGTGCGGCCGCGGTCTCGGTCGCCGGCCAGCAGCACGGCCTCGTCACCCTCGACGCGTCCGGGGCTCCCGTCCGCCCGTCGCTGCTCTGGAACGACGTCCGGTCCGCGCCCCAGGCCGCGGCGCTGCGGGCCGCGATCGGTGCGGCGGAACTCGCCCGCCGCACCGGCAGCGTGCCCACCGCCGCGTTCACCGCCGCCAAGTGGGCCTGGCTGCGCGCCGAGGAGCCCGCCGCCGCCGACCGCGTCGCCGCCGTCCGCCTCCCGCACGACTTCCTCACCGAGCGGCTGACCGGCGAGGCGGTCACCGACCGGGGCGACGCCTCGGGAACCGGTTGGTGGGGCCCGGACGGCTACGACCTCGACGTCCTCGGCCGCATCGGACTCGACCCGGCCCTGCTGCCGCAGGTCCTCTCGCCGGGCACCAGGGCCGGCGCCGTCCGGCCCGGGACACCGCTGCGCGCCGGCGCCCCGGTCGCCGCCGGCACCGGTGACAACATGGCGGCCGCCCTCGGGCTCGGCCTGCTCCCCGGGCAGCCCGTGCTCAGCCTCGGCACCTCCGGGACGGTCTACGCCGTCGGCCGCACCAGGCCCGCCGACCCGAGCGGCACCGTCGCCGGCTTCGCCGACGCCCTCGGCGGCTGGCTGCCGCTGGCCTGCACGCTCAACTGCACCCTGGCCGTCGACCGCTTCGCCGCCCTGCTCCGTCTGGGCCGCGACGAGGTTGACGCCGGCGGCACCGTGGTCGTCCTGCCCTACCTGGACGGCGAGCGCACGCCGGACCTCCCGGGCGCCTCCGGTCTGGTCCACGGGCTGCGCCACGACACCACCCCGGGGCAGCTGCTCCAGGCCGCCTACGACGGCGCCGCCCACGCCCTGCTCGCCGCCCTGGACGGCGTGCTGCGCGCGGGCGGCGAGGACCCGGCGGGCGACGAGCCGCTGCTGCTGATCGGCGGCGGTGCCCGCGGGCAGGCCTGGCAGCGGACGGTACTGCGGCTCTCCGGCCGGCCCGTCCAGGTGCCCGAGGCACAGGAGCTGGTCGCGCTCGGCGCCGCCGCCCAGGCCGCCGCCCTGCTCACCGGCGAGCGCGCCGACGCGGTGGCCCGCCGCTGGCGGACGGCCACCGGGCCGGTGCTGGAGCCGGTGGAGAAGGACGGGGAGGCGCTCGAACTGATCGGCGATACCCTGCGTCGGGCCGGGGCCTTGCTGGGCGCCCCGGCCGAGGACCGGTAGGAGGGCGCTCGGGTGACGGCGGTCGGCAGGGTGGAGAGCAGGAGTGCGGAGCACGGACCCGCGTCGCAACAGGACATGCGGCGGCAGAACCTGGCCGTCGTGCTCGGCGCGGTCGCCGCGCAAGGCCCGCTCTCCCGCGCGGACGTCGCCGGGCGCGTCGGGCTGACCAGGGCGGCCGTCTCCTCGCTGGTCGACGAGCTGATCGGCCGGGGCGCGGTGACCGAGGCGGCGGCCACCGCCCGTGGCCGGGTCGGCCGCCCCGGAAGGGCCCTGACCGTGTGCGACGAAGGGCCGGCCGGTCTCGGGCTGGAGATCGGCGTCACCCACCTCGGCGCGTGTGTGACGGACCTGCGCGGCGAGCCGCGGATCTGGCGCCGGGTGGAACGGCCCAACGCGGGCCGCCCCGCGGGGCGGGTACTGGCGGAGGCCGCCGCGCTGGGCGCCGAGGTGGAGGCGGAGGCCGAAGCCCTCGGGCTGCGCGTCGCGGGCCGGCTGCTGGCCGTGCCCGGAGTGGTGCCGAACCGGCCCGGCGGACTGGTCGAACGCGCGCCCAACCTGGGCTGGAGCGGCGTCCGGCTCGCCGACCACTGGCCGGACCCGGGCACGGTGCCCGAGCCGGAGAACGAGGCCAACCTCGGTGCGCTCGCCGAGTACTGGAACGCCGGGCGGCCCGAGGAAACCTTCGTGCACGTGTCGGCCGAGACCGGGATCGGTGCCGCCCTGGTCATCGACGGGCGTCTGTTCCGCGGCGCCCGCGGCTTCGCCGGCGAACTCGGCCACCTCCCCGTCCGACCGGACGGCCCGGCCTGCGCCTGCGGCGCCCGCGGCTGTCTGGAGCAGTACGCGGGCGAGGCGGCCGTGCTGCGCGCGGCCGGCCTCCCGCCACACTGCAGCCCCGCGGGCGGTCCCACCGGGACGGGCCCCGGCGACCCCGTCGCCCTGCTGGCCGAACGGGCGGCGGCCGGGCACGCGCCCACCCTGCGGGCCCTGGACCGCGCGGGTCGGGCCCTCGGCCTGGCCCTCACCTCCGCCGTCGACCTCATCGACCCGGACGGCCTCGTCCTCGGCGGCGCCTACGCCGAACTCGCCGACTGGCTGCTGCCCTCCGTGCGCGCCGAGCTCGCCGCCCGGGTCACCGTGCGGCCGTGGGCGGCCGAGGCACTGCGCCCGTCCGTCCTGGGGCGGCGCGGGCCCCTGCTGGGCGCGGCGCTGACGACGGTCCGCCGCATCATGGCGGACCCGACACTGCTCCCCGCCGGGTGACCGGCGACGGCACCACGCCGCCCCGCAGGGTCAGTCGTGCTCGACCACGACCATGGCGTGCCCGTCCGCGGTGGTGACCCGCACGTGGATGTACTCGCCGTCGTGCTCCCAGGGCAGGTCCCGCCCTGCGGGCTGCAGGCGCACCGAGCGCGGCGAGGCGGCCAGCCGGACCGCGACGGGCACGTCGACCAGGGGGAACGGGTTGTGCACCAGGTCCAGCTCAGGGGTCTCCCGGGACGGGACGTACGGGCGGACGTGCCGGCTCCGACCTCCAGGGTCCCGTCCGTCGCTCCGCCCGCCCACCGCTCCGCCCGGCCGCCGCTCCGCTGACCGAGCGCGAGGGCGGCGCGGGGAGCGTACGGCGGTCAGCCCGACGCCCGGACGACCAACCGGGTGGGGAGCACCACCGACTCCCCGTGCTCCGGATTCCGGAGCAGCAACTCCATCGCGCGGGAGCCGAGTTCCTCCACCGGCTGGCGCACGGTGGTCAGGCCCGGCCGGCAGCGCGTGGCGACGGGGGCGTCGTCGAAGCCGATCAGCGCGACGTCCTGCGGCACCCGCAGGCCGTGTCGCCGCAGGGTCCGGAGGGCTCCCACGGCCATCTGGTCGGAGGCGGCGAAGACCGCGTCCAGCTCGGGGTGCTGGTCCAGCAGCCGCTGCATCGCGTGTTCACCGGAGGCACTGCCGAAGTCGCCGTAGGCGACGGCGGGCCGTGCCGAGGTTGTCGAGGCCACCGCCTGGCGGTAGCCGGCCAGCCGATCCGCGCCGGCGGCGGTGTCCGGTGGCCCCGCGATGGTCGCCACCGACCGGCGCCCGGACGCGCACAGGCGTCGCACCGCGTCCCTGGCGCCGGTGAGGTTGTCCGCGTCCACGAACGCCACCGCCCCCGGCTCCGGCGGCCGCCCCAGCGACACGACGGGCACCCTGGCCGCGTGCAGCAGCCCGGTGAGCGCGGTGTCCCCCCAGGGGCCGACCAGCAGCACGCCGTCGACGTGGCCGCCGCACAGGTAGCGCACCAGGGGTCGCCGCCGGGAACGCCTCGGCACCGTGAAGACGGCCAGCTCCCGTTCCGCGCCCGGTACGGAGCGCCGTAACCCCGCCAGCAGCCGGACGGGGAAGGTGTCGGTGTGGTACTGCACCGGATCGGCGAAGACCACGACGGCGACCACGCCGGTCACCCGGGCACTGGCCGCCCGGCGGCGGACGTACGCCAACTCGCGCGCCGCCCGCTCCACTCGGGCGGCCACGTCGAGCGAGACCGGGGCGGAGCGGTTCAGCACCCGGGAGGCGGTCGCGGTGGAGACACCGGCGTGCCGGGCGACCTCGGCCAGGGTCGGAGCGGGGCCGTTGCTGCGTGGGGGCTGGGGCATGGGGCCGTCCTGGATCGAGGCTCGACACGGGAACTGCACCCCGAACCCGTCACGCGTGCCGGTCCACCCACCGCTGCCAGCTTGGTCGGTTGAACGACCAGCGTCAAGGGATCCGACGCCCTCACCCGCGCTGGTCAGGCACCGCGCCCGCGCGGATCACCTCCGCGTACCACCGGGCGCTGTCCTTGGCGATCCGGGCCTGGGTGGCGTAGTCCACGTAGTACAGACCGAACCTCTTGCCGTACCCGTGCGCCCACTCGAAGTTGTCCATCAGCGACCAGAGGAAGTAGCCGCGGACGTCCGCCCCGGCGGCGATCGCCCGCCGGACGGCGTCGAGGTGTCCGCGCAGGTAGTCGATCCGCTGCGGGTCGTGCACCGTGCCCTCCGGCGTCAGCCGGTCGTCGAAGGCGGCGCCGTTCTCGGTGACCATCAAGGGCAGCCCGGGGTGTTCGCGGTGGATCCGCAGGAGCAGGTCGGTCAGACCTGTCGGGTCGATCGGCCACCCCATGTCGGTGCGCCGACCGGGTGCGCGGTGGAAGAGCACGTCGGCGCAGCCGGCGAAGGGGGACTGCTCACCGTCGCCGTGGCCCGCGTCGCCCGCTGTCGCCTGGCCCGGGGCCTGGCCGGGCGGCAGGGCGGACGTCACGGTGGGGGTGTAGTAGTTGACGCCCAGCAGGTCGATCGGACGGGCGATCGCGGCCAGGTCACCGTCGTGGACCAGAGCCCGCCAGTCGACCAGGTGCTCCGTGTCGGCGAGCAGGTCGTCGGGGTAGGCGCCGCTCAGCATCGGCCCGGTGAAGACGCGGTTGCCCACCGCGTCGATCCGGCGGGCCGCCTCGCGGTCCGCGGCGGACTCGGTGAGCGGCCGCACCTCGTGCAGGTTGAGCGACACCGCGATCCGCGCCGCGACGGGAAGCGCCGCGCGCAGTGCCTCGACCGCGAGGCCGTGGCCGAGGTTGAGGTGGTGGGCCGCGCGCAGCGCGGCCGTCCAGTCGGCTCGGCCCGGTGCGTGCACCCCGGAGCCGTAGCCGAGGAAGGCCGAGCACCAGGGTTCGTTGAGGGTGGTCCAGATGCCGACCCGGTCGCCGAGGGCGTCAGCCACCAGTGCGGCGTAGTCCGCGAACCGTTCCGCGGTGGTGCGCACCGGCCAGCCTCCGAGGTCCTCCAAGTCCTGCGGGAGGTCCCAGTGGTAGAGCGTCACGGCGGGCTGGATGCCGTGCTCCAGCAGCTCGTCCACCAGGCGCCGGTAGAAGTCCATGCCCCGTTCGACGACCGGGCCGCGCCCGGTCGGCTGCACCCGCGTCCAGGACACGGAGAACCGGTAAGCCCCCAGGCCCAGTTCGCTCATCAGCCGGACGTCCTGGCGGTAGCGGAGGTAGTGCTCGGTGGCGCGGTCGCCGGTGTCGCCGCCGGCCGTTCGCCCCGGGGTGCGGCTGAAGGTGTCCCAGATCGACGGGGTCCGGCCGTCCACGTCGACGGCCCCCTCGATCTGGTAGGCGGCGGTGGCTGCTCCCCAGAGGAAACCGGGGGGGAAGGCGCTGGTGTCGACCGGGGTCGACTCGGTCCGTGCGGAAGTCATCGCTGGCTTCTCCGTTTCTCAGAGCGTGGTTGACGGCACGTCAGTTCTTGACGGCGCCGGCGGTGATGCCCCCGACGACCTGCCTGCCCAGCAGGGCGAACACCAGCAGCAACGGCGCGGTCCCGAGCAGCGAGCCGGTGAGGATGACGGCCTGGTCGGAGTCGTACGAACCCCCGCCGAGACCGGCCAGTGCGACCTGGACGGTCGGATTGCTCTGGCTCAGCGCGATCAGCGGCCAGAAGAAGTCGTTCCAGGACTGCACGAAGACCAGCATGCCGAGCACGGCCATCCCGGGCCGGGCGATCGGCAGCACCACGCTCCACAGGATCCGCAGGCTGCTCGCGCCGTCCACCCGGGCGGCCTCGACCAGTTCGATCGGCAACGCCTCCGAGAGGAACTGCCGCATGAAGAAGACCCCGAACGCGGCCACCAGGTTGGGGAGGATCACCGACTGTAGCCGGTCGGTCCAGTGCAGCTGCGCCATGATCTGGTAGAGCGGGATGACGCTCAGCTGGGCGGGCACCGTCATGGTCGCCACCACCAGGCTCAGCAGGGCGTTGCGGCCGCGGAACGGCAGTTTGGCGAAGGCGAAGCCGGCCAGCGTCGCGAAGAGCACGGTGCTGGCGGTCACGCAGCCCGCCACCACGACGGAGTTGAGCAGCGCCTGGCCCATGTGGACCTGGTTCCAGGCGATGTCGAGGTTGTGCCACAGGTTAGCGCCGGGGAGCAGCGGGGGCGGGGTCTGCGCGATCCGGCTGCCCGAGGTCGAGGCGCCGACCAGTGTCCAGTACAGCGGGAACAGCGAGAGCACGGCGACCAGGATCAGCACGGCGTACGTGAACGGTCCGGCTCCCGTCAGGCCGCGCGCGCCCGCGCGTCGTCGTCCGGTTGTGACGGCCATCGCTGTCAACCCCCGTTCCGGGATCGGCGGATGCGGACCAGGGCGAGGTTGAGCACGCCGACGGCCAGCAGGAGCAGCAGCATGGTCCAGGCCACGGCGGCAGCCCGGCCGAGGTGGAAGGCGTACCAGCCCTGGTCGTACAGGTACAGTCCGAGCGTCTGGTACTGGTGGGCCGATCCGCCGCTGTGGCCCGTCGCTCCGCCGCCGAACAGCAGCGGCTCGCCGAAGAGCTGGGTGGCCCCGATGCCGGAGACCACGACGGTGAACAGGATGGTGGGCCGGATGGACGGCACCGTGACGTGCCGGAACTGCTTCCACCGGTTGGCGCCGTCGAGCGCCGCCGCCTCGTACAGGTCGTGCGGGACGGCTTGCATGGCGGCGAGGTAGACCAGCGCGTTGTAGCCCGTCCAGCGCCAGGTGACGATCGTGGAGATGGCGATCTGGGAGGTCCAGGTGCCGCCCTCCCAGTCGACGTGGTCCAGGCCGAGGTTGCCCAGCAGCCAGTTGATCATCCCGTAGTCCCGCCCGAACAGCAGCGTGAACACCAGGGTCGCGGCCGCGATCGAGGTGGCGTACGGCGCGAGCATCGCGATCCGGAAGAAGCCGCGGCCGCGCAGGCGGTAGTTCAGCAGGTGGGCCAGCCCGAGGGCCATCAGCAACTGCGGGACGGTGGACAGCACGCCGACGGTGACGGTGTTGCGCAGGGCGTTCCAGAACAGGTCGTCGTGGAGCAGCCGGGTGTAGTTGTCGAGGCCCCGCCACTGCATCTGGTCGGACGTCTGCAGGTCGACGCCGTGCAGGGACACCCAGCCCGTGTAGATCAGCGGGAACAGGCCGAACGCGAGGAAGCAGAGGAAGAACGGCGCGACGTACAGGTACGGCGAGGCCTTGAGGTCCCACCGGTAGAGGCGGGCACGCCAGGGGCGGGGCGGCGGGGGACCGGGGCGTGGTCTGCGGGGGGAAGTGGCGGGGACGGCCTCGTCGAGCATGGGGAAGACCTCTCTGGAGGGCGGGCCGTCCCGGCCGGGCCGGCCGGGACGGCGGGGCCGGGCGTCAGTCGCCCACCTTGTCGTCGATCTCCTTGACCGCGTTGCTCCACGCCTTGGCGGGGTCGCTCTGGTGCTGCTCGATGCTGAGCAGGGCGCCGTTGGTGAGGGTGTCCTTGACCAGGCCGTCCCACTCGCCGATCACGGTCGGCCGGATGGACTGCGCGGTGGCGGCGTAGATCCGGCCGGTGGGCGTGTCGCCGAAGAAGGCGAGCCGGGCGTTCTGCACCTCCGGCTGGCTCAGCGCCTTGGTGTTGGACGGCAGGTTGCCGACCGTGGTGAAGACCTTGGCCTGCTGCGCGGGCGAGGTGAGCCAGGCGGCGAGT
Organism: Kitasatospora sp. NPDC051702; assembly: GCF_040681575.1. Lineage (NCBI taxonomy): Bacteria > Bacillati > Actinomycetota > Actinomycetes > Kitasatosporales > Streptomycetaceae > Kitasatospora > Kitasatospora sp. NPDC051702. The sequence continues at coordinate 59,667 of NZ_JBFAZB010000036.1, forward strand.
GCCGCGGCCTCCTTCTGGTGCTTGCCGGCCTTCGGCACGGAGAGGAAGGAGCCGCCCCAGTTGCCGGCGGCCGGCGGGGAGGCGATGTCCCACTTGCCCTGGTTGGCGCTTCCGGACTTGTCGGCGACGATGGCCGTCATCCAGGACGGGCAGGCGAGGGTGGCGAACCTGGAGTTGGCGAACGCCTGGTACCACGGTGTGTCGAACTGCTTGAGGCCGGCGCTGATCCCGGCCTGGACGGCGCCGGTCGCCAGGTTCCAGGCGTTCTTGACGCTGGGGCTGTTCTTGTAGTCCAGCCGGCCGTCGGCGTCGTCGTACTGGGTGGTGCTGGAGGACACCACGGCGTTGAACAGGCCGCCTGCGGAGTCGGTGAAGAAGGTGCCGGCGGGCGCCTTGGCCTGGTACTGCTTGCCCGTCTCCAGGAACCTGGCCCAGTCGCCCTGCCAGAGCTTGGCCACCTCCTCCCGGTCGGTGGGCAGCCCGGCCTGCTGGAAAAGGTCCTTGCGGTAGCAGATCGCCATCGGGCCGATGTCGCTGCCCAGGCCGATGGTGCGGCCGTCCGGCGTGCTGGCCTGCTGCGACTTCCACGGCAGGAAGGCGGCCTTGTCGACGCCGTCCGCCGTGCCGAGGTCGACGAACTTGTCGGCCTGCTTCTTCACCACCTGGGCGATCCGGCCGACCTCGACGGCCTGGATGTCGTCCAGACCGCTGCTGGAGGCGAGGTGGGTCTGCAGGGCGGGGTAGTAGTCCGTCTCCTGTTCGACGGTGTGCTCCACGACGGTGATGCCGGGGTGCTCCCGCATGTAGGCGTCGAAGAGGCCGGCCTCCTTGTATCCGAACGTGCCGTAGTCGCCGATCGTCAGCGTGATCCTGCCGCCGGAGGCCGATGTGTCGGAGCCGGAGCCCGAGCTGCCGCATCCGGCGACCAGGAGGGCGCACAGCGCGGCGGTCGCGGCGCTCAGCAGGGGCTTGGGCAGCTTGCGCACGGGGAGGGGGGCGGTGGCTCTGCCACCGTGAGTGGTGCCGGGGTTCCGCATGGCCGAATCTCCTTGTCCAGGCTGGGGGCATGGCCGTGCCGCGCGGTGGGGCGACGGAACGGTGCTCGGAACGTGGTGGGAGTGCGCGTCGCGCGACGGTGGATCGAGGCTGAAGTGGGAGCGCTCCCACATCGATGTGGGAAGATTGCGTTGCCGCGCGAGGCATGTCAAGGGAGTGCAACGGCTCCGTTACTGGACCGTGTCGTCCGAGCTCCCTCGCCGCGGTCGTCGCCGTCCGTCGTCGCCCGGGAGAAGGATCATGACTCCAGCCGCGCAGCAACCGCCCGCTGCCCGCCCCACCCTGGAGGCGGTGGCAGCACGGGCGGGGGTGGGCCGGGGCACGGTGTCCCGGGTCGTCAACGGCTCGCCCAAGGTGAGTGCCAAGGCCCGCGCGGCGGTCGAACAGGCCATCGCGGAACTCGGCTACGTCCCCAACCAGGCGGCCCGCTCCCTGGTCACGTCCCGGACCGACGCCGTCGCGCTGGTCGTCCCCGAGAGTGTCGCGAAACTCAGCTCCGAGCCCTACTTCTCCGACATCATCACCGGGGTGTCCGCCGAACTCGCCGGAACTGACCTGCAGTTGCTGCTGGTGCTGGTGCGCGACGAACGCGAGCGGGAACGGCTGACCCGCTACCTCACCGCCCGCCGGGTGGACGGCGTCCTGCTGGTCTCGGTGCACCAGGACGATCCGCTCCCCGAGCTGCTGGAGCAGCTGGAGCTGCCCGCCGTCCTCGCCGGCCGCCGGTCGGAGCAGGAGCCGCTGAGCTACGTGCTGGCCGACAATGCGGGCGGTGCCCGTGCGGCCGTCCGGCACCTGCTGTCCCGCGGCAGGACGGCCATCGGGACCGTCACCGGGCCGCTCGACATGGAGGGCGCCGTGGCACGCCTGGCCGGCTACCGCCAGGCGCTCGCCGAGGCCGCGGTACCGGCGGACGAGGGGCTCGTCGCGCACGGGGACTTCACCGAGCGCGGCGGCCGCGAGGGCATGCGGGAGCTGCTCGCCCGCCGGCCCGACCTGGACGCCGTGTTCTGCGCGTCGGACCTGACGGCGGCGGGTGCGCTGCGGGCGCTGCGCGAGGCGGGCCGGCGGGTGCCGCAGGACGTCGCCGTGGTCGGTTTCGACGACTCCGTGGTCGCGCGGCACACCGAGCCGCCGCTGACCAGTGTCCGGCAACCCACCGAGGAGATGGGGCGGTTGATGGTCAGGTCGCTGCTCAAGGAGATCGCCCAGCCGGGCCGGTTCCGCCGGCAGACGGTCCTGCCGACGGAACTGGTGGTGCGGGAGTCCTCGTGAGCCGGTCCGGCCGGGGCCCTACGTGCCGGCCAGGTGGGCGCGGTAGCCGGCGCCGAAGGCCGTCGGCGTGCCGTCGTAGGAGCTGATCAGCGACGGGCCGCTGCCGCAGTCCCAGGTGTTCCAGGTCCAGGCGAGGTAGGAGACGCCGTGCTGGTCCAGCCAGGGCAGCAGGGTGTCCAGGTAGCCGTGTGCGCAGTCGTTCTCGCCCAGCTCGCCCGCGACGACCGGCACCCGGTCGGCCAGCGGGGCGATCTGGCCCTCCCAGCAGGAGCTGCTCCGGCACGCGTTGAAGTTGTACGAGTGCCAGGACGCGGCCAGGTTGTGCAGCGGGTCGGCGGGTTGGTGCGCGGCCCACTGGGTGAGGTCGTTGGCGTACTCCTGGCCGCCCAGCAGGAGGACGTTGTCGGCGCCGGTCGAGCGCACCGCGTCGACCATCGCCTGCATCCCGGCGACCTGGTAGCCGATACCGGGGCAGGTGCCGCCGTCGCGCCAGCAGGCCCAGCCGCTCTCCGCGCTGCCGGTGGCGCGCGACGGGTACGGCTCGTTGAACAGGTCCAGGACGACCGCGTCGTCCCCCTTGAAGGTCTGCGCCGCCGACGTCCAGAAGGGGATCGCACCGGCGGCGTCCGGCATGGGCTTCTGGCAGGTGGCGTTGGCGTCCGGGCAGCCGGAGGACGGTCCGGTGTAGACCCCGTCGCTCCAGTGCAGGTCCAGGACCGCCACCAGGCCGTTCCGCTCCAGCAGGTCGACGTAGCTCCGCACCGCGCCGATGTAGGCCGGACCGGCGTAGGCGGGGTCGACGTCGGAGTGGCCGAGCCAGCAGTCCTCGTTGAGCGGTATCCGGACGGCGTTGACGTGCCAGGCCTTCATCGCGGTGACGGACGCCTGGTCGGCCGGGCCGTCGAAGAAGCCGCGGCCCTGGACGCACATGAACTCGGCCCCCGACCGGTTGACGCCGTGCAGGGTGATCGGCGTGCCGTCGGCCTTCGCCAGTGTCCGGCCCGAGACGTGCACGGCCGGGGCCCGCCCGTCCGGCGGCGCGGAGGTCGGCGTGACGGTCGGCGTGGTGGTCGGGGTGGGGGAGGGGCTGGGCGACGGGCTCGACCGCGGCCCGCAGGGGGTGCCGTTGACGGTGAAGGCGGCGGGGGCGGTATTGGTGGCGCTGTAGGTGAAGTTGGCGCTGGTGGTGTAGCCGGAGCCGGGGTTGATGGTGGGGGCGTAGTCGGGGTTGGTGACGGTGACGGTCTGTCCGGTCTGGGTCCAGGTGCCGTTCCAGCCGTTCCGGAGGGTCTGGTTGCCGGAGTAGGAGTAGCGGAGGGTCCAGCCGTTGACGGGGGTGGTGCCGGTGTCGGTGATGGTGACGTTGGCGGTGAATCCGCTGCCCCAGTCGTTGACGGCGTAGCTCACGTCGCAGGAGGGGCCGGCGGCGGGGGCCGGGGCGGAGGCGGCCGCCGAGGCGGTGAGGGGGAGCACGGCCAGGGCGGCGCACGCGGCGGTGGCGGCCGCGAGTGCGGCGGTGCGGGGTGGGGCGGTGCGGGCGGTACGGGACATGCCGACTCCTCGTGGGTGGGGGCCGGGGCCGCTGGTGCGGCCCCGGCCGATGAGGTCAGCTCGCGGCGCGGTGTCGACCCGCGGTGCGGGTCAGCTCGCGGTGCAGCTCAGCGTCGGAGCGGTGTTGCCGCCCGAGTACGTCGCCTGGAAGCCGAAACTGGTGGTGCCGTTGGGTGCCAACGCTCCGTTGTAGGCCTGGCCGGTGGCCGTCACCGCGCCGCCGCTCTGGGAGGTGACGGCGTTCCAGCTGTTGGTGATCTGCTGGTTGCCGCCCCAGCTCCAGGTGACCGTCCAGGACTTGGTCGCCTTGCTGCCGGTGTTGGTGACGGTCACGCCGGCCGTGAAGCCGCTGCCCCAGTCGTTGCCGACCGCGTAGCCGGCGGAGCAGCCGCTGCTGCCGCCGCCACCGCTCGACGTCGTGGTGCCCGTCACCGCGGCGGAGGGGGCGGAGACCTTACCGGCCGCGCCCAGCGCCGTGACGGTGTACTGGTAGGCGGTGGCGGGGGAGAGCCCGGTGTCGGTGTAGCCGGTGGCTGCCACGGTCGCGACCTTGGCCCCGTTCCGGTACACCGAGTAGCCCGTCACGCCGGCGGGGTCGCTGGAGGCCGTCCAGCTGAGCGACACGCTGGTGCTGGTGACGCCGGTGACGGCCAGTCCGCCGGGGACGGTCGGGCCGGTGTCGCCGCCGGAGCCCCCGCCGAACGCCGGGTAGGCGTTCTGCACGAGCTGCCGGAACTGGGCCGGGAACCACTGTCCGGCCGGGATGTTGCTGCCGGGGATGGAGTCGGTCGGGTAGGTGTTGCCGTTGCCGTCGCTCTGGGTGCCGGCCGGGTCGCAGTGCGGGTCGCCGTGGGGGTGGGAGGCGTCGGGGTAGTCGCCGTCCGACTCACCCGGCGGCTTGACCCAGAGGAACGCGATGATCGGGCTGCCCGTGCCGTACGGCTGGGACCGCGGGCGTTCCCCGATGCCCGCGCCGTTGATGTTGCACCAGTCGCCGCGGAAGGGCTTCTGGTCGACCTTGTTGGCCGCGACGTACGCGTCCACCGTGGTGGGGGCGGAGTTGAGCGCGGCGGGCCGGGCCGGGCCGCCCCAGCCGTTGCGCGAGGTGTCGACCAGCATGCCGATGCTGCTCGGGAACCCGTTGGAGACCAGGGTGGAGTACATCGCCGTGGCGTAGTGGTACTCGTCGAACACCGGGTTGTACTGGTAGAAGTTCGCCGACTTGAGCGGCTGCCCGCCGATCGTCAGGTCGGGGTTGGTGAGGAACGGCTCGGTGAGCGGGGTGGTGTTGGCGGTGTCGCTGACGAAGCCGTCGATGCTGGCGAACCCGGCCGTCGTGGCCTGCGCGACCTTGGCGTACTCCTTGCCCGCCGGAACCATGTTGGTGGACCAGCCGAGCCAGCCCGCGTGCCCGATGTCAAGGTAGTTGTACACGTTGGGGATCGCGTGCAGCTTGTTGAGCGTGTACTCGATGCCCGACTCGTAGTACGGGGTGGCGGTGGCGCAGGTCGGCTTGGACTGGTTGGTCACGGCGTTGGGCAGCGAGTCCGGCTCGATGACGGCGGCGATCCGGATGCCGGCGTACTTCGGATCGGCCAGCACGGCCGCGATCGGGTCGATGTACTGGGTCTCGTAGGTGTTCAACCCGGCCGCTGTGGCCGGGAGTTCGCCGTTGGAGGCGATCGCGGCGCAATCCCGGCCTGGCAGGTCGTAGACGACGACCTGGAAGACGACCGGCGCGGACCCCTGCTGCTGGGTGAGCGCGTGGTCCAGATGGGCCCGGAGGCCGAGGTGGGCGCTGTCGCCGGCGATCGCGCCGATGCGGTCCATCCAGACGGCGGTGGAGTTGGCGGCGACCTGGGACTCGAGGCCGCCCAGCGTGCCGCCGTCGGCGGAGGCCTGGGCCTTGACCTCGGCCCCGAAGTCGGGGTTGAGGTAGCCGGTCGCGCCGGCGAACGGGTTGGCGACGTGGACGGTGGCCGCGGGGGCGGCGTGTGCGGGGGCGACGGCGCCGATGCTCGGCAGCAGGCCGGTGGCGCCGAACAGCGCGGCGGCCGCTGCCGTACGGAGTCGACGCAGGACGGTTTGAGGCACGTCCGGGTCCTTTCGGAAGGGTGGGGTTCCTGACGGGATCGCGAAGAGTGGTGGGAACGTGCCCATTCGGGGCACGGCGATCCCTTCACATAAAGCCAGGACGCGAGAAACGGCGTCAATAGTCGCGGGAGCGCTCCCATAAGACGCTGTAACTTACACGCCGCGCCGTCGGGCGGCCCGCCGCCCCCGGGCGGGACGGAGCAGCAACCGCGCCGCCCGCAACGAGACCCTGGCCACGTTGCCGGAGCGGATCTCCGGACGCACCCCGAGGGCCCGGGTGTGGCGAGGGCTGGCCGACGCGGACGCGGCCGGGCGGACCGTCGCCGAGCGCGAGGCGATCCACCGGGCCCTCGTCGCCCGGGACGCGGACCTCGTCCGGGCCGCCGCACCGGTGCACGTCAACACCACCGAGCGCCGGCTGCGCGACCACCCGGCCGAGGGGGAACGGATCCCCGTCGGGCCCCGGCCGCTGCCGGACGTCGGGCGTTCCTGACCGACGCCGACCGGCGGCACCGACCGCGGGGCACCGGCCGGCGGCGACCGGTCGCAGGCACCGCGCGGGGGCACCGCCCGGGCGCGCCGCTACGGCCGGTCGGGCGCGGGAGGGATCGTCGCGGTGTCCGGTGCCGGTTCCGGCCAGACCAGCAGGACGGGACAGGGCGCGTGGTCGACGACGAAGCGGGTCGCGGGGCCGAGGCTGTGCGGCCCGAGTCGGGTGCGGTCGCCGTCGCGCGCGAGGACGAGCAGCTCGGCGCCCCCGGCCGCCGCGACGACCTCGCGTTCGACCCGTCCGGTGCGCTCCAGACGGGTGCAGGGGAGGCCGAGGCGGTCGGCGGCGGCGTCCAGGAGGTGTCGGCCGGAGGCCGCTGCCAGGCTGTCCACCCGGCTGCCGGGGTCCCGCTCGCGGTGACCGCGGCCGAGCAGCCCGGCGAACGCGCCGTGCGCGACGCCCGCCACCTCCTCACCGCTGACGTGCAACATGACGATCTCCGCGCCCCGCGGGGCGTGCGTTCGGGCGGCGTCGACACAGGCGGGCCAGGTGCCCTCGGCGATCCAGACGACGACGGTCACGGGCTCATCCTCCTCATGCTCCGACGATCTGCAGGGATCCCCACAGTGCCACCACGGCCAGGAGCAGTGCGGCGGGCACGACGAGCAGTCCGAGCCGGGTGAACTCGCCCAGGCCGATGTCGGTGTCGTGCTCACGGACGATGCGCCGCCACAGCAGGGTGGCCAGGGAGCCCGCGTAGGTGAGGTTGGGGCCGATGTTCACCCCGAGCAGGACCGCCAGGACGGAACCGGCGCCGGACGGGACGGCCAACGGCAGCAGCACCAGGGTGGCCGGCAGGTTGTTGATGACGTTGGCCAGCACCGCCGCCAGCGCGGCCGTGCCGAGCAGGGCGGGCAGCGAGGTGCCGTGCGGGACGAGGTGTCCGAGCGCGGAGGCCAGCCCGTTGTCGACGACGGCCCGGACCACGATGCCGAGCGCCAGGACGAAGGCCAGGAACGGCACGGCGGCCGAGCGCACGACCGCCGCGGGGGTGGTGCGGTGCTGGGCGAGCGCCCGGGCGGCCAGCACCAGGGCGCCGGCCAGCGCCGCCCAGGCCGGATCGATCCCGAGCACGGAGGCCAGGACGAACCCGGCGAGGGTGCCGGCCACGGTGACGAGGGCGAACACCGGCAGCTCCGGTGCGGTCACCTCGCCCGCGGCCGGGGCGCCCGCGGCCAGGTCGGCGGCGAAGAACCGGCGCAGCACGACGTACTCGACGGCGATGGCCGCCAGCCACGGCAGCGCCATCAGCGCGGCGAACCGGGTGAAGGTCAGTCCACTGGCGGCGAAGGCCAGCAGGTTGGTCAGGTTCGAGACGGGAAGCAGCAGTGAGGCCGTGTTCGACAGGTGGGTGCAGGCGTACAGGTGCGGTTTGGGGCGGGCGCCGATCCGGGCGGCGGTGACGAACACCACCGGCGTGAGCAGCACGACGGTGGCGTCCAGGCTGAGCACCGCCGTGATCACGGACGCGACCGCGAACACCTGCGCCAGCAGCCGCCGCGGACTCCCGGCGGACGTCCGGGCCATCCACGCTCCGCAGGCGCGGAACAGGCCCTCGTCGTCACAGAGCTGCGCCAGGACGAGGACGGCGGCGAGGAAGCCGATCACCGGCCCCAGACGCTCGGCCTCGGCCGCCGCGTGCGCCGGCGAGATCGCGCCGGTGGCGATCACCAGCCCGGCGGCGGGGACGGCGACCACGGCCTCCGGCCACCCCCACGGCCGCACCACCGCGCAGACCAGCACCAGCACCAGCAGTCCGAGGGACAGGGCCTCGGCGAACGACGTACTCAGGGTCTTACTCCTCGCGGGCGGCGGTGATGACGCCCCCATCGAAGCAGAGCCACCCGGGCCGCCGCGCGTCGGCGCAGCCCGACCGCCCGGGCGTAGCCCGTCCGACACGGGTGAGGGGTGTCGGACGGAGCCGTCGGCGGGCACCGGCGTCAGGGCGGGCCAGGGCGGCCTTCGCCGCCCAGGCGTTCGGCGCCGCCGGCCGTTCCGTTCCCGCAGGTCCCGCGCCCGGGGCCCGGTCCGGGCCCTGTGGCACGATGCCCGCAGGCCGGTCGCCAGGGACGGCCCGCGCCGCGCCCGCCCGGAACGAGGGGCGGGCGGCGCCCGCACGCAGGAGAGGACCCGACATGTCCGAGACCATCCCCACCAGCCCCGCCCGGCCTGCCGCGGGGCCCGTCTTCCGCACCGCCACCCTCGCCGACGTGCCGGCCCTGGTCGAGCTGGTCGAGTCCGCCTACCGCGGCGACGCCAGCCGGGCCGGCTGGACCACCGAGGCGGACCTGCTGGAGGGCCAGCGCACCGACGCGGACGGCGTCGCCGAGGTGATCGGCCACGCGGACGGGGTGCTGCTGCTGGCCGAGCGCGACGGCGAGCTGGTGGCCTGCTGCCAGTTGGAGCACCGCGGCGACCGCGCCTACTTCGGCATGTTCTCGGTGCGTCCCGGTCTGCAGGGCGGCGGCATCGGCCGGGCCGTGCTCGCGGAGGCGGAGCGGCTGGCCGGGGAGGAGTGGGGCGTCGACGAGCTGGAGATGAGCGTGATCGAGCAGCGCGCCGACCTGATCGCCTGGTACGAGCGGCGCGGCTTCCGCCGGACCGGCGTCTTCACCCCGTTCCCGTACGGCGACGAGCGGTTCGGCATCCCGCTCCGCTCCGACCTGCGGTTCGAGAAGCTGACGAAGGTGCTCAAGCAGGCCTGAGCGGCCGGGTGCGGGCGGCGCCGGCTCGGGCCCCGGTCGGCGTCCGCTCGACCCGCGGTCGGGGTGTGATGTCACGTCAACTCACTGACCAGGGGCGATGCGGAGATGTCATACCTCGTTCATGATTGGTCTAGGCCAATGTGAGAAGCTGAGGGCGAACGGCCACGTTCCGTCCCATGCCCAGGGGGGCCATCTCCGCATGCCCGTACTCCATGGCACCGCCATGCCCGCACCCGACCCCGGTCCGCGCCTGATACCGGCCGACCCCGGTCTCCGACTGCCCAGCCCACCCGGCGACGAGGAGCTCTACTGGTACTTCGGCCCGCAGCGCCGCTGGGTGCTGCTCTGCGCCACCCTCTCCTACGCGGGAGCCACCGCGGCTCTCGGCCTGTTCGCGCTGAGCCGGCCGCTGCTCTGGCCCTTCCTCGTGCTCACCGTGCTCAACGCGGCCACCTGGCTGCTCTCGCTCACCGACGGCCAGCGCGCCCGCCGCTACACCCGCGACTCGCACGACCTGCTGATGCGCGCCTGGCAGCCCGCCCGCCACCCGAGCGTCGACCTGCTGCTGCCGACCGCGGGCGAACCGCTGGCCGTCCTGGACAACGCCTACCGCCACACCGCCGCCGTCCGGTGGCCCGGCGAACTGACCGTCCTGGTCCTCGACGACGCCGCCCGCCCCGAGGTGCGCGAACTCGCCGAGTCCTACGGCTTCCGGTACTGCGCCCGCCCCGACCGCGGCCGGTTCAAGAAGGCCGGCAACCTCAACCACGGCCTGGCCGAGGGCAACGGCGAGATCGTCGCCGTCCTGGACGCCGACTTCTGCCCCCGCCCCGACTTCCTGCACCACCTGGTGCCCTACCTCGACAACCCCGAGGTCGGCATCGTGCAGAGCCCGCAGTGCTTCGACACGGACGCCGACATGTCCTGGCTCGAACGCGCCGCGGGAGCCACCCAGGAGATCTTCTACCGCTGGATCCAGCCCTCCCGGGACGCACAGGACGGCACCGTCTGCTGCGGCACCAACGCGCTCTACCGGCGCGCCGCACTCATGCGCGTCGGCGGCTTCGCCGAGATCGACCACAGCGAGGACCTCTACACCGGCCTCTCGCTCGCCCGCGCCGGGTGGACCACCCGGTACGTGCCCGCCCTGGTCGCCAAGGGCATGTCGCCCACCGGCCTGCCCGCCTTCATCAGCCAGCAGTACCGCTGGTGCCTCGGCTCCCTGGCGCTGGTCGGCGACCCCGGCTTCCGCCGCGGACCGCTCTCCCGCTCCGCCCGGCTCTGCTTCTGGAACGGCATCCTCGGCTACGTCACCAGCGCGGTGAACGTCTTCGCCGTCCCGCTGCCCGCCCTGATCATGCTGTTCTTCGCCCCCGACGAGATCGAACCCTGGCAGGTCCTGCCCTTCCTGCCGCCGATCTGGGTCGCGCTCGTCCTGCTGCCCGCGATGTCCCGCACCCGGTGGCGCTTCGAGGTCACCCGGGTCCAACTCCTCGGCGGGCTCTGCCACGTGGTCGCGATCGCGCACGCGCTGCGCCGCCGCAGTGCCGACTGGGTGCCCACCGGCGCCGTGTCGGGCGGCAGCTCCCTCGCCCGGACGGTCGCCCGGATCGGGGTCGGCTGGCTCGGGTTCGTCGTCCTCGCCGGCGTCGCCGGACTCGTCCGCGCCGCCGCGCTCAACGGCTGGCAGCCCTACTGGGCGCTCGCCGCACTGCTCGCGCTCACCGCGTACACCATGATCCCGCTCATCCGGTCGCTCCGGCCGCTCCTGCACGGCGGCAACGGGGCCACCGTCGGGGAGGTCGCCGCACCGTCGCGGCGGCGCTCGGACCTCGGCTTCGGCCGCGCGGAGGCGGTCGCCGTCACCGCCGTGCTGCTGCTCTGCGGGCTGCTCGCCTCCGGCTGGGCCGATCCACTGCTCTTCTGACCGCCCTCTGATGGCCCTCTGACGGTCTTCTGATGGTCTTCTGACGGACCGGGCGGCCCCGGCCGCCGCCGTACCGCCGGTCCTGGCCCTGGTCCTGGTCCTGCGGTACCGAACCTGCAGCGTTGCGCAGCGTCGCGCACCGTCCCTCCTCCCGTGCCGCGCACCACCGCGTGCCGCACCCGAGCGTTCCCTTGCGCGTCGCCCCACCGGCGCGGACCTCGCCGCCCGGCCGCCCCATCGGCCCGGCGGCCCAGACCACCGCTGCCAGCCCTGCAAGGAGCACCGCCGTGTCAACGGCCGTCCCGTCACCGTCCTCGTCCTCGTCCTCCGATCCGTCGTCCACCGCACCCGCGCCGGGCTCCCGGGCCGCGGACTCCCCGGCCCCCGCCGTCCCGTCCGCCGTCGAGCTGCTGCCCGGCGTCGTCCGGGTGGACCGGCAGGGCGCGCCCGACCGGCGGCCCACCGCGGAGGCCGTCGCACCGCCGCAGGCCCGCCCCCGCAACGCCTTCCGCCCCGACATCGAGGGGCTGCGCGGTCTCGCCGTCCTCGCCGTCCTCGCCTTCCACGCCGGCGTCCCCGGCCTCTCCGGCGGCTACGTCGGCGTCGACGTCTTCTTCGTCGTCTCCGGCTTCCTCATCACCGGCCTGCTGGTCGGCCGCCCGCTCGGCCTGTGGGACTTCGCCGCCCGCCGCGCCCGCCGGATCCTGCCCGCCGCCGCCACCGTGCTGGTCGCCACCGCGGCCGCCGGCGGCGCCCTGCTCGACCCGCTGCGCGGCACCGACCTCGCCCGCGACCTGATCGCCGCCGCCGGGCAGTTCGTCAACTGGCGGTTCGTCGGCCAGCAGACCGACTACCTGGCCGCCGAGCGCGACCCCAGCCCGCTCCAGCACTTCTGGTCCCTCGGCGTCGAGAACCAGTTCTACCTGCTCTGGGGCGTGCTGCTGCTCGGCCTCGCCCGGTACCTGCACGGCCGCCGCCGCACGCTCGCCATCGGCCTGGCCACCGGGGCGATCGGCGTGCTCTCCCTGCTGCTGTGCGTCCGGTGGACGGCCACCTCCGCACCGCTCGCCTACTTCTCCACCGGCAGCCGGCTCTGGGAGTTCGCCGCCGGCGCGGGCGCGGCCCTGCTCGGCCGCGCCCTGGCCACCCGAGCGGACCGGCCCGGCACGGCCCGGACCCTGCGCCTGCTCGGCTGGGCCGGCGCGGCCGCCGTGCTCGCTCCGGTCCTGCTCTACGACCGCAACACGCCCTTCCCCGGCACCGCCGCGCTGCCGCCCGTCCTCGGCACCGCCGCCGTCCTGCTCGCCGGCCCCGCCCACCGGGCGCTCGGCGCCGCCGACGCCGGACGCCTCCTCGCCACCCGACCGCTGCGCGCCGCCGGGCGGCTCTCCTACGCCTGGTACCTCTGGCACTGGCCGGTCCTGACCATCGCCCAGGCCCGCTACGGCACGCTGCCCTGGACCACCCTGGCCGCCCTCACCGCCGCCAGCGCCCTGCCCGCCTGGCTCACCCTGCGGTTCGTCGAACAGCCCCTGCGGTACGGCAGCAGCCCGGCCCCGCGCCGCGGCCTGGCCGTCGGCGCCAGCGCCCTGGTCATCCCGCTGATCGCCGCCCTCACCCTCGGCGGCGGCACCGTCCGCGCGCTCGGCGGCACCGCCGACGCACCCGTCGCCGCCCCGGCCGGAGCCCCCGACGGCCCCGCCCTGCTCGCCCCCGGTACCCGGCTGCTCGGCCTGACCCCGTCGCTGGCCCGCGCCCGGGAGGACTTCCCGCCCGGCAAGGGCTGCGAGATCCCGCTCAACGCCGACAGCAGCCCGCGCTGCCTGTTCGGCGCCGAGGACAGCCCCGACCGGATCGTGCTGCTCGGCGACTCGCACGCCGGCCAGTGGATCTCCGCGGCCCTCGCCATGGCCGAACAGCGGCACTGGGCCCTCGAAGTCCTGGTCAAGCCCGGGTGCCCGCTGGCCACCCTGACCGTGCGCAACAACGTGCTCGGCCGCACCTTCGACGAGTGCGACCGCTGGCGGGAGAACACCCTCACCCGGCTCACCGCCGGGCCCCGGCCGCGGCTGGTCCTGATGGCCGGCCTCAACCGCTACGGCAGCCAGGAGGAACGCGCCCAGGGCTGGACCCGCACCCTCGACCGGCTCGCCGCGCTCGGAGCCCCGCTCGCCTACCTCGGCGACACCCCGATGCCCGGCAAGGACATCCCGACCTGCCTCGCGGCCTCGGACGGCCGGTCGGACGCCTGCTTCTTCCCGCGCGACACCGCCTTCGAACCCGACCCGCTGCTCGACGGTGGCCTCGCCGCCCGCTACGGCGTCCGCACCCTGGACCTCGGCCCGCTGCTCTGCCCCGGCAGCGGCCCGGACTGCCCGGCGGTCCTGGAGGGCGTGGTGCTCTACCGCGACACCGGGCACATCACCGACACCCTGGCCCGGGTCCTGGCACCGCGGCTGGACAAGGGGCTGCTGGCCGCCGGGTGAGGCCGGGGCGGCCGGTCCTGGCGGTGGGACGGCGTCGTGGTCCCGGTGGTGGGGACGCCGTCCCGGTCCCGCGGTCCTGGCCCCGCCGCCCGCCGCCCGCCGGGCTGGTGCCCGGGCGGCAGGGGTGGCGGGCCGTCAGCCGTAGATGCTGCGGCAGAGCCGGGCCTGCTCGGAGCCGGCCGGCCAACGGCCGACGCGTTCGGCCTGGTCGCAGAGGGTGCCCGGGCCCAGGGAGGGCGGCGCCGCGCCCGGGGCCGGGGCCGCCGGGGCGGGGCCCTGCCCTGCCGCCGCGGAGGTGCCGTGGGTCGCCGCGCCCGGGCGAGGGGTGCGCCCCGGCCTCGGGTGCGGGGTCGCCGCGCGCTGCGAGTCGGCCGACTCGCCCCCGGCCGCCGCGGTCGTCGTCGCGGGTGCCGTCGCCGAGGCGGCCGACGCCGCACCGCTCTGCTCCGACCCGGTCGGGCCCGCCGCGCCGCCGCGTTCCGGCACGGGGGCCGGCAGCGGGGACGGCGCCGGAGTGACGGCCGGCCCGGGCTCCGCACCGGCCGGCAGGGAGGCGGAGGGCGAGGTGTGCGGCAGCGCCACCACGTCCAGGTCGTCACCCGACCCCGGCCCGCACATCGCCAGGACGGCGGCCAGCACCGCCAGCGTCCCGACGGCCCCGGCCACCCGGACCAGCCGCCTGCGGCGGCGGACCGAACCGGTGCCGGCCGCGGGCACGGGCCCCGGAACCGGCCCCGGCGCGGGAGCCACGGGCACCGGGGGCGGCTGCCACGCGTCCTGCGGCCACTGCCACTGTCCTGCGGTGGGTTGCCCCGTCATGTCGTCGTCCTTCCAGCGCCGAACCCCCCGCCGTCCCTCCCCTCAGCTCAACGAGCGCGCCGACGCGGGGACATGACCCGGAAGAGGGTTCTGGACGGGCGCCGATTGCCGCCGCGGCACATGCTGGGGGCATGGAGACCAACAGCACGTCCAAGCCCCTCGTCGAGGTTGCCGACTTCCGGACCGACAGCCGCTACCGCCTGGTGCACTTCGAGGGCCACGGCTGGGAGCCGCTCGCCCCGGAGGAGTTCGAGCCCCGGGTCCACCAGCTCTTCCCCGACCTCGACCCGCACGACGCGATCCGCGTCCACTGGGCCGACCGCCCGTGGGAGTGGCCCGCCTGGCACCCCGGTGAGGCGTGAGCCACAGTTCGTTACGCTGTCCGGGTGAGTGTGGATCACTTCTGGCGTCGACTGCCCGGACCGGCCGTCGACACGTGCTCGCCGACCGAACTCGGCGAGCTCGTGCCCGACCGGCACGACGTCCGGTACGACCAGCTGGCCGCCGACGGCCTGCTCCTCGGAGTGCGGAGCACCGCCCGGCTGATGGAACTCGCACTCACCGAGAACGGCCTGCACCCCGACCCGGCCGCGCGCCTGCCCGTCTACGGCGGCGAGCGCCCCGAACCCGCCGCCGCGGGCCCGCTGGTGCTGCGGCCCGAGCAGGTCGCGGCCGCCTTCACCTTCCTCCGGGACTCCGCGCTCGGCGAGCTCGTCCGCCAGCAGAACACCGTGCTGGCCCGCACCGTCGCCCACCTCGGCTACCCGACGCCGTGGTCCGAGACCTGGGCGGCCCGGGTGGTGGCCGACCTGCGGGAACTGCGGGACTTCTTCGCCGACGCGGCCGCGGCCGGTGACGCGGTCGTGGTCCGGGAGTCACGGTGAGCGGGGCGGGGAAGGGCGCGGCCGACGGGCGCGGTGGCAGCGCGGGGAGTGCCGTCAACGGCGGAGGCGCCGTCAACGGCGGAGGTGCTGGGTACGCCGGAAGTGCTGGAAGTACCGGAAGTGCCGGAAGTGCCGGCTACGCCGCCGAAGCGGCGCAACTCGCCGTCCAGTACGAGAGTGTGACCTTCGCCGAGGTCCACCGCGACCTGCTGCAGCACTACCCCGCCCCGCCCGCCGCCGTCCTCGACGTGGGCGCGGGAACCGGCCGGGACGCGGCCGCGCTCGCCGCCCTCGGCCACCCCGTCGTGGCCGCCGAGCCGACCGCCGAACTCCGCGCCCACGGCGAGCGGTTGCACCCCGGACCGGGCATCCGCTGGGTGCCCGACGCACTGCCCGCGCTGCCCCGGCTCGGCGCCGGGGGCGAACGCTTCGACCTCGTGCTGCTGACCGCCGTCTGGATGCACCTCGACGCGGCCGAGCGCCCGGCCGGGATGGCCGTCCTCGCCCGTCTCCTCGCCCCCGGCGGCCGCCTCGCGCTGACCCTGCGCCACGGCCCCGTCCCGGCCGGGCGCCGGATGTTCGACGTCCCGCCGGAGGAGACCGTCGCCCAGGCCGCGGCCCACGGCCTGCGGCTGGTCCACCGCACCGAGCGCGCGGACCTGCACGGCCGCGCCGACGTCCGATGGACGGGCCTGGTCCTGGAACACCCCGCGGACTGAACGGCGCCGGGGCCGCCGGGCACCGTGAACGCGTCGGGGACGACGCCTCTTGCGTCCGATCGTCGTACCGGCTCTAGACTCCGTCCCGTGGCGGATCATCAGAGCGAGACCAGGGCGGCCTACGACGGGGTCGTCGAGCTGTACGCGTCGAAGTTCGCCAACGGGCTGGAGGACCAGCCGTTCGGCCGGGCCATGATCGGCACCTTCGCCGAACTGGTCCGCGCGACGGGCAACCCGCGGGCGGCGGACGTCGGCTGCGGGCCCGGGCACCTGACGGCCATGCTGCACGAACTGGGCCTGGACGCCTCCGGATTCGACCTCTCCCCGGGCATGGTCGACCACGCCCGGCGGGCCCATCCGGCGCTGCGCTTCCAGGAGGCGCGGATGGAGTCGCTGCCGGTCGGGGACGGCGCGCTCGGCGGCGTGCTGGCCCACTACTCGGTGATCCACACGCCGCCGGGGGAACTGCCGGCGCTGCTCGCCGAGCTGGTGCGCGTCCTGGCGCCGGGCGGCCTGCTCCTGCTCTCCTTCTTCGGTACCGAGGGGCCGGCGCCGGTCCGGTTCGACCACAAGGTGACGCCCGCCTACGGCTGGCCGGTGGACCGCCTCGCCGACCTGCTGGCCGACGCCGGGCTGGTCCCGTTCGCCCGGCTGCTCCACGACCCGGCCTCCGAACGGGGCTTCCTCGACGCCCACCTGCTGGCCCGCCGCCCGTAGGCCCCGCCGGGGCCCTACCCGGCGTCCGCCCAGGCGGCGGTGGCCCGGCTCCGGTCCCGCCACTGCCGCACGCCCGGGCCGTCCGGATCCCGGCGGCGGCAGAACTCCTCCAGCCAGGCGCACTTGGCGAGCATGGCCCGGCGGCGCACCGGCCAGGGCGGGACGGGGCGACCGTAGGCGCGGAAGAGGTGGTCGAGGTCCCCGCCCCGGTCGGGGTGGTGCATCCGCACGATCCACTCGCACCACGCGAGGTCCTCGACCGGGTCCCCGGCGTGGGCGAACTCCCAGTCCAGTACGGCCGTGACGGCGAAGGTGTCCGGGTCGAGCAGGAGGTTGTTGGGCCCGAAGTCGCCGTGCACCAGTACCGCACCGGGGGCGGTGACCGGCTCACCGGACACCGCCGGGTCGAGCTGTTGCAGGCGGCCCAGGACCAGCCCGCACGCGGCCAGTACGCGCGGCCCGTGCCCGGCGTCCAGGAGGTCCTGCGCGGGCACGCCGGGCAGGTGCCCGAGCGTGAGCGCCGCCCGGTCGGCGGCCAGCACCGGCGGGACGGGCAGCCGCTCCCGGAGCCCGGTCAGCAGCCGCTCCTCGCGCGCCAGCCGGGCTTCGGCCTCCGGGCCGCAGTAGTGCTTCACGACCACGCGGCCGTCGCCCGTGGTGCGGTTGGTGTAGCCGTGCGGGAGGGGTTGCATGCGGCGATCCTCCCGGGAGCGCGGCCGCGGAGCCAGCGAATTGAGGTCGGGTCGGTCCGTCGGCGGTCCGCCACCCGGGTAGGGGAGGGTCTCGTCAGGCCGGGGCCGGAGCTCCGGTCGCCGCCCGGGCTACCGGGTCGGCACCGTCCGTCGGGCGGACCGGCGGGCTCTGCGCCGCCCGTGGCCTATCCGTGCCGGATCACCAGGCCCTGCCGGTAGCGGGCGGTGACGCGCAGGAACCCGACCAGGCCCGCGTAGTGGGCGGACACGTACTCCAGGCCGGACGGGTCCGCCCAGAGGCCGACCGGGTAGACGCCGGCCGCGGCGAGCGCGGCCGCCGTGTCGAGGCCCTCCGCCGTGCCGCCGGTGACGAGCTCGTCGAAGGGCAGGTCGGCCAGCTCCCGGGCGGCCTGCTCGACCCGTTCCGGTGCCAGGGTGTTCCCGTGCGGGGTCAGGCGGTGCCGAAGCCTTCGGCGACGAGGCGGGTGGACCAGTGGCGCAGGGCGGGGAGGAGGGGTGGGTGGGCGAGGCCGGCGGCGGTGGCGAGGCGGTCGGCGGAGGCGGTGTCGTAGCGGTCCTCGGAGAGGAAGGTGAGGGTCTCCGGATCCGCCCCGGTGAGGGCGCGGGGGAGGCGGCGGACCAGGGGGACGGGGACCAGGCCGCGCGGCGGGCGGACGTCGAGGTGGTCGGCGAGGAGGGCGATCAGGTCGGGGAGGACGGGCGTCGCCGGGTCGAGGACGGTGTGCGCCCGGACGGGCGCGTCGTCGTGGGCCGGGGCCGCGGCCAGGAAACGGGCCAGGTGGTCGACCGTGACGACGGGCAGGAAGGTGCGGCGGGTGCCGGGCAGCAGCGGGAGCCGGCCGCGGTGGAGCTGCCGGACGAGCTGGGCGAGTCCGAGGTACTGCCCGGCCTCGCCGGTCAGCGAGTGGCCGATGACGCTGCTGGGGTTGACGGTGGTGAGCGGTACGCCGAGGCGCGGGGCGGTGACGCGGACGGCGGCGTCGCCGAGCAGCTTGGACGCCTCGTAGGCGCCGAGGCGGGCGTAGCGGGCCGCGGTGGTGCGGGCGTCGAGCGGGTAGCGGGGCTGCGGGTCGCGGCCGACGCGGTAGCCGGAGAGGTGGATCAGGCGGCGCAGCCGCGGCCGGGTGGCGGACCAGTGGAGGGCGTGCAGGGCGCCGTGCAGGTTGGCGGGTTCGGCCTGGGCGCGGGTCAGCCCGAACCGGTAGCGGGCGGCGAGGTTGTGGACGTCGCGGACCTCGGCGAGCCGGGCGTCGTCCTCGGGGGAGAGGCCGAGGCCGGGGCGGGTGACGTCGGCGGTGACGGTGGTGAGTGCGGCGTCGTCGGCGTCGTGGGCGCGCAGCCACCGGCGCAGCTCGCCGCCGCGGTCGGGGTCGCGGACGGCGGCCGCGACGGGCTCGCCGCGGGTGAGGAGTTCGAGGACGAGCCAGCGGCCGAGGAAGCCGCCGGCGCCGAGGACGAGGGTGCGGGGCGGTGGCGGGGCGGACGGCATGGTGTGCTCCGTAATCTGTAGACCGGTCTGCATATTTTTTGGGCGAGAAGGAGGGGCGGAGCCACCCCGAGGGGGGCTCCACCCCGGATCGACCTACGCCGCGGGCGCCTTCTGCGCGCCGAGCAGGTGGAGGACCGCGTGCTGGGCGTGGTCCAGCGGTTCGCGGCTGCGCCGGACGGACGCCAGCAGGACGGCGCCCTCCAGCAGGGCGAGCGCCTGCCCGGCGGCCGTGGCGGCCGCGGCGGGCTCGAAGCCCTCGGCCTCCAGCCGGTCGGCCAGCACCCGCTGCCAGCCCTCGTACACCTCGGCGCAGACGGCGCGCAGTGCCTCGTTGGTGCCCGCGACCTCCAGGGCGACGGTCGCGATCGGGCAGCCCTTGGTGTAGTCGGAGCCGGCCAGCCGCTCGGCGAAGACCTCGGTGAGGCGGCGGGTCAGCGCTCCGCTGTCGGCGCCCTCGGCGGTCAGGGCGGCGAGCAGGTCCTCGACCTCCCGGCCGGCCTGGACAAGGGCGGCGGTGACCAACTGGTCCTTCCCCTCGGGGAAGTGGAAGTAGAGCGACCCGCGCGGTGCGCCGGTCGCGGCGACGATCTGGTTGAGGCCGGTCCCGAAGTAGCCCTGTGCCTCGATCAGCGTCCGGGTGCCGGCGATCAGCCGGGCCCGCGTCTCTTCTCCCTTGACTCCCATACGGAAAACAATAGACCGGTCTGCATATTCCTGTCGACGGTTGACGGTCGACGGGTGCCGCACGGTCAGGAGTCGCGGGCTGCCGGGCCGTCCGGGGCCGAACGGCTCCGCGCCGCGTCAGTACCGCGTCAGTACCGCGCCCCGGTCGGGAGGCCCGTCCACCGCAGTTCCTCGGGAAGGTGGCGCAGGTCGTTGAAGAGCGCCACGGAGGCCGGGCGGCCCGGGGCGTACCGGATGACGGTCAGCGCGGCGTTCGCATGGTTGAGCCCCAGCCAGCGCCAGGCGGGTGCGTCCAGGGCGTGCCGGACCAGCCAGCCGATCAGGAAGTTGTGCGTGACGACCAGTTCGTGCCGCTCCTCGGTGCCCGGCACCGGCCCGGTGAACCGTTCGACGGCCCGCCGCGCCAGCGGCCGGCCCTGCTCGCGCTCCTCCGCCGTGGTGCGGGACAGGAAGTCGAGCAGGAAGTCCGCGCTCTCCGGGGGCAGTTCGGCCCGGTCGGGGACGTGCGGAACGTAGTCGCCGGCCTCCTCGCAGACCGTCGGCACCACTCCGGTGAGCCGATGGCCGACCAGCTGTGCGGTCTGCGCGGCCCGGGGCAGCGGGCCGTGGTGCACGGCCGTGATCGGGCGGTCCGCCAGCCGCTGCCCGAGCAGGTCGGCCTGTCTGCGGCCGTTCTCCGTGAGCCCCTCCCCGCCGGGCGCCGCCTCGCCGTGGCGGGTGAGGTAGAGGTGACGGGTGGCGGTCTCGGTCATGCTCCGGGGCTCCTTCACGGCCGCTGGCGATCACGGATTCGCCCCGGAGGGACGCCCGAGGGGGTGCCCCCGGTTCCGGCCGGGTGCGCACGGCCGCGCGCGACGGGCACGACCGTGCGCGCGGGCCCGGGCCGAGGCGCGGCCGCGTCGGGACCCCCGTCCCCGGCACGGCCGCCCGTCGTGGATCAGCCCGCGTGGGCCTCGTCCAGCAGGGCGAGGTCCGCCGGGGAGAGCCGGAGGGAGCCGGCGGCGATGTTGTCCTCGAGGTGGGCGAGGTCGCCGGTGCCGGGGATGGCCAGGACGTGCGGGCCCCGGTGCAGCGTCCAGGCCAGGCGGACCTGGGCGGTGCTGACGCCGTGGGCCCCGGCCACCGCCAGGACCTGTCCGGGCTCGGACCCGCCCGGGCCGGACTCGCGGCCGGATCCGGCGATCGCGTAGAAGGGGACGAAGGCGATGCCCTGCTCGCCGCAGGTCCGCAGCAGCGCGTCCTGCTCGGGCGCGGCGCCGATGCCGTACGGGTTCTGCACGCACACGACGGGGGCGATGGCCCGGGCCTCGGCGAGTTGGTGCGGCTGGATGTTGGAGAGGCCGAGGTGGCGGATCAGCCCGGCCCGCTGCAAGTCGGCGAGGGCGCCGAAGCGTTCGGCGACCGAGTCGGACCCGAGGATCCGCAGGTTCACCAGGTCCAGGTGGTCGCGGCCGAGCTGGCGCAGGTTCTCCTCGACCTGCGCGCGCAGCCCCTCGGGGGTGCGGGCGTGCTCCAGCCACGTGCCGTCGGGGCCGCGTGCGGGGCCGACCTTGGTGGCGATCACCAGGTCGTCGCCGTACGGCGCGAGCGCCCGGTTGACGAGCTCGTTGGCGGAGCGCAGCGGGGAGAAGTAGAAGGCGGCGGTGTCGATGTGGTTGACGCCCAGTTCGACGGCGCGGCGCAGCACCCGGACGGCCTGCTCGCGGTCGCGCGGCACGGCGTGCGGAACGAGCGCCTTGCCGGTCTGCGGCAGGCGCATGGTGCCGAAGCCGATCCGGTGCACGGGGCGGTCGCCGAGGGTCCAGGTGCCGGAGGCGGCGGCGTGGACGGTGGTGGGAGCGGCGCCGGCGGCGGCGGTGCCGGTGGCGGGGCCGGCCGGGACGAGGGCAGGGGTGTGCACGGGAGGGGCGGTGTGGGAGGTCATGCCGTCATGATCTCCACTGCACTACTCTGACCGCCAACGATTCGAACATGTGTGAATCCACGGGGGTGGCATGACGGCCGAGCTGCAGTTCACGGCGGGCGACCTGGCGCGGATGCGCTTCGCGGTCTCGCCGATGTGGGAGGTCGGCCCGAGCCTGCGGCTGCTGCACTCGGGGATCGCCCACCCCGTGCACCGGCCGTGGGTGGAGCAGGTGCGGCCCCGGCTGGCGGCGGCCGGGCCGGAGCGCGGGTGGCTCACCGAGATCGTCCCGCCGGCCGGGTACGTGCCCGACTTCGTCAACCCCGCCCCCACCGGCGCCGCCCCGACCATCGGGAGCGAACTCGCCGCGATCCGGGCCACCCCCGACGCGCAGGTGCGCCGTGACCTCGACCGGCTGGCGTCCCGTCAGGGCGGCCTCGGCCCCCGGCTGCGCGCGCTGCACGCCGACCCGGCGGCGGGCCTGCCCCGGCTGACCGAGGCGATCGAGGCGTACTGGGAGCTCGCGCTCGCCCCGTACTGGGCCCGCATCCGGGCCGTCCTCGACGCGGACGTCCTGCACCGGGCCCGCCAGGTCGCCGAGTTCGGGGCGGCACGGGTCCTCAACGACCTGAGCACCGAGGTGCACTGGTCGGAGGACCGGCTGCGGCTGCGCCGGAGGTCGCGCCCGCTGGCCCCGGGGGCGTCGGGTGCCGGGCTGCTGCTGATCCCGTCCGCCTTCGCCCGGTCGGCGCTGTTCACCCAGGTCGCGGCGGAGCACCCGCCGCAGCTCGCCTACCCGGCGCGGGGGACCGGCCTGCTCTGGGCCGCCCGGCCGGCGACGGGCGACGGCGCCCTCGCCGTCGTCCTCGGGCGGTCGCGGACGCTGCTGCTCACCGAGCTCGACGCCCCGGCCTCCACCACCGAACTCGCCCGCCGCACGGGGCTGTCGCCGTCGGCCGTGTCCCGCTACCTGACGACCCTGCGGGACGCGGGCCTGGTCAGCGCCCACCGGGCCGGGCGCTCGGTGCTCTACGCCCGGACCGCCACGGCGGAGGCCGTCCTCGCGCCGCTGGCCCAGAGGTAGGACCCGCGGGAGGCCTGCCGGTGGTCCGGCCCCGCGGGATCCACCGGGAGGCCTCCGGCGTGCCGGTGGCGTCGGTGCCCTGGAAGAGTTCGGGCATGACACCCGACCCTGACGACCGGCAGTGCCCCCGTCCGCGCGAGGTGCTGCGCTGCGCCGTCCTCGACGACGTCCAGGAAGCCGTCACCGGCATCGCCGACTGGTCCCCGGTGGCCGATCGGGTGGAGCTGACGGCCTTCCCCGACCCATTCGGGTCGCAGGACGAACTCGCCGAAGCCCTGGCGGACTTCGACATCGTGGTGGCCCTGCGCGAACGGGTCGCGTTCCCGGCCTGGCTGTTCGCCCGGCTTCCGCGACTGCGGCTGCTGGTGGCCGCCGGCATGCACCACTCGGTGATCGACTACTCGGCCGCCGAGCGCCGCGGCGTGACGGTCTGCGGGACGTCGAGCTCCGTCACCCCGCCCGCCGAGCTGACCTGGGCGCTCCTGCTGGGCGTGGCGCAGGGCGTCGTGCCGGAGAGCACCGCGCCGCGCGGCGGGTCGCGGCGGAGTACCGCCGGAGCGGACCTGAACGGCCGGGTGCTCGGGCTGCTCGGCCTCGGGAGGGTCGCGGCCCCGGTCGCCCGGATGGGGCTGGCCTTCGGCATGGACGTGGTGGCCTGGAGCCGGAACCTGACGGACGAGCGTGCCGCCGAGGTGGGCGTGCGCCGGGCCGCGAGCCTCGCGGAGCTGCTGGGCGGCAGCGACTTCGTCTCGGTGCACCTCGCGCTCGGCGAGCGCACCCGGGGGCTGCTCGGTGCGGCCGAGCTCGCGCTGATGAAGCCCGGTGCCTGTCTGGTGAACACCTCCCGGGCGGCGATCGTCGACCGGGACGCCCTGTCGGCCGCGCTCACCGGGGGTCGGCTCGCGGGCGCCGCGGTGGACGTCCTCGACGAGCCGCTGCCCGCGGACCACCCGCTGCACACCGCGCCGGGGCTGCTGGCCACCCCGCACCCGGGCTACGGGCCCCAGCACCTCTACCGCCGCTGCTACGGCGAGGCGGTGGAGGACATCGCGGCGTTCCTCGACGGGGAGCCGATCCGGCGGCTGGGCTGAGGGACACCGCGCCGACGTCCGTCCGCCGGGCCGGGCGCCGCCGCATACTGGCCGCGTGACGAGCGGAGACGGTGGACGAGGACGGGGCACCGGCCGGCGCGGGGTGCTGAGGGCCGGTGCGGCGGCGCTGCTGCTGGGGGCGGCGGGGTGCGGCGGCGGGGCCGGGAAGCCGGCGGCGGGCGCGGGTCCGGCGGGGTCGGGGTCGGCGGGCCGGGGGAGCGCTTCGGCTCCGGGGAGCACGTCACCGGGCACGACCGCGGCGTCCGGCGGCAGCGTCGCCACCACTCCGACGGCGGGCGGAACCCCGGGCGACACATCCGGTGCGACGCCGACCGGGGCGGCGAGCCCGCTGCCCAACCCCCCGCTCTGGCAGCCCGGCCCGTCCGAGGTGCAGCCCGACGTCAAGCGGCGTGCCGTGGAGCTGGTCGCCGCGCTCGGGGCCTGGCCGCCGGGCGGCCAGGGCGTGGCCGCGGCGCGGGCCCGGGTGGCGGCGCTGGGCCTGCCGCCCGCCCTGGCGGACCAGGCCGGCCCGCTGGCGCCGCCGGCGCCGGAGGCGAGCCTGGAGGTGATCGACGCCCAGTACGGCGGGATCCTCGCCGACTCGGCGAGCGTGCTGGTGGTGTGCCGTCAGTGGACCCGCGGGCCCGACGGGTCGGTGGCCGAGGGCGGCTGCACGGTGGACGTCCGGCTGAGCCGGTCCGAGCCGCGCTGGACGGTCACCGAGCTGCACCCGGGGGAGCCGGGCCCGGCCGTGCCGACGCCGCCGCCCGCGGTGGCCCGGGTGTTCGCCGAGCCGAGGATCGAGCTGCCGCCCGGGGCGGCGGCCGACCTGCGCAGCGGCGCCGTGCACGACAGCGTGCTGGAGGCGATGCTGCGGCTGGCCGGCCCGTACACGCTCTCGGTGAGCGTGGTGCGGTCCGGCCACCCGTTGCTGGTGTTCGGCACGACCCGGCCCAGCGACCATCCGCAGGGCCGGGCCTTCGACGTGTGGCGGATCGACGGCCACCCGGTGGTGGACCCGGGGACGTCCCGCGCGCTGGTCGAGTCCTTCATGCGGGACGCGGCGGCCGCCGGGTCGTACAACGTGGGCGGGCCGGTGGCGATCCGGGGCGCCGGCAACCAGTTCTTCACCGACGACACCCACCACGACCACGTCCACGTCGGGTTCACCGCCTGACCGGGCGGCCCCGACCGGGCGGCCCCGACCGCCGCCCGACCGGTGACTGACCGGGCGTGCCGCCGCCCGGCCGGTCAGCCGACCGTGCGTCAGTTGACGTTGACGCCGCTCCACGCCGCCGCGATCGCCTTGTACTCGGTGCTGTTGAGGCCGTAGAGGTCCTTGGCCGCGCTCAGCGAGGCGGTGCGGGCGCCCTTGTAGTTGGTGGTGGACGTCATGTAGACGGTCAGCGCCCGGTACCAGATCTTGGCGACCTTCTGGTTGCCGATGCCGGTGACCGTGGAGCCGTTGCAGGTGGGGCTGTTGTAGGTGAAGCCGTTGATGGTCCGGCTGCCGCTGCCCTCGCTGGCCAGGAAGAACCAGTGGTTGCCGACGCCCGAGGAGTTGTGCACGTTCAGCTTGCCGACCGAGCTGCTCCAGCAGTCCGCCGAGGCGCCGTCCAGCGAGGGCTTGTCGAAGCGGCGCAGCCACGGCGGGGTGGACTGGTCGCTGAACAGGTAGTCGGGGGTGTCGACCTTGTTGTTGGCGTACCACTCGACCATCGTGCCGAAGATGTCGCTGGTGGACTCGTTGAGGCCGCCGGACTCCCCGCTGTAGCGCAGGTTGGCGGTGGCGCTGGTGACGCCGTGGGTCATCTCGTGGCCCATGGTGTCGAGGTCGACCTGCTCGGGGTCGTGGCTGCCGTCGCCGTCACCGGTCATCATGCAGAAGCAGCTGTCGGACCACTGGGCGTTGTCCCAGTTGGTGCCGACGTGCACGAAGACGGTGGCGCCCTTGCCGTCGTTCTTGATGCCGTTCCGGCCGAAGGTGTTCTTGTAGTAGTCGTACGTCCAGGCGGTGTTGGCGTGGGCGTCGACGGCGGCGGTGGAGCGGTCGGTGGAGAACTTCTTCCCGTCGCCCCAGACGTTGGTGGTGCTGGTGAAGGCGGTGCCGGAGCTCGCCTTGACCGAGGCGGCGGCGAGGTTGTGGGCGTCCTTGGTGACGTGGCCGCGGACCGGGTCGGTGAGCGTGTAGCCGCCGCTGGTCTGGGTGGTGTCGATGGTGATGTCGCCGGTGTACTCGGAGTGGCCGGTGCCGGAGGCCTCGTGCTCGGCGTCGTACGACTCGATCTGCTCGCCGGTGGTGGCGTCGGTGACGACCACCCGGCCGGCGGGCTCGCCGTGCTCGCCGGTGCCCTCGACGGTGGTGCGCCAGGCGAGCCGGGGGGTGCCGTCGGCGGCCCAGACGACCAGTTCGGGGCTGCTCACGGCGTCCCTGACGCCGGGTGCGGCGGCGATGCCCTCGGCGGCGCCGGCCTGCGCGGGGACCTTCGGGACGGTGGACTTCACGGCGGCGTCGTGGGCGGCGGCGCGGGAGGAGTCCTTGAGCCGGCCGCGGGAGTCCTGGTGGACGACGAGGTCGCCGCCGACCACCGGGAGGCCCTGGTAGGTGCGGTCGAAGCGGACGTGCTGGCTGCCGTCGGCGTCCAGGACGACGTCCTTGACCACGAGGTCCTGACCCGCGCCGAAGCCGAACGTCCCGGCGTTGCGGGCGACGTTGGCGCGGGCCTGGGCTATCGCGGCGTCGCGGGTGCCGGTGGCCGCGGAGGCGGTTCCGGTGGGAACGGCGACGGCGACGAGGGCGGCGACGACCGCGATGGCTCCGGCCGCGAGGGGGCGGCGGGAGGAGGAGGTGGGGCTCACTCTGACTCCAGTGGGGGTTAGCTGCAGGGAAAAGAGCTGCGACTGAGATTGACGGCGAGCAGTCAGCTGGAGCTAGAGGGAAGGTCATAACTTTGCCAAGTTGTGTCCTGTTCAAATCAAAAATGATCAGAAGTTAACATTGCGCCCACACTCCCGTCGTGACACTCGCTTACGCACACCCGCGCACGGCTCTAGGCTCGGCGCCATGGACGCATGGGTGGGGGCCTGGACCGGCGGGCGGGCGGCGGTCCACGTGGGCAACGTCGCGGACTTCAACGAGCAGTTCTTCGCCCCGGGGATGGACGGCGCCCAACGCGCCCGCCGCCTGCGGCAGGCGCACCACTACGCCTGCCTGGCCGCCTGCTACAGCCCCGAACCGGCCCTGCTGGTGCTGCCCGCGGAGGTCGCCCCGGAGTGGACGGACTGGCTGGCCCGGGAGCTGGAATGGGGCCCGGTCGAGGTGCACCGGGGAGTCTCGCCGGGGAGCACGGTCGCCCGGGCGCTCGCCGGACGGCCGGCCCTGAGGGCACGGATCGCCGGCCTCGGCGGACCGGTGGTCCACTGGGGCCGCACCGCGGACCAGGGCGAGGGGCCCGAACTGGCCGCCGTGCGCCGCTACGAGTCCAAGGCGGCCGCCCACGAGCTGTTCACCGAACTCGCCCCCGCCCACCCGGACGTCCACGTCCCCGCCCAGGAGTGCCCGGGCGGCCGGGGCCGCACCGCCCGCCGGCTGACCGCCCGCGCGGCCCGGGGGCTCACCACCGTCCTGAAGAGCCCGCACGGCGTCGGCGGCTACGGCACCGTCGTGGTGGAACCCGCCGACCTGTTCGCCGCGGGCGGCGGCCGGGCCCTGCTGCGGCGGCTGGTCCGCACCGAAGTCCTCCCGGCCCGGGGCGGGTTGCTGCTGGAGGAGCACGTCGACCCGGGCCCGGCCGCCCGGCTGCGCGACCTCACCTACGACGTGGTGATCGGCTCCGACGGGGCCGTCCACCCGGTCGGCGCCGGGGTCATGGCGGTGGCCGGCACCCGCTACCAGGGCGTCACCGTCGGGCCCGGCGCGGTGCCGGACGCCGCCGCGGGGACGGCCCGCCGGTTCGCCCTCGCGGTGGGGGAGCGGCTGGCCGCCGAGGGCTACCGCGGCTGGTTCGACGTGGACTTCGTCACCGACCGCCGCCGCCGGCTCGCCCCCACCGAGATCAACCTGCGGCTCACCGGCCCGGCCGTCGCCTTCGTGCTGCGGGAACGGCTGGACCGGGTGCGCGGGCCGGGCCACCTCGTCCGCACCCTGGACGCGATGCCCCTGGGAGCCCGCCTCGCCCAGGAGGCGCTCCACGACCACCTCGACCGGCTGCGCCCGGCCTGCGCCCGGCTCGGGGTCACCCTGCTGCCGCTGATCCCGACGGCCGGCCACGACCCGGAGCCCGTCGTCGGCCTCGCCCTGGCCGGGACCGACGCCGAGGCGCTGGACGCGGCACAGGCGCTGCTGGCGGCGGCGAACCACGCCCTGGCCGGGATGTTCGAAGCCCTGCGGTGACGGGCGGTCGGTACGCGCGCGGCCGCCTCGGGCGACCGATCGCCGTTTCGGCGACGGCGCTTCACCCGCTCCGGGCGGCCCCCCGGCGGCCGCCGCCCGCTACTGCTCGCCCACCGGCGGCCGCCAGACCACGAACCGCACCACGACCAGCGCCGCGAGCATCAGCGGGATGTTGAAGGCGAACACCAGCGCCGTCTCGCGCGGCCAGTCCGTGGCGCTGGTGAGGCGGTACAGGTTGTCCTGCGGCCACCAGTTGACCAGCAGCCAGGTGATCGCGAGATGGGTCAGCACGGACAGCCGGTACGGCCGTCCCTGTCGCAGCACGGCCTCGAAGCCGGCGGCGAGGTAGACCACGCCCGCGCCGAACGCCAGGTTCTCGCAGAGGTACAACAGCCTGAAGTACGCGTCGTAGGGGGACGGGACCAGCGAGACGTCGGTGGAGCCGGGGAAGAACTCGTCGGTGATCGCCCACGCGCCGGCGCCGAACAGCAGCACGCAGAAGACCGCCGCGCAGCCGGCGACGGAGCGGCTCTCGGAGCCGCCGCCCCCGGCCTTGCCGCCCGCCTTCCCGCCGCCCGCCTTCACCGGGCGCCCGGCGGTGAGCGCGGCCGTCCGCGCGGCGGTGTGCTCCGGCGGTGCGGGCAACGGCAGCGCGGAGCGGTCCAGCTTGCCCGCCCGGGTGCGCGGCAGGTCCGGCACCACCACGACCGCCGAGGGCGCGGCGGCGCCCGGCAGTTCCGCCGCCAGGTGCTGCGAGAGCGACCAGCCGTCGGCGCCGTCCGCGGCCGGCTCGGCCACCGCGTAGCCGACCAGCCGCCGCTGCCCGGGCCGCGGCTCCAGCTCCACCACGGCGGCCTCCCGGACCGCGGGGTGCGAGCGCAGCACGCCCTCGGCCCGGGCGGCCGTCAGCACCGTGGCCACCGCCGAGGCCTTGCCGGGGTGGTCGACCGGACCGAGCACGGTGGCGGCCCGGCCGAGGAACTCCAGGACGCCGTCCGGGCGCAGCAGTCCGACGTCCCCGGTCAGCAGCACCCGCCCGTCCGGGTCGAAGTCGGCCCGGACGAAGCGCCGCCGGGTGTCGTCGGGCCGGTCGAGGTAGCCCCGGCCGAGCCCGCTCCCGGCGACGGCGATCTCGCCGGGCCGCCCGGGCGCGACGGGGAGGCCCTTCGGCCCGACCACGTAGACCCGGGTGCCGGGGAAGGGCCGGCCGACCAGCGAGACCCGTTCGCCGCCGTCGGCGACGGCGCTGCCCCGGGCGTCGAAGTAGGTGCTGTCGACGGTGGCCTCGGCCAGGCCGTAGACGTTGAGCACCCTGGTCCGCTCGCCGAGCAGCCGTTGCAGGCCCAGCTGCTCGTCCAGGTACCACTTCTCGGCGCCGACGGTCAGCAGCCGCACCCCGGGCAGGGCGCGGCCGGTCCGTTCGAGGAAGGCGCTCAGCCGGCGCGCGGTGCGCACGTTCAGCTCCACGACGGTGATCCGCTCGTCGGCGACCAGCGCGGGCAGCTCGGCGACGTCGGCGGTGCGGTCCAGGGTGAGGTTGCGCGGGGCGACGACGAGGGCGGCCCCGGTGCACAGGGCGCGCACCCAGTCGGCGGTGAAGACGTCGAACTCCAGGCTCGCCGTCTGCAGGATCCGGTCCTCGGCGGTCAGCCCGTACACCTCGCACCAGCCGCGGTGGGCGGCCAGCAGGTTGTCGTGCCCGATCAGCGCGCCGGTGGGCGGGCCGGTGGTTCCGGAGGTGTAGAAGACGCAGGCGAGGTCGGCGGGGCCGGTGGCCGGGGCGTCGAACGGGCCGTCCGCCGACACGGTCAGGTCCGGGCAGACGACCGGTGCGCCGCCGGCGTCGGCGAGCCGCACCCGGTGGCCCTCCTCGGTGACCACCAGGTCCGGTGCGGCGTCGGTCAGCACGTGCCGCAGCAGCGCGTCCGGCGCGCTCGGCTCCAGCGGCACGTAGGCGGCGCCGGTCTTCAGCACGGCGAGCAGGGCGACGTAGACGCCCGTCCCGCGGCCGAGCGCGACGGCCGCCCGGCCGCCCGGGGCCAGGCCGCGGGACGCCAGGTCGCGGGCGAGTGCGGTGGCCCGGGCGTCCAGCTCCCGGTACGTCAGCTCCTCGGCCCCGCACCGGACGGCGACGGCGAGCGGGGCCAGCCGGGCCTGCTCCTCGACCAGTCCGTGCACCGTGCCGGCCGCCGGCGGTGCCCCGACCGCGGCCTTCCCGACCGCGGGCTCCCCGACCCCCGGGCCGCCCGTCGCCTCCCCGAGCGCGGCGCCCCCCGCCGCCTCCCCGACGGCGGCCTCCCCGACCGCCGCCGCTCTGCCCGTCGGCTCCCCGTCCGTGGTCTCCCCGTCCGTCATGACGGCGCTCCCCTCGTCGCTCCGGAAGCACCGATCATCCTCCCAACTCCGGCCGGGCAAAAGGGCCCTGGCGCGTCCATCCCTCGGACGAAGCGATCTTGCCTGGGGCCCCGGTTGTACTCTGCACGCGGACGGTCGGCGCCGTACCGGCCGGTACGGCGCCACGCCCGTACCCTGCCCGGTGCCGTGATCGGAGGTCCGCCCCCATGAGTTCGTCCGCCCCGTCCTTCGAGGGCCCACTGCTGCGCACCCGGGACGTGGACGTCGTGCGCGACGGCCGCCACCTGCTGCGCGGGATCTCCCTCACCATCGAGGCCGGCGAGCACTGGGCGCTGCTCGGGCCGAACGGGGCGGGGAAGTCCACCCTGCTCGCGCTGCTCGGCGCGGTCTCCCACCCGACCCGCGGGGAGGTGGACGTGCTGGGCCGCCGGCTCGGCCGGGTGGACATCCGTGAGCTGCGCGCCCACCTCGGGCACGTCAACCCCCGCCACCCGCTGCGCTCCCCGCTGAGCGTGCGCGAGGTGGTGCTGACCGGGCACACCAACACCATCGAGCCGGAGTGGCACCGCAAGGCCGCCCCCGAGGTGCTGGCCCGGGCCGAGCAGCTGATCGAGACGCTCGGCATGGCCCCGATGGCCGACTCCCCGTGGACCACGCTCTCCCAGGGCGAGCGCGGCCGGGCCCTGATCGCCCGCGCGCTGATGCCCAGCCCGCGGCTGCTGCTGCTCGACGAGCCCGCCACCGGACTGGACCTCACCGCCCGCGAGCTGCTGCTGGACAGCCTGGACCTGCTGCGCCACCAGCACCCCGAGCTGGCCAGCGTGCTGGTCACCCACCACCTGGAGGAGCTGCCGGAGAGCACCACGTACGCCCTGCTGCTGCGGGCGGGGGAGTGCGTGGCGGCCGGGCCGGTGGACGAGGTGATGACCACGGGGCTGATCAGCGAGACCTTCGGCCATCCGATCCGGATCAGCCGCCACGAGGGCCGCTGGACGGCCCGCGCGGCCGCCCGCCGGGTGCCCGGGGCGTGAGGCCGTGGGCTGACGGACGGCGGCCCGCGAGGGTGCCCGGGCATGAGGCCGTGGGCTGACGGACGGCGGCCCGCGAGGGTGCCCGGGCATGAGGTCGTGGGCTGACGGACGGCGGCCCGCAAGGGTTCCCCCCACCTGACGGATTGACAGGTGGGGGGCGGTGTAGACGCTGAAATCAGATTTCCCTAAGGTATGCCTTAGCTAAGTGGGCGGGGGGACCGGTGCCCCCGGTTCCCCCCGCCCACACTCAGTGCTGCCCAGGTCCACCCTGCCCTCTCCGTTGGAGCCCGTATGTCCGCCCGTCGCCGTACCACTGCAGCCGCGCTGCTCACCCTCGCCGTGGCGACCGCCACCCTGGCGGGCTGCGCGGACAAGAAGGACGACAAGGCGGGCGGCGCCGACGCCGTCAAGATCAACGCCACCGACACCGCCTGCGAGGTCTCCAAGACCACGTTCCCGGCCGGCCACGTCGTCCTCGACATCAGCAACAAGGGCGCCAAGACCACCGAGGTCTACGTCTACGGCGACGGTGACAAGATCATCACCGAGCGCGAGAACATCGGCCCCGGCACCAAGGCCACCATCAACGCCGAGATCAAGGCCGGCTCCTACGAGATCGCCTGCAAGCCCGGCATGGTCGGCGACGGCATCCGCCAGAAGATCACCGTGACCGGCGAGGGCGGCAGCGCCGCCGCGGCCGACCCGCGCCTGGCCACCGCCGTCGAGGCCTACCGCAAGTACGCCCAGGAGCAGGCCGACGCCACCATCCCGGCCGTCGAGGCCTTCGCCGCCGCGATCACCGCCGGCGACGTCGAGAAGGCCAAGTCGCTCTACGCGCCCTCGCGCACCGGCTGGGAGCGCACCGAGCCCGTCGCGGAGAGCTTCGGCGACGTCGACCCCAAGACCGACACCCGCGAGGACAAGGTCGAGGCCGGCCAGCAGTGGACCGGCTGGCACAAGCTGGAGAAGTCGCTCTGGGCCGACGCCAGGATCGGCGACGACGAGAAGACCCTCGCCACCCAGCTGGTCAACGACCTCAAGGACTGGCAGAAGAAGATCCCCTCCGCCGAGATCACCGCGACCAGCATGGCCAACGGCGCCAAGGAGCTGCTGGACGAGGTCGCCACCAACAAGATCACCGGCGAGGAGGACCGCTACAGCCACACCGACCTGGCCGACTTCCAGGCCAAC
Source organism: Kitasatospora sp. NPDC051702 (assembly GCF_040681575.1). Lineage (NCBI taxonomy): Bacteria > Bacillati > Actinomycetota > Actinomycetes > Kitasatosporales > Streptomycetaceae > Kitasatospora > Kitasatospora sp. NPDC051702. Next base: position 92,384 of record NZ_JBFAZB010000036.1, read on the forward strand.
GTCGAGGGTGCGCAGAAGGCCTACGAGCTGCTGAAGCCCGTCGCCGCCGAGAAGGACCCGGAGCTCGCCAAGACCCTCGACTCCGAGTTCACCGCCATCACCGCCCTGCTCGCCAAGTACAAGCAGGCCGACGGCACCTTCACCTCCTACGACAAGGTCACCGAGGCCGAGCGCAAGACCTTCTCCGACGCGGTCAACTCGCTGGGCGAGCCGCTGTCGAAGCTGGCCGCCGCCGTCGTCGTCAAGTAACGACCCCGGCACCACCGAGCACCGTCCCCACCCCTCCACCGACGCCGTGGCGGCCCCCAAGCGGCCGCCACGGCATCGGCGAGTCAGCACAGAGAAGGATCCACCCGCCGATGGACGCCGAGAACCAGCAGCAGACCGAAGCCCCGGCCGGCACCGACGCCGCCCCCGCCGGCGGCGTCAGCCGCCGGGCCGTGATCGGCTGGGCCGGCGCGGGTGTCGCGCTCGGCGCCGCCGCCGTCGGCTCGGTCGCCGCGGCCACCCGCCAGGACGACCCCGCCCCGGCACCCGCCGCCCAGGCCGGCGCCGAGGTGCCCTTCTACGGCGACAACCAGGCCGGCATCGCCACCCCCGTCCAGGACCGCCTGCACTTCGCCGCCTTCGACGTCTCCGACAAGGCCACCCGCGAGTCGCTGGTCAAGATGCTCAAGGAGTGGACCAAGGCCGCCGCCGCGATGACCGGCGGCCGCGAGGTCGGCACCGGCGCCGCCAGCGGCCTGCCCGAGGCGCCGCCGGACGACACCGGCGAGGCCCTCGGCCTGCCCGCCTCCCGGCTCACCCTCACCATCGGCTTCGGCCCCACCCTGTTCGAGAAGACCGGCCCGGACGGTCAGCCGGTCGACCGCTTCGGCCTCAAGGCCAGGCGCCCCGAAGCCCTGATCGACCTGCCCGCGTTCAAGGGCGACAAGCTCGACCCGCTGCGCAGCGGCGGCGACATCTGCATCCAGGCCTGCGCCGACGACCCGCAGGTCGCCGTGCACGCCATCCGCAACCTGGCCCGCATCGGCATGGGCACCGTCAACATCCGCTGGTCGCAGCTCGGCTTCGGCAAGACCTCCTCCACCACCCCGGACGCGCAGACCCCGCGCAACCTGATGGGCTTCAAGGACGGCACCCACAACATCGCGGGCACCGACACCGCCAAGCTCGCCGACCACGTGTGGGCGGCCCCCGGCGACGGCGCCGACTGGATGACCGGCGGCTCCTACCTCGTCGCCCGGCGCATCCGGATGCACATCGAGACCTGGGACCGCACCTCGCTCAAGGAGCAGGAGGACGTCTTCGGCCGCACCAAGGGCGAGGGCGCCCCGTACGGCAAGGCCAAGGAGCACGACGCGCCGGACCTCAAGGCCATGCCCGCCGACTCCCACGTCGCCCTGGCCCACCCGGACGCCAACAGCGGTCTGATGATCCTGCGCCGCGGCTTCTCCTTCACCGACGGCACCGACGGCCTCGGCCGCCTGGACGCCGGCCTGTTCTTCCTCGCCTACCAGCGTGACACCCGCAAGGCCTTCGTCCCGCTCCAGCAGCGGCTCGCGGGCAGCGACAAGCTCAACGAGTACATCCAGCACGTCGGCTCCGCCCACTTCGCCTGCCCGGCGGGCGTCCGCAAGCCCGGGGAGTGGTGGGGCCAGGCCCTGTTCGGCTGATCCCGACCGCGTTCCCCCGTACCACCTCGACACCCCCCAGGAGCCCGCGTGTTCGGCAACTACCTGATCGGCCTGCGCGAAGGCCTCGAAGCCAGCCTGGTCGTCTGCATCCTGATCGCCTACCTGGTCAAGACCGACCGCCGGGACAAGCTCCCGCCGGTGTGGACCGGCGTCGTCTCGGCCGTCGTGCTCAGCATGGCCTTCGGCGCGGTGCTGCAGTTCGGCTCCTCGCAGCTCACCTTCGAGGCGCAGGAGGCGCTCGGCGGCTCGCTGTCGATCATCTCGGTCGGGCTGGTCACCTGGATGGTGTTCTGGATGCGCCGCACCGCCCGGCACCTGAAGACCGAACTGCACGGCAAGCTCGACGCGGCCGTCGCCATGGGCACCACGGCCCTGGTGGTCACCGCCTTCCTGGCCGTCGGCCGGGAGGGCCTGGAGACCGCCCTGTTCATCTGGTCCGCGGTGCAGGCCACCGGGGACGGCTACAACCCGCTGATCGGCGCGGCCCTCGGCCTGCTCACCTCGGTGGTGCTCGGCTGGCTGTTCTACCGCGGCGCACTGAAGATCAACCTGGCGAAGTTCTTCACCTGGACCGGCGCCATGCTGGTGGTCGTCGCGGCCGGCGTGCTCGCCTACGGCGTGCACGACCTGCAGGAGGCCGGCTGGCTGCCGGGCCTGCACAGCCAGGCCTTCGACATCTCCAGCACCATCCCGAAGGACAGCTGGTACGGCACCCTGCTCAAGGGCGTCTTCAACTTCCAGCCGGACCCGACGGTCCTGCAGCTGGTGGTCTGGCTGCTCTACCTGGCGCCGACCCTCGCCGTCTTCTTCAACCTGTTCGGGGGCCGGGCGAAGCCCGTCGCGGCCAAGCCCGCCGCCTGACCTCCCGCACTCCCGCCCCGCCCCGACCGGCCCCCGCCGGCCGGGGCGGTCGCGCATCCGGCCCCCGGCACCCCGCCGGGGGCCGCGGTACGGGGCGGGGGTGTCCGGGTCGGGCGGGGGTGTGCGGGGCCGGGACGCGGCGGAGCCCCGGGAGGTCCTGGACCGCCCGGGGCTCCGGGGTGACGTGAGCGGGGCCGCTACTCGCTCTTGATCGCGCCCAGGATGTCCATCCGGGCGGCCCGGCGGGCCGGCCACAGGGCGGCGAGCAGGCCGATCACCGCGGCCGCGACCAGGAAGCCGAGGATCTGCAGCGGCGGCACCACGGTGGTCATGTCCTTGAAGGAGTCCGCCATCGTGCGGTTGCCCGCCCAGGCGACCAGGACGCCGAGCCCGATCCCGACCACGCCGCCGAACAGCGCGATCAGCAGCGACTCCAGTCGCACCATCCGGCCGATGCCCCGGCGGTCCAGGCCGATCGCCCGCAGCATGCCGATCTCCCGGCGGCGCTCGTAGACCGACATCGCCATGGTGTTGACCACGCCGAGCACCGCGATCACCACGGACATCCCCAGCAGCCCGTACATGACGTTCAGCACGTTGGTGACCATCTGGCGGCTCTCCGCCTTGATGTCCTCGTCGCCCTTGACCGCGATCAGCGGGTTGCCGCCGGTGGCGTCCCGCAGCGCCTGCTTCAGCCCGTCGGTGGCGCCGTCCGCGCCCTTCACCAGGATCCGTTCCAGGCCGCTGCCGGGCGCTGCGTGCGGGCCGACCACGGCGTCGGGGGCGACGAAGCCGGCCGGCGCGGTGTTGGCCTCCAGGACGGCACCGACGGTGAGCGAACCCTTGGTGCCGTCCGGGTAGGTGACCGCGACGGCGTCGCCGACCCGGTAGCCGGTGCGCTCCGAGGTGCCGGCGCTCACCATCAGCCGGCCGTGCTTCAGCGCGTCCGCCGACCCCTCCTTGACCTTGATGGTGGCCAGCCGGTCGATGGTCGCCGCGTCGACGGCCCGCAGGTACTCGGTGGTCGTGCCGTCCGGGCCGTCCGCGTCGGCCGATCCGTGCGTGCCGTGCGAGCCGTTCGCGGCGGTCTTCACCGGGACGGTGCGCTCCACGCTCATCGCGCTGACGCCGGGCGTCCTGGCGACCTGGGTGGCGACCTCGGGGGAGAGCATCGAGAAGTTCTTCATCGCGACGGTGTAGTCGGCCTTGAGGTCGCTCCCGGTGGACTTGTCCAGGGCCTCGTTCACCGAGGCGCCGACCACGGTCAGCGAGGTGATCAGGGTGACGCCGATGGTCAGCGCGGAGGCCGTGGCGGCGGTGCGCCGGGGGTTGCGGACGGCGTTCTCCCGGGCCAGCTTCCCCGGCGTGCCGTACAGCCTGCGCAGCAGCGGGGCGAACAGCGCGATCAGCGGCCGGGAGAGCAGCGGGGTCAGCACGAACACGCCGATCAGCAGCGCGCCCGCACCGAGACCGACCAGCTTGACCTCCTTGCCGCCCACGCCGGCCGCCAGCGCGCCACCGCCGGCCAGGGTGAACAGCAGGCCGATCGCGTTGCGCACCCGCAGGCTCTTCTGGGTGGCGGGCTGCTCGACCGAGCTCATCGCCGCGACCGGGGCGATCCGGGAGGCGCGGCGGGCGGGCAGCCAGGCGGCCAGCACCGTCACCAGGACGCCGACGGCGATCGCGGTGACCACCGTGGACGGCGCGATGATCAGCGGGCCGTCCGGCAGGTTGGCGTCCATCGGGCCGTTGAGCACGGCCTTGAGCCCGACGGCGATCCCGATGCCGGCCAGCAGACCGCCCACCGACGCGGCGAGGCCGACCAGCAGCGCCTCGATCAGGACCGAGCGGGTGATCTGGCGGCGGCTGGCGCCGACGGCGCGCAGCAGGGCCAGCTCCCGGGTGCGCTGGGCGACCAGCATGGCGAAGGTGTTGGCGATGATGAAGACGCCGACGAACAGGGCGATGCCCGCGAAGCCCAGCAGGAAGGTGCTGAGCATCCGGGTGCCCTGCTCGATCATCCGGTCCTGTTCGGCGGCGAGTTCGCGGCCGGTCCTGGCCTCGAGGTTGTCGCCCTGCGGGAGGGCCTGCTTCACGGCGGCGAGCAGCGCGGCGTCGTCGGTGCCCGGCTTGGCCCTGACGTCCAGCTCGGCGTAGTGGCCGGGGCTGAGGTAGAGCCGCTGGGCGGTGGCGGTGTCGAAGGCGGCGAGCGAGCCGCCGGCCACCACGCGCGGGTCGTTGGTGTGCAGGGTGCCGGTGAGCTTGAGCTCCATCACCGGGCCGTTGACGGCGACGCGGACGGTGTCGCCGACCTTGTACCCGCCCTTGTCGGCGGTCCTGGTGTCGAGCGCGATCTCCTTGGCGTCCTTCGGGCCGCGGCCCTCGACCAGCGGGTAGCGCGGGTCGGTGCCGTCGGCGCCCGGCACGTAGTTGGTGCCGGTGGTGGAGAAGCCGTCGCCGATGAGGGCGCCCTTGCGGTCGGCGATGCCGGCGAAGCCGCTGACCACGCCGCGGGCGTCGGCGGCGCCGGGCAGCGCCGCGACGGCCGTGCGGGTGTCCTCGGTGAGGGAGGGGCCGGCCTCGGCCCGGTCGCCGCGGTCGTAGCCGCGGCCGACGGCCTCGTGGTCGCTGACCGTGACGGCGATGTCGGTGTAGCTCTTGGAGTTCTGGGTCCTGAGCGCGTTGCCGAAGGTGTCGGAGAAGACGAGCGTGCCGGCCACGAAGGCGGTGCCGAGCAGGACGGCGAGCGTCGTCATGAGGAGCCGGCCCTTGTGGGCCAGCACGTTGCGCAGTGCGGTGCGGAACATGGGGGAGTGTCAGTCCTGGGGGGCTCGTGGTTCGGTGGCGTCGGGGTCGAACGGGCTCAGCTGGTGCGGCCCTTGGCGTCGAAACGGCGCATGCGGTCCAGGACGGTGTCGGCGGTGGGCGTGTGGAGTTCGTCGACGATGCGGCCGTCGGCGAGGAAGACGACGCGGTCGGCGTAGGA
>NZ_JBFAZB010000037.1:0-95417 GCF_040681575.1 Kitasatospora sp. NPDC051702
CGTTTTCCCGGAGTTTCATTTCATCGGATTCGCTTTCCGCTTGTCCCCGCTCTCTCGCGGCGACTCCGGAACTGTACGGGGCCGGGCCCGCCACATGCAAATCGCCCCCGCCCGGCACTCCGGACGGGGGCGATCGGTGCGACGCGGACCAGGTCAGCGGACCTCGGTGATCTCCGGGCCGCGGGCGAACGGGTCGAGCGCGGCACCGCCGAAGCGGTTCTCGCCCTCGCCGGCAGCGGCGGCCGCCCCACCACCGTCGGCGACCATCTGGGCGTCCTCGGGGAGCTTCAGCACGATCGGGTCGCGGGGCGCCATCGGGCTCTCACCGCGGACGACGACCGTCTGCTGGAAGACCTGCTCCAGGATCCCGGCCATCTCGGGCTGCACGGCGGCCTGGCCCGAGATCACACCGCGCAGGAACCAGCGCGGTCCGTCGCAGCCGACGAAGCGCACCAGCTGCACCCCCTGGGTGCCGTCCGGCAGCTGCACCGGGACCTGGGCGCGGAGGTGCCAGCCGAGCGGGCCCTCCTCCTCCTCGATGAGACCGCCCTGCGAGGTGATGCCGTTGGCGATCTCCTCGCGGACCTCCCCCCAGATGCCCTCCGACTTCGGGGCCGCGAAGGCCTGCAGCTGGATGGCGCTGTTGCCGAGGACGAGGGTCGCGGCGACGATCGCGTCTCCGGCGACCTCGACGCGCAGCTCCATGCCCTCGACACCGGGGACCAGCAGACCCCCGAGGTCCACCCGCCCCTCCTCGGGGTTCTCCAGCTCGGAGTGGTCCCACGGACCGTCCGGGCGCGGGGCCGGCGGGAGACCGACCCTGTCGGCCGGGTCCAGCTCGGTCACGTTCTCGCTCTCGGCGGAACCTTCGACGTCATCGGCCGTCTCGTCGGCGCTGATGGCGTCGTCGGCGAGCTGCTCGACAGCGTCCTCGCTCTTCTGGCGACGACGGAACACGGTCACTGTCCTTCCCGGTCCAAGACCGATGCGAATACCTGCTCGGCTTCCTGCGAGGCCGCGGGCATGCTAGACCGCGGCATGGCCGCCGGTCGACCCGAACCCGCCCTCGGCACGTGCCGACCCAGGCAGCTCGGCCACCTCGTGGAAGCGGGCCTTCTCGACCTGCTGGATGACCAGCTGGGCGATCCGGTCCCCTCGGCGGAAGCTGACCCCCTCGCGCGGGTCCAGATTGACGACGATCACCTTGATCTCTCCACGGTACCCGGCATCGACCGTCCCCGGGGCGTTCACGAGGGCAACTCCGCAACGAGCTGCCAGCCCGGAACGGGGGTGGACGAACGCCGCGTAGCCGTCCGGCAGCGCGATGGCGACGCCGGTGGGCAGGACGGCCCGCTCGCCGGGCGCGAGCTCGGCGTCGACGGTGGTGCGCAGGTCGGCACCGGCGTCGCCGGGCTGCGCGTAGGCGGGCAGCGGCAGCTCGGGGTCGACGCGCCTGATCAGGACGTCCAGCGGCGGGCGGGGAGTGTCGCTCAAGGGTTCACCTCAAAGGCTCGTGCGCGCTTCATCAGGTCCGGGTCGTCGAGGACCTTCTCGATGTCCTCGGGACGACCGTGCGTGGTGAAGTGTTCCAGCTTCACCTGGATGAAGAGCGCCTGCGCCCGCACCGCGACCGGTCCGGCGGGGCCGCCGATCCGCGCCTCCGCGGCGCTGTAGATCTTGCGGCCGTGCACGCCGGTGATCCAGGCGCGCAGGTGCAGGACGGAGTCGACGGGCACCGGGCAGAGGAAGTCGGTCTCCAGCCGGCCGGTGACGGCGGGGGCGTGCAGCAGCCAGTTCAGCGTGCCGAGGGTCTCGTCCATGGCCGTCGTCAGCACGCCGCCGTGGGCCAGGCCCGGGCCTCCCTGGTGGACGTCGCGGACGGCGAACTCGGCGGTGACGTCGAGGCCCTCGCCGGCGACCGCGTCGATCCGCAGGCCACCGGGGTGCTGCGGGCCGCACCCGAAGCAGTGCTCGTAGTGGGAGCCGAGCCGGGTGCCGGGGGCGGGTGCCTCGGGGGCGCGCGGCGGCAGCACCGCGTCCGGCGGCGGCGTGGTCGGGGTCGGTGTCATCGCGGGCTCCGGCCGGTCGGTGGGGGTGGTGGGGGTGGTCGCACCGGTCACGGGGCCCCACCCTACCCAGCGGTAGGGGCGCGGCCGGTGGGGGTGGCGTCCCGGCCCCGGCGTCAGGGCGCCCACAATGGGGGCATGTACGACGAACGCCTCACGGTGCCGCGCTCCTGGTGGCTGCTTCCGGTCGCAGTCGGTTTCACGCTCGCGCTGATCCTGATCCGGGTCAGCGGCCCTGCCGCGCTGGCCGGGCTGGTGGTGGGCATCGCCGCCGGCGCGGTCGCCATCAGCAGCTACGGCTCGGCCCGGATCCGCGTGGTGCAGGGCTCCCTGGTGGCCGGGCAGGCCCGGATCCCGGTGGACGCCCTCGGCGCCGCGCACCCGCTGAGCCCCGCCGAGGCGGTGGCCTGGCGCGGGCCGAAGTCCGACCCGCGCGCCTTCATGCTGCTGCGCAGCTACGTCCCGACGGCGCTGCGGGTGGAGGTGACCGACCCGGCGGACCCGACGCCGTACCTCTACCTGTCGACCCGATCGCCGATGAAGCTGTCCGAGGCCCTGGAGGACGCCCGACGGGGCGCCCGCACGTAAGTCCGGGGCGCGCGCGGCGAGCGCGCGACCCCCGGTCCGGAAAACGGAGAGGGACGGTTCCGCTGCTGCGGGACCGTCCCTACGACTTCGTGCCGACCGTCGTGCTCCTGGCCGACCGGGTCCTCCCGGAGCCGTCCCTCAGGACGGCGTCCGGACCTGCCGTCCGGCCCCGCTGCCCGGGGCCGGAAGGGGCGCTGTGCCGGTCCCGCGGTGGCCGCGGGCACCGGGCCCTGTCCGCCGCGGTGCTCAGGCGCCGCAGTCCCGGCAGATCGGGTTGCCGTTCTTCTCGCTGTACAGCTGGCTGCGGTGGTGGACCAGGAAGCAGCTCATGCAGGTGAACTCATCGGCCTGCTTCGGCAGCACCCGAACCGCGAGCTCCTCGTTCGAGAGGTCGGCGCCGGGGAGCTCCATGCCCTCCGCCGCGTCGAACTCGTCGACGTCGACGGAGCCGCCGCCCTTGTCGTTACGACGAGCCTTGAGCTCCTCGATGCTGTCCTCGTTGAGCTCGTCGTCGGTCTTGCGTGGGGTGTCGTAGTCCGTTGCCATTTTTCGCTCTCCCCCTCCGGGTTGTGCGGTGTGTGCGGTATCTCCAGCGCACGTAACGCATGGGGGGCCGGTCTTGTGCCCGACCCGAGGCGGAGATTTTGCCTTACTTCAAGCCCTGTTACTCAATCGACACTCAGCCAGGGGTCCGTTGGGGTGATCCACCAGCACGTGGCGGGCCTCACGCTGGGGCACCGCCACCCCTTTCGGGACCCGGCAGGACGGATACGCACAGTAAGCGCAGGCCATGAGGTCTCTCGCCGAATCCCTTGCCCACCTGGGGCGCCGGTCAACCCTTCACCCGAACGGCCCCAGGAAATCTGATCACGGAACGCAACCGACACCATCGCGCAAGTGATCACTCTCCGAGTTCACCCGAAGTCACGGAGCGACACGGTGTGACCTTGGTCACGTTCAGAATCTTCCGGGGCAAACCACGGAAAATCCACCCAGGTCGACAGCCCCGCGAAGCGCCCTGTCGAGCGCCGCGGGGCTCCGCCGACGACGGCCGGGGGACGGCCGCGGGGGGTTCTAGGCGCCCAGACGGGCGGCCCGGCGGGCCAGCTGCGCGGCCTGGCGCTCCTCGAACTTGCGCGCCTGCTCGTCCAGGCCGTCCAGGAAGACCCCGAGCTCGTTCTGGGCCAGCAGGCCCTCGGGGCCGAGGCCGCCGATCTCCATCACGCGCAGGTGGCGCAGCACCGGCTGCAGCACGTCGTCGTGGTGGATGCGCAGGTTGTAAACCCCGCCGATGGCGATCTGCGCGGCGGCCCGCTCGAAGCCGGGGATGCCGTGGCCGGGCATCCGGAAGTCGGTGACCACGTCGGCGATGGCGCGCATCGCCTGGTCGGGGGCGATCTCGAGGGCGGCCTTCAGCAGGTTCCGGTAGAAGACCATGTGCAGGTTCTCGTCGTTGGCGATCTTCGCCAGCAGCTGGTCGCAGAGCGGGTCGCCGGCGAACTTGCCGGTGTTGCGGTGCGAGATGCGGGTGGCGAGCTCCTGGAAGGCCACGTAGGCGACCGAGTGCAGCATGCTGTGCGCGTTGTCGGACTCGAAGCCCTCCGACATGTGGCTCATCCGGGCCCGCTCCAGCTCCACCGGGTCCACGGCCCGGGTGGCGAGCAGGAAGTCGCGGATCGCTATGCCGTGGCGGCCCTCCTCGGCGGTCCAGCGGTGTACCCAGGTGCCCCAGGCGCCCTCGCGGCCGAACATGGTGGCGATCTCGTGGTGGTAGCTGGGGAGGTTGTCCTCGGTCAGCAGGTTGACCACCAGCGACACCCGGCCGAGCGGGGTCACCTGGGACTGCCCGACGTTCCAGGCCTCGCCACCGAGCACGCCGTCGAAGTCGCGACCCTGGCTCCAGGGCACGAACTCGTGCGGCATCCACTCCTTGGCCACCGCGAGGTGGCGGTTGAGCTCCTTCTCCACGACCTCTTCGAGGGCCAGGATCAGGCGCGCGTCGGTCCAGCCGCTCGATCCGAGCGAGGGGCTGCTCTGCACGGGGGCGATGGTCACGGTCTTGCTCCTGGGGGACGGCACGCGCTGGGACGGGCGCGTTGGGCGGGCACGTCTTCAGACGCACTTACGGTTCCGTAGGTTACGACACCGTAAGTTGCTCGGGGCGGAAAAGACAAGCCGCCCCCGCCAGGCCTTATGTCGTCTTGACGGCCTGACGGGGGCGGCTGTGAACGGTCGTTCACGGAGCACGGCGGGGCGGGCGGCCCGAGGGGCCCGGGAAGGGCCTGGTGGGGCGGGTCAGGGGTTCGGGATGCGCACCCGCATGGTGAGCCCGCCACCGGCGCGCGGAGTGGCCTCGATGGCGCCTCCGTGGGCGCGCACCACCGAGCGGACGATCGACAGTCCGAGCCCGACGCCCTTGTCGCTGCGGGTGCGGTCGGCGCCCTTGATCCGCCGGAACGGCTCGAAGATGTGCTCCAGCTCGTAGCCGGGCACCACCGGGCCGGTGTTGGACACCACCAGTTCGCCGCCGCCGGGCACCTCCGCGGTGGACAGCTCGACCCAGCCGCCCGGGGTGTTGTACCGGACGGCGTTCTGCAGCAGGTTGAGCGCGAGCCGCTCCAGCAGCACCCCGTTGCCCCCGACCACGGCGGGATCGAGCTTGGCGCGCAGTTCGACCTCGCGCCGCTCCGCCTCGGCCCTGGTCTGCTCCAGGGCGCGGGTGGCCACCTCGGAGATCTCCACCGGGCGCCGCTCGGTCAGCTCGTTCTCGCTGCGGGCGAGCAGCAGCAGGCCCTCCACGAGCTGTTCGCTGCGCTCGTTGGTGGCCAGCAGGGTCTTGCCGAGCTGCTGGAGGTCGGGCGAGGCCGCCGGGTCGGAGAGCTGGACCTCCAGCAGGGTGCGGTTGATCGCCAGCGGGGTGCGCAGCTCGTGCGAGGCGTTGGCGACGAAGCGCCGTTGCGAGTCGAAGGACCGGTCCAGCCGGTCCAGCATGTCGTCGAAGGTGTCGGCGAGCTCCTTGAGCTCGTCGTCCGGCCCGTCCAGCTCGATCCGCCGGTGCAGGTCGGAGGAGGCGACGTCGCGGGCGGTGCGGGTGATCCGGCCGAGCGGGCGCAGCACCCGGCCGGCCAGGGCGTAGCCGGCCGCGAAGGCGATCACGGCGAGGCAGACCAGCATCGTGAGCGACTTGCGCAGCAGGGTGTTGAGCGCCGAGTTGGAGCGCATCAGGTAGTCGCTGGCCTGCTCCTGGTTGAACTGCGCGCTGTCCATCGAGACGCCGCCGACCCTGACCCGGATGTCGCCGAAGTCGAACTTGCGGGGCGCCAGGTTCTGCACCGCGTCCTGGAAGAACACGTACATCAGCAGCAGCAGGACGACGCCGGCCATCAGGAACATGCCGCCGTAGAGCAGGGTGAGCCGCATCCGGATGGTCGGCCGGAAGGGCAGCCAGGCGAGCATGCCGTCGCCGGGCACGTAGTGCGGCCGGATCGCGCGCGGGGGGTGCGGTGGCTTGGGCGGGACGGCGCGCGGGCCGCCGGCGGGCGCGCCGGAGGGCCCGCCGGCCGGGGGCGGGGTGGTCATGATGGTCCTCTCGGGGCGCCCGCCGGGGCGGGCGCGGGATGGGTGGGTCCCACCGGGCCGGCGTCCGGGTCCGTGGATCCGGTGCGGGCCGGCCCGGTGGTCCGGAGCGGTCCGGTGGGATCCGGCCGGGCGGTCCGGCCGGATCCGGTCAGATCCGGTAGCCGGAGCCCGGCACGGTGACGATCACCGGCGGGTCGCCGAGCTTGCGGCGCAGCGTCATCACGGTGACGCGCACGACGTTGGTGAACGGGTCGGTGTGCTCGTCCCAGGCCTTCTCCAGCAGCTGCTCGGCGGAGACGACGGCACCGCCGGCCCGCATCAGCACCTCCAGGACGGCGAACTCCTTGGGGGCGAGCTGGACGGTGCGGCCCTCCCGGATCACCTCGCGGCGGCCGGGGTCGAGCGAGATCCCGGCGCGTTCCAGCACCGGGGGCAGCGGGATGGTCGCACGGCGTCCCAGCGCCCTTACCCGGGCGACGAGTTCGCTGAAGGCGAACGGCTTCGGAAGGTAGTCGTCCGCGCCGATCTCCAGGCCCTCGACCCGGTCGCTGATGTCACCGGAGGCGGTCAGCATGATCACCCTGGTGGCCAGGCCCTGCTCGACCACCTTGCGGCAGACGTCGTCGCCGTGGACCAGCGGGAGGTCCCGGTCCAGGACCACCACGTCGTAGTCGTTGACCGCGATGCGCTGGAGCGCGGCCTCCCCGTCGTACACCACGTCGACGGCCATCGCCTCGCGGCGCAGGCCGGTGGCGACGGCCTCGGCGAGCAGCTGCTCGTCCTCGACGACGAGAACCCGCACGGTCGTTGTCCCTTCTCCAGGCCGGCCCCGGAAGCGGACGCACGGCTCCGACGGTGCCTCCATCCTGCCTGGTCCTGCGGTAAAGCAGCGATAAGCTGCCGCTCGGGCACGGGGCGGAACCGGCGACCGGTGACCGTTCGCACCGGGACCAGTCCGGTTGGACTGTGACACGGGCAACTTTCTCGCGCCGACAGGTTTCCCCGCCCCTGCGGCGGGGAGGACAGCTGCACACCCGCGATCTGGCCTGTCGGCCGATCGCACCCACCCGCCGTGCGTTCATCCGCGCCGGCCCTGGGGCTGGGACGTCACCGGGAGCGGCCGACGGGCCGTCTCCGCGCCCGACCGGAGAATCAGGATCCTGCCTCCCCGGACGCTACCGCTGGCCACGCAACCTCAGGGCGGAGAACGTACGACCGTGCACGTCCGACACAGTAAGGGGGCCCGTATGGACGCCTTCAAGGCCGGAATCCTGCAGCGCATCGCCAACGCCGAGCAGGACCTGCACCGCGCGATCGAGGCCGGGGACGAGTTCCTCGCCGAGGTGGAGCAGTCAGAGCTGGACGACCTGCGCCGGCTCGCCGCCGAGCACGGTGTGGACACCGTGCTGGAGCGTCACCGCACCGCCGCCTGATCCACCCGATCCCGACCCGTCGCCGGAGTTCCGGCACCAGCGGCCCTGCGGGGGCCGTGCGAAACCCCAGGCCCTGGCATCCCTCGTATGCCAGGGCTCTTCGCGTTCCGGGCCCCGTCGCGTTCACGGCGGTTCCCGCTCGGGGCACCTGGCGTCCCGGGGCTCCCGTGCCCCGGGACGCTCCGGAGCTCAGCCCCGGTCCTCCCAGGCGCGCAGCGCGGCGAGCCGCTCCTGCAGCGGCTCGTACACGCCGGGCGCGGCGGCCACCGTCAGCTCGCCGTCCGGGCCGTGGCCGGGGCGGCCGCCGACCAGGGCGCCGGCCTCCGCGGCGATCAGGCAGCCGGCCGCGCGGTCCCAGGGGGCCAGTCCGCGCTCGTAGTAGCCGTCCAGCCGCCCGGCGGCGACGTCGCACAGGTCCACGGCGGCGGCGCCGCCGCGGCGGACGTCCCGCACCTCGGGCATCAGGGCCTGCAGCACCTCGGCCTGGCGGACCCGCACCGACCGGACGTAGTTGAAGCCGGTGGCGATCAGCGCCTGGCCCCACGGCGGGGCCTGGCGGGCGGCGAGCGGACGGCCGTCGAGGTGGGCGCCGCGGCCGAGGACGGCCTGGAACAGCTCACCGCGGGCCGGCGCGAAGACCACGCCGACGGCCGCCCGGCCGTCCACCTCGGCGGCCACGCTCACCGCCCAGGAGGGCAGTCCGTACAGGTAGTTGACCGTGCCGTCGAGCGGGTCGACGACCCAGCGCACCCCGCTGGTGCCGTGCCGCTCGGCGCCCTCCTCACCGAGGTAGCCGTCCTCCGGGCGGCGGTCGGTGATCAGCTCCAGGACCAGCTTCTCGGAGGCGAGGTCCATCTCGGTCACCACGTCGACCGGGCTGCTCTTGGTGCCGGCCACGCCGAGGTCGGCGGGCCGGCCGTCGCGCAGCAGGGCGCCGGCCCGCCGGGCCGCGTCCAGGGCGACGTCCAGCAGGTCGTCGAGGAGCCGGTCGTCGGGCAGGGCGGGGGTGGACAAGGGGGACTCCTCGGGACGGGCGGTCAGCGCTCGGCGGCGGCCGGGCGCGGGGCGCGCGGGTTGGGGCAGCAGGCCACCGCGCACACGTCGTGGCTGGGGCCGAGCGCGCCGAGCGCGCAGCGGGTCACCGGCTCGCCGCGTTCGGCGGCGGCGCGCTCCAGGACGAGCTCGCGCACCGCGGCGGTGAACCGCGGGTCGGCGCCGACGGTGGCGGCGCGGGCCACCGGCAGGCCGAGTTCGGCGGCCCTGGCGACGGCCTCGGTGTCGAGGTCGTACCTGACCTCCATGTGGTCGGAGACGAATCCGATCGGGACCATCACCACGGCGGGCGCGCCGTCGGCGTGCTGGGCCTCCAGGTGGTCGCAGACGTCCGGTTCCAGCCAGGGCACGTGCGGGGCGCCGCTGCGGCTCTGGAAGACCAGCTCCCACGGCCGGTCGGCGACCCCGGTGCGCTCGGCGACGGCCTCGGCGATCAGCCGGGCGACGTCGAGGTGCTGGGCGACGTAGGCGCCGCCGGGCCGGCCGCGGGCCGGGTCGTCCGGGGCGCCGGAGGAGTCGGCCATGGTGTCCGGGATGGAGTGGGTGGTGAACGCCAGCCGGGCGCCGTCCCGGACCGGCTCGGGCAGTTCGGCCAGGGCGGCCACGGTGGCGTCGATCATCGGCCGGACGAAGCCCGGGTGGTTGTAGAAGTGCCGCAGCTTGTCGACCCGCAGCTCGGGCAGGCCCTCCGCGGCGAGCGCGGCCAGCGCCTCGGCCAGGTTCTCCCGGTACTGGCGGCAGCCCGAGTAGCCCGCGTACGCGCTGGTGGCGAGGACGGCGATCCGGCGGTGACCGTCGGCGGCCAGCTCGCGCAGGGTGTCGACCAGGTACGGCGCCCAGTTGCGGTTGCCCCAGTAGACCGGCAGCTCCAGCCCGTGCTCGGCGAAGTCCTTGCGCAGCGCGGCGAGCAGCTCGCGGTTCTGCTCGTTGATCGGGCTGACGCCGCCGAACAGGAAGTAGTGCTTGCCCACCTCCTTCAGCCGCTCCGGGGGGATGCCGCGGCCGCGGGTGACGTTCTCCAGGAACGGGACGACGTCCTCGGGGGCCTCCGGCCCGCCGAAGGAGAGCAGCAGCAGGGCGTCGTACGGGGCGGCGCCGGTCGGTGAGGGTTTGCGCGCGTCGGACATGGCACCGATCCTGCCATTGAGGGGCCGAACACCGGCGGTTGGGCCGCGCGGGTGTCCGGAAAATACCGTTTGCCAAGGTACGTAAGCTGTGTTGACCAGCCTTGTTCCTTACCCCTCGGAGCTCCCCCGTGCTCTCCAGTTACCGCCGGATATTCGCCGCCCCCGGCACTCTGGCCTTCTCCTCGGCCGGCTTCCTCGCCCGCCTGCCGATCTCGATGACCGGCATCGGCATCGTGACCATGCTCTCCGAGCAGAGAGGGTCGTTCGGGGTGGCGGGCGCGGTCTCGGCGACCCTGGCGATCGCCGCCGGAGCGCTCGGACCGGCGGTGTCCTGGCTGGTCGACCGGTACGGGCAGCGCCGGGTGGCCCTCCCCGCCGCCGCGCTCTCCGTCTCCGCCGCGATCGGACTGCTGCTCTGCGCGCACTTCGGCGCACCGGCCTGGACGCTGTTCCTCTTCGCCGTCGGCATGGGCGTGATGCCCAGCGCCGGCGCCATGGTCCGCGCCCGCTGGGCGCACCTCTACCGCGAGGACGCCGGCCGGCTGCACACCGCGTACTCCTTCGAGGCGGTGGTCGACGAGTTCTGCTTCATGGTCGGTCCGATCCTCGCCGTCGTCCTGGCGACCAACGTCCTTCCCGAGTCCGGCGTGCTCGCCGCCGTCGTCGCGCTCACCGTCGGCATCACGCTGTTCACCGCCCAGCGCCGCACCGAACCGCCGGTCCACCCGGCCGCCTCCCGCAGCGGTGGCAGCGCCATCCTCAACGGCGGCCTGATCGTCCTGGTGCTCACCTTCATCGCCACCGGCGCGATCTTCGGCTCGGTCGAGATCGTCACCGTCGCCTTCGCCAGGGCCCAGGGCCACGAGGGGCTGGCCGGCACCGTCCTCGCCGTGTGGGCGCTCGGCTCCGGCCTGGCCGGCATGGTCTACGGCACGCTCAAGCCCAGGGGCTCGCTGTCCACCCGGTTCTTCGCCGGCGTGACGCTGATGGCCCTGAGCATGGTCCCGGTCCTGATCGTCTCCTCGACCGTCCAGGGCCTCGGCGGGCTGCTCGCCACCGGCGCCGCCCTGATGCTCGCCGGCCTCGCCATCTCGCCGACCCTGATCTCCGCGATGGCCCTGGTGGAGCGGCTCGTCCCGGCCTCCCAGCTCACCGAGGGGATGGCCTGGACCACCAGCGGGCTCGCCCTCGGCGTCGCCTTCGGCTCCTCCGCCGGCGGCTGGGTGGTGGACGCCTCCGGCGCCGCCGCGGGCTACTGGGTGCCGCTGGTCGCCGGTGCGCTCGGCGTGGCCACCGCGCTCGCCGGACTGGGCCGGCTGCGCGCCGGAGTCAGCTCCGACGAGCCCGCCGAAGCGGCCGGACAACCCGTAGACCTCGAACGGTGAACTGACTAGTCTCTCCCTACCCGCGGCCCTACCCGCGGGTAGGGCGGCGCTGCCGCCCCGACCCCGCGCCGACCCGTTCGGCCACGGAGCAGGAGGCGGCGCATGCCCCAGACCAGTACCGTGACGCCCGCCCGGTGGACCAACTGGGCCGGGAACCAGAGCGCCCGGCCCGCCCGGTCCGCCGCCCCCGGCACCGCGGAGGAACTGGCCAGGGAGATCCTGCGGGCCGCCGGACAGGGCCGCACCGTCAAGGCCGTCGGCTCCGGCCACTCCTTCACCTCGATCGCCTCCGCCGGCGACGGCGTCCTGCTCCGCCCGCACGCGCTCACCGCCGTCCGCGGCATCGACCGCGAGGCCGGCACCATCACCGTCGAGTCCGGCGTCCCGCTCGCCCGGCTCAACCGGATCCTCGCCGGCGAGGGCCTCTCGCTCACCAACATGGGCGACATCGAGGTCCAGACCGTGGCCGGCGCCACCAGCACCGGCACCCACGGCACCGGCCGCGACTCCGGCTCGCTCGCCGCCCAGATCCGCGCCCTGGAGATCGTCCTCGCCGACGGCACCGTCCGGCACTGCTCCCCCACCGAGAACCCGCGGCTCTTCCAGGGCGCCCGGCTCGGCCTCGGCGCCCTCGGCGTGATCACCGCCCTGACCTTCGGCGTCGAACCGGCCTTCCTGCTCACCGCGCACGAGCAGCCGATGGCCTTCGACGAGGTGCTGGAACGGCTCGACGACCTCACCGCCGTCAACGAGCACTTCGAGTTCTACTGGTTCCCGCACACCGACCGCTGCTCCACCAAGCGCAACAACCGCAGCCAGGGCCCGGCCGCCCCGCTGCCCCGGTTCAAGGAGTGGCTGGAGGACGACTTCCTCTCCAACACCGTCTGGGAGGGCGCCTGCCGGGTCGGCCGGCGCTTCCCCGGCAGCATCCCCGCCATCGCCTCGCTGGCCAGCCGCGCCTGGTCCGACCGCAGCTACACCGACACGGCGTACCGGGTGTTCACCAGCCCCCGCAAGGTCCGCTTCGTGGAGATGGAGTACGCGGTGCCGCGCGCGGCCGTCGCCGGGGTGCTGCGCGAACTGAAGGCCCTGGTCGACCGCTCCGACTGGAAGGTCAGCTTCCCGGTCGAGGTGCGCTTCGCCCCCGCCGACGACCTCTGGCTCTCCACCGCCTCCGGCCGCGACAGCGCCTACATCGCGGTGCACCTCTACCGGGGCACCGCCGACCAGGGCTACTTCACCGGCGTCGAACAGCTGATGACCGCGCACGCGGGCCGCCCGCACTGGGGCAAGCTGCACACCCGCGACGCCGAGTACCTGGCCGGCGTGTACCCGCACTTCGGCGACTTCACGGCGCTGCGCGACGAGGTCGACCCGCAGCGGGTCTTCGGCAACGACTACCTGCGCCGCGTGCTCGGCGCCTGACCTCGGCCGGGCCTCAGGGCGTCGAGGACGCGGCCCCCGACCGGGGCGCCGCCGGCGTCCGGCTCGGGACGGGAGGCTGCGAGGAGGCCCCGCCCGACGGCGTCCCGCCGCCCGCCGACGGGGAGGTGCCGGCCGACGGCGAGGTGCTCGGCCCCGCCGAGGGCGAGGTCGTCCCGCCGCCCGGCTCACCGGAGCCGCTCGGGCTCGGCTCCCGGCTCGGCCCCGTCGGCGCCGGGGCCGTGGCCCCGGCGGACGGCGACCGACCCGCTCCGCCGGGCTCGCGCGCCGGGGGCGTCCGCTCCGGTTCCTCCCGCGGCGTGGAGGAGGTAGGGGTGGAGGACCCGGGGGTGACGGCGCCGCCGAAGGAGGTGCCGTTGCCGGACCGCCCCTTCACCGTCGCCGAGACCGGCTGGCCGGTGGCCAGTTCGAACGCGACGATCGGCGTCATCGCCAGCACGAACACCAGCCCGGACACCGCCGCGTACGTCCGCCAGGTCCAGCGCCGGCGCGCCCGCACCACCCGCGGCTCGTTCCACTCCGCGGAGAGCACCGCCACCGGCGACTCCACCACCGGCGACTCCACCACGGGCGCCGGGCCCACCGGGCCGGCCGGCACCTGGCGCAGTCCGTTCGCGGTGTGGACCGGCCCCCATTCCGTCACCGCCCCGCGCAGCTGCTCGCCGGTGCGCCGGAAGACGTGCTGGAACACCGCACTACCGGTGGTGGCCCCGATGCTGACCACCGCCGCGCCCAGGATCGTTCCGTACACGCCGAGTTCCGAGGCGAGCAGCGCCCCGGCCACCGTCGCCAACGCACTCGCCACGACCTGAGCCACACTCAGATCGATTCGCCTGCGATCCTCCTTGCCGCCCTCCTCGGCGGGGTTCCGCTCCGGCATCAACATCCCTCGGTCCGTACGACTGATCCTCGAACAAGCCACTCCATCTTGCCCAAAGAAGGACACAAGGGACGAAAATGCGGTTCTCCGCCCCCGATATATGTGAAGATGATCACCGTTCACCCGGCAGTGGTCCGCCATTAGGGGCGCGCGCTCTTGAGATTCCCGTGAATCGCGGGAGACTTGAGCGGCGAGCCGCCCCTTCGGATGCCACGAATGGAGTACTGTTCGTAAAGCCTGAGCCTTGGGTCGACTTGTCGACTGCGTCCGTACCGGCAGCTTGACGAAGAGCCACGGGCCAGGCACGCACGGCGACGACCGTCCCGGAACGTCGCGTTCACTGCGCGTGCGAGGACGGCCGGGACACCCAGGCGCGACGTCGACGGATGACGTGGCAAAAAGGCAACCGTGCCACAGTGGCGTGCCCGGGCGTATGCCCGACACGCCGGGGAACTCAGCAAGGTTGTGGCCAGTCGCGAGCGGGCAGGCCACACTCAGTACGGGAGCAGCGACGCAGGTGACGTCGGCAGGCACCACCCGGGAGGTAACCGTGCCCGAACTGCGGGTTGTGGCCGTCAGCAACGACGGCACACGGCTGGTGCTCAAGGCTGCCGACAGCACGGAGTACACCCTCCCCATCGACGAGCGGCTGCGCGCCGCCATCCGCGGCGACCGGCCGCGCCTCGGCCAGATCGAGATCGAGGTCGAGAGCCATCTGCGCCCCCGGGACATCCAGGCGCGGATACGAGCAGGCGCCTCCGCGGAGGAGGTCGCCCAGGCCGCCGGCATCTCCGTCGACCGCGTCCGCCGCTTCGAGGGGCCGGTGCTCGCCGAGCGCGCCTTCATGGCCGAGCGCGCCCGCAAGACCGCCATCCGCCGCAACGGCGAGTCCACCGGGCCCCAGCTCGGCGAGGCCGTCGCCGAGCGGCTCGCGCTGCGCGGCGCGGAGAAGGACACCGAACGCTGGGACTCCTGGCGGCGCGACGACGGCACCTGGGAGGTCATCCTCTCCTACCGGGCCGACGGCGAGGGCCGCAGCGCGTCGTGGACGTACGACCCGCCCCGGCGCCTGGTCCAGCCCAACGACGACGAGGCCCGCGCGCTGATCGGCGAGAACGTCGAGCGCGAGGAGGAGTCGGTCTTCCCGTTCATCCCGCGGATCGCCCGGCTCCCCCAGGACCGGCCGCCCCGCCCGATGATCGACCGGCCCTCCGCCGACCGCATCATGTCGGCCCGTGAGGTCCGCGAGTCCCGCGAGGCCACCGCCGAGGCCAGGGACTCGCTGACCAGCCTGCTCGACGTCGTCCCCGCCTTCCGCGGCGACCTCGCCGTCAGCGGCCCCACCCCGATCGAGCCGGTGCCCGCCGAGGTCGCCGAGGAGAGCGAGGAGCCGGCCGCCGCGGCCCCGGCCGTCGGCGCGGGATCGGCCTACGCCGACATCCTGATGCCGCGGGCCGTCGCCCCGCACCGCGAACGCCTCGTCGGCACCACCGACCGCCAGGCCGAGGCGGACGGCGTCCGCCCCGGCCGCCGGGCCACCGTGCCCAGCTGGGACGAGATCGTCTTCGGCAGCCGGCGCAAGAAGCAGGAGTAACCGCCGTACGGAAGGGGCGGGAGGCCCGGCCTCCCGCCCCTTCCGCGTGCCCGGACTCAGCCCGGCTGCCCGGTCACCGCCACCGGGCGGGCCGCGTCGCTCGACCACTCGCTCCACGACCCGGGGTACAGCGTCGCGGGCAGGCCCGCCACCTCGAGCGCCAGGATCTGGTGCGCCGCCGTCACCCCCGAGCCGCAGTACACCGCCGTCTCCCGCTCGCCCGCGCCCAGCGCGCGGAACCGCGCCGCCAGCTCCGCGGCCGACCGGAACCGCCCGTCCGCATCCACGTTCTCGGCCGTCGGCGCCGACACCGCCCCCGGGATGTGCCCGGCCCGCGGATCCACCGGCTCGGTCTCGCCCCGGTAGCGCTCGCCCGCCCGGGCATCCAGCAGCAGGCCCTCGCGCGCCCAGGCCGCCGCGCCGTCCGCGTCCACCACCGGCAACCGCCCCGGCACCGGCTTGAAGTCGCCCTCCGCCGGCTCCGGCACCTCCGCCGTCACCGGCAGACCCGCCGCCACCCAGGCCGCGTACCCGCCGTCCAGCACCCGGACGTCCCGGTGCCCGGCCCAGCGCAGCAGCCACCAGGCGCGGGCCGCCGCCAGCGAGGCCGCCCCGTCGTACACCACCACCGGGCGGTCGGCGTCCACCCCGAATCCGCGCATCGCCGCACCGAACTCCTCCGGGTCCGGCAGCGGGTGGCGCCCGCCCCGGCCCGGAGCACCCGGGTGGGCCGCGAGGTCGCGGTCCAGGTCGACGAAGTGGGCCCCGGGCAGGTGCCCGGCCAGGTACTCCTCGGCCGCGGTCGGGCCGGAGGCCGCGGCACCGACCAGCCGGTAGCGCACGTCCAGCAGCACCGGCGGGCGGACGGAGGCGAGCGCCTCCCCCAGCGCGCCCGCGGAGATCAGCGGAGAAGCGTCGTTGTAGGTCGTCATGGCGGCCATTGTCGCGCAGCACCGACGAACCACCGCTCTTTGTGCGGACTTTGCCGGACTTTCCGCGCGGCCCGAGGGTTCGGTGCCCGCCAGGGTGGAAGCATCACCCTCGCGCGCGAGGATCCCCGCGCGCCGACCACCCACGAGGAGGCCCGCATTGCCCGCGGTGGAACTCCGACTGGCCCAGGGCACGCCCTGCTGGGTCAGCCTGCTGACCGACGACCTGCCCGGAGCCCGCGCCTTCTACGGCGACCTGCTCGGCTGGGCCTACCGCCCGGGCCCGGGCCAACTCGGCGACTACGTACGGGCCGAACTCGACGGGGAGCCCGTCGCCGGCCTCGGCGTCTCCACCGCCACCGGGTTCCCGGTGCAGTGGACCACCTACTTCGCCGTCGACGACGCCGACCGCACCACCCAACTGGTGCGCGAATGCGGCGGAACCGTCGCCGTCGGCCCGCTGCAGGCCGAACGGGCCGGCCGGATGGCCATCGCCGCCGACGTCTCCGGCGCCGTCTTCGGGCTCTGGCAGGGCGAGGAGCACACCGGCCGCGAAGCCGGCCCCGAACCCGGCGGACCGGCCTGGGCCGAACTGCTCACCCCCGACGCGGACGGCGCCGCGGCCTTCTACGCCACCGTGCTCGACCGGCCCGTACGGCCCGCCGACGGCGAGTCCGCGCTCCTGGTGCACGGGCGGCCGGTCGCCGGCATCCGGCACCACGCCGAACTGCGCGGCCACCCGCCGCGCTGGCGGGTCCACTTCGCCGTCCGCGACACCACGCGGACCGCCCGGCACGCCGTCGAGCTCGGCGGCCGCGTCCTGGTGGAGCCGCACGACACCCTGCGCGGCCGGGCCGCCCGGCTGGCCGACCCGCAGGGCGGGCACTTCTCGGTGATCGAGGCGCTGTGAGCCGCCCGGTCCGCGCCCGAGCGGGCACCGGGCCGCCCGCGGTCAGGCCCGCTGCTCCTCGAAGGGCAGCACGTCCGGCGAGAGCACCGAGGCCCGGGCGGTCGCCGAGGTGAGGCGGCGGCGGTGGTGCCGGCGGCACAGCACCTCGTAGCTGACCTCGTCCTCGTCGACCGTGATGTCGCCGACCACCACCTGGGCGCCCTCGACCACCATCACGCCGCCCACCGTCCGGGCGTTGTGGGTCGCCCGCGCGCCGCACCAGCACAGTGCCTCGACCTGGAGCACCTCCACCCGGTCGGCCAGCTCGATCAGCCGCTGCGAACCCGGGAACAGCCGGGTGCGGAAGTCCGTGGTGATCCCGAACGTGAAGACGTCGATGTCGAGTTCGTCCACCACCCGGGCCAGCTGGTCGACCTGCCCGGCGGCGAAGAACTGGGCCTCGTCGCAGATCAGGTAGTCCACCCGGCCACCCGCCGAGAGGCGCTGCACCACGTGCGCGTGGAAGTCGAAGTCGTCGGTGACCTCGACCGCGTCCGCCCGCAGGCCCAGCCGGCTGGAGATGGTGGCCGCACCGGCCCGGTCGTTGCGGGTCAGGATGATCCCCTGCCGGCCGCGCGCGGTGTGGTTGTGGTCCATCTGCAGCGCCAGCGTCGACTTGCCGCAGTCCATCGTGCCCGAGAAGAACACCAGTTCAGCCATGGGTGGAGCAAAGGCCTTTCAAATCAGAGGAGTTCGGGCACAGAGGAGTCAACGGAAGCGCTCAGCCGCGGACTTCGAGCAGGGGCACGAACTGCTCCACCGGGGTCATCGAGCCGTGCAGTCCGACCATCGCGGACTCCCCCGGCTCGTTGCGGGAGGCGATGATCGCGATGTCGTCCCGCGCCGCGGCCACCACGTCGCCGATCCGCCCGTACACCCGCTCGTCCACGGCCGGGCCGAACCAGCCCGCGTCGATCGCCTGGTCCCGGGTCGCCACCCACATCCGGTCGCCCAGCACCTCGCTCCAGACCGCGTGCACGTCGGCCGCCGCGCCGGGCACCGCGTACACGTGCCGGGCCCGGCCCTCACCGCCCAGCAGGGCCACGCCGGCGCCCAGCTCCCAGTCCTCGTCGAAGTCGATCCGGTCCTCCGGGGCGATGTCGATCATGCCGTGGTCCGCCGTCACGTACATCGCCGAACGCGGCGGCAGCTGCTCCGCCAGTCGGCGGGCCAGCCGGTCCACCGCGTCCAGCGTCATCCGCCACTCGTCCGAGTCCACCCCGAACCGGTGGCCCGCACCGTCCAGCTCGCTGACGTAGGTGTACACCAGCGCCCGGTCGTGCTCGGCCAGCCAGGAGGCCGCCAGATCCATCCGCTCCATGCCGGTGGTCCGGCCCAGGAAGGTGCCGCCGGACAGCGCCACCCTTGTCAGCGGGGTCTGCGCGAACAACGGGGAGGACACCTGCGCCGTCGCCACCCCCGCCTCGTGCGTCCGGTCGAAGACCGTCGGGTACGGCTGCCACGCCCCCGGGTCGGTGTGCGGCTGCCAGCGCAGCTGGTTCATCAGGTACCCCGCGCCCGGCACCGCCACCGTGTACCCGACCAGGCCGTGCAGCCCCGGAGGGGTGCCCGTCCCGACCGAGGCCAGCGAGGTCGCCGTGGTCGACGGGAAACCCGCGGTCAGCGGGCGGCCCGAGCCGCCCAGCGAACCGGCCGCCAACGAGGACAGGAACGGCGCGTACTCCGGGTGCCGCAGCAGCAGCTCCCAGCCCAGGCCGTCCACCAGGAACACCACCACGCGGTCCGCCGGGGCGATCGGCAGGGTGGCGGTGAAGCCCGGAACCCCCAGCCCCGCCGCCACCGAGGGCAGCAGGTCGCAGAGCGAACCGCTGCCGTACGGGGGCGCGGGAGCCGCGGCCGGGTCAAGGATCTCGAAGGCGTCGTAGCCGTCGGCGGGTGCGAAGGACATGGAACCGGATTCAGTAGCGGACGGAGGCGGCGGCGCTCAGACCCGCGGGCCGTTGCTGATCGTCGCGTCGGACAGCGCACGGGCGAACACCAGAGCCTGCGCGACCGTCTCCGGGCCGTCACCGGCCTCGCTCACCCGCAGTGAGAGGTCGTCAGCCGTCGCCGACCCCGTGTAGCCGTGATCCGCCTCGCAGTTCGGGTCCGAGCAGCCCGCCGGCTCCAGGTCCAGCCGCTGCACGGCACCCCAGCCGATCGTCAGCACCACCTCGCGCGGCAGCGTCCCCGGCGTGTACGTCTCCGGGTTCGCCACCATCCGGCTCAGCACGACCGAACCGATCCGGTCCAGCCGGACACTCTCCGTCGACGTCGTCGCGAACGGCACCGCCGGACTGCCGCCGTCCCCCGACTGCTCGTCGGTGTGGCTCACCACGAACCGGGTCGGGGTCAGCACCAGCACCGTCACGTGCCGGCGCACCTCGTTGGCGTCGAAGGTCGTCTCCTGGTGCACCAGGTACGAGCTGATCGGCTCCGGGCCCACCGCGGCCTCGACCGCCTCGGACACCAGGGCCGGGTAGTAGCCGCTGCGCTCGATCGCCGAGCGCAGGTCCTGAGTGGTGGTCGTACCGGTCTTCGCCATAACTCCATCCTGGCATGGTCCGCCGACGAAGCGGGCGGCACGGCGCCGAGCTTCGGACAACAGCGCCCGACGGCCGGGCACAACCAAGGAAGGTTACAGGGTGCTCATGGCACGCGGGCCCAGATCGCTGCGGACGGGCAGTGGCGCGAGCCGCACCCGCGCCCCCAGGATCGCCAGCCCGTACGGGGCCACGACCACCGGTTCGAGATCCACCGAGGCGACCTCCGGCACGTCGTCCACCAGCTGCGACACCCGCAGCAGCAGCTCCTCCAGCGCGCCCGTGTCCACCGCCTCCGCCCCCCGCCAGCCGAACAGCAGCGGCGCCGCCCGCACCTCCCGCACCAGCCCCGCCACGTCCTGGTCGGTGGCCGGAACCAGCCGGTGCGCCACGTCGCCCAGCAGCTCCGCCGGCGCCCCGGCCAGGCCGAACGACAGGATCGCGCCGACCGCCGGATCCACCGTGGCACCGATCACGGTGTCCACCCCGCGCGGCGCCAGCCGCTGCACCACCAGCTCCGCCTGCGCCGCGCCGCCCAGCAACGCGTCCAGCTCGCGGTGCGCCCGGCGCAGACCCGGCTCACCGGTCAGGTCCAGCCGCACGCTGCCCAGGTCGGGGCGGTGCCGCAGGTGCGGGGCCGTCGCCTTCAGCGCCACCGGGTAACCGAGCGCCTCCGCCGCCCGCACCGCGGTCTCCTCGTCCGGCGCCGGCAGCGTCGGGGAGACGTCGATGCCGTAGCGGGCCAGCAGCTCACGGGCCCCGACGTCCGGCAGCGTGATCCGGGCACCGCCCGGCTGGGTCCGCGCGGCGATCGCGGTCCGGGTGCTCAACGCCGCCTCGACCAGCGCACGGGCCCCCGGCTCGTCGATCCGGTCCAGCTCCGGCACCCGGGCCGTCTCCTCCGCCACCGCCGTCCGGCGGCGCCACTGCGCGTAGTGCACGGCGTTCGCCAGCGCGCGCACCGCCCGCTCGGGGGCCGCGAACGCCGGGACGCCGCCCGGACGCAGCCGGGCCGGCAGATCCGTCAGCGCCAGGTGCGCCAGCACCAGCGGCTTGCCCAATTCCCGCGCCCGCAGACCGGCTTCGAGCAGCGCGGTGGCGATCTCCGGATCGTCCGAGCCCATCTCCGGGTCGTCCGGGCCGGTCAGCCGACCGCCCATGAACGCGTGCGCGGACGTGCCGATCGGCGGGATCGCCACCGCGATCACCGCGTCCACCGCCGGGTCGCTCAGCGCCACGTCCAGCGCGATCCGGAAGTTCTCGCCGGTCGCCGCGGTGGTCAGGTCCACCGGGGTGCGCGGCCGCAGCCCCGCGCTCAGACAGGCGTCGTACGTCAGCAGTCCCATCGAGTCCGAGTTGCCGACCACCGCCACCCGGTCCCCCGGGGGCAGCGGCTGCAGGCCCAGCAGCTCCCCGGTGTCGTACAGCTCGGTGATCGTCTCCACCCTGATCACGCCTGCCTGCTCGAACAGCGCGTCCACCGTCGCGTCGCGCAGCCCGGTCGCGGTCGCCGGCACCGCGTGGCCCGGCGGCAGGCTGCCCGTGTGCCGGGCCCCCTTCACCACCACAATCGGCTTCACCGCGGCCAGCCGCCGCGCGATCCGGGTGAACTTGCGCGGATTGCCGAAGGACTCCAGGTAGAGCAGCACCACCTCGGTGGCGTCGTCCTCCGCCCAGTACTGCAGGAAGTCGTTGCCGGAGACGTCCGCCCGGTTGCCGACCGAGGCGAACGAGGACACCCCGAGACCGCGCCGGTGGGCGGCCTCCAGCAGCGCCACGCCGATCGCGCCGGACTGGCAGAAGATCCCGAAACCGCCGCGGCCCGGCAGGTGCGGCGCCAGCGAGGCGTTCAACGGGACGGCCGGATCGGTGTTGATCAGGCCGAACGCGTTCGGGCCGACCACCCGCATCCCCGCCGCCCGGGCCTGCCGCACCAGGGCGCGCTGGCGGTCCCGCCCGTCCACCCCGGTCTCCGCGTAGCCGGCGGTCACCACCACCAGGCCCTGCACCCCGTGCGCACCGCACTCCGCGACGGCCGCGGGCACGGCGCCCTCCGGGACGGCGATCACCGCGAGGTCCACCGGGCCGGGGATGTCCAGGACCGAGCGGTGCACCGGGACGCCGTCCAGCACCGTGCCGGGCGGGGCGTTGCGGTTGACCGCGTACACCGGGCGGGGCTGCGCCCCGACCTGCTGCTCCCTGCCCTGCTCTGCCCCGGCCTGCTGCTCCCCGGCGTCGGCCCGGTCGGCGGGCTCGGGGGCGGCGGGCTCGGGTTCGAAGGTGCCCAGCAGGTCCCGCAGGATCGCCCGCCCCACCGTCTGCGGATGGCGGGACGCCCCGATCACCGCCACCGACCGCGGCGTCAGCAACCGCTGCACCGACCGCGCCTCCGCGCGGTGCTCGCGGGCCCGCATCACCGCCAACGAGCGGTCGGTCTGCTCCAGGTCGAAGTCCAGGTGCACCACGCCGTCGGCGAAGCTGCGGCGCTGGGTGTAGCCGGCATCGGTGAAGACCTTCACCATCTTCCGGTTCTCCGGCAGCACCTCCGCCTGGAAGCGGCGGATCCCGCGCTCCTGCGCCACCGCGGCGATGTGCTCCAGCAGCGCCGAGGCCACCCCGCGGCCCTGGTGGGCGTCCTGCACCAGGAACGCGACCTCGGCCTCCGTACCGGTGTCGGACGGGCGGCCGTCGGCGTCGATCCGGTCGTAGCGGACGGTGGCGATGAAGTGGTCCCGGATCACCACCGCGAGGCCCACCCGGTTCACGAAGTCGTGGTGGGTGAAGCGGCGGACGTCCTTGTCGGACAGCCGGGGGTAGGGGGCGAAGAAGCGGAAGTACTTGGACTGGTCCGAGACCTGCTCGTAGAACTCCACGAGCCGCCCGGCATCGTCCGGCGTGATCGGCCGGATCCGGGCCGTGCCGCCGTCGCGCAGCAGGATGTCGGCCTCCCAGTGCTGCGGATAGTCCGGTTGCTCGGGGTTCGCCACCGCGGAGTCGTCCACATTCGTCAGGTTATCCGGCAGCGGGCCGAATGGCGCCGGACAGGCGCTCGCGGCAGGGTGGACAGGGCCACTGGCCGGGCCTTATGCCCCGAAAAGAAACAATCACAAGTCCTGAACGCGACGGTTCGCGGGGGCCGGCTGCGTGCAACACTGGTCTAGACAACATGGCCGTCCCCCCGCTCCTCCGAGCACGGCCGTGACCAGCTTCACCGGAAAGGCACGTCTCATGGCCGAGCGCCGCGTCACCATCGGTTGGGCCGAGGGCCTGCACGCCCGTCCCGCCTCGATCTTCGTCCGGGCCGTCACGGCCACCGGCGTGCCGATCACCATCGCCAAGCCCGGCGGCACCCCCGTCAACGCCGCCTCCATGCTCGGCCTGCTCGGCCTGGGCGCCCAGGGCGGCGAGGAGGTCGTCCTCGCCTCCGACGCCGAGAACGCCGACGAGGCCCTCGACCGCCTCGCCAAGCTCGTCCAGGAAGGCCTCGACGAGCTCCCGGCCGCGGCCTGAGCCCACCCCCCGCCCGACAGGGGTGCACCACGCGTGGTGCACCCCTGTCGGCGTTGATCAGCTGCCGGCGTTGATCAGCCCTTCACGCAGACGACCTGCTTGAGGTGCGCGACCACCTCGACCAGGTCCTTCTGCTGCTCGATGACCTTCTCGATGTTCTTGTAGGCGCCCGGGATCTCGTCCACCACGCCGCCGTCCTTGCGGCACTCGACGCCCTTGGTCTGTTCGACCAGGTCCGCCGTGCTGAACCGCTTCTTCGCCGCCGTGCGGCTCATCTTGCGGCCGGCGCCGTGCGAGGCGGAGTTGAACGACGCCTCGTTGCCCAGGCCGCGGACGATGTAGGAGCCGGTACCCATCGAGCCCGGGATGATCCCGTAGTCACCGGAACCGGCCCGGATCGCGCCCTTGCGGGTCACCAGCAGGTCGACCCCGTCGTACCGCTCCTCCGCCACGTAGTTGTGGTGGCAGCTGATGACCTCGTCGAAGGCGACCTTCGCCCTGGGGAACTCACGGCGCACGACGTCCTGGAAGAGCGCCATCATCACCGCACGGTTGTTCTTGGCGTACTCCTGGGCCCAGAAGAGGTCCTGACGGTACGCGGCCATCTGCGGGGTGTCCGCGATGAAGACGGCGAGGTCCCGGTCGACCAGCCCCTGGTTGTGCGGGAGGGACTGCGCGACGCCCATGTGGTGCTCCGCCAGTTCCTTGCCGATGTTGCGCGATCCGGAGTGCAGCATGAGCCAGACCGAACCAGTCGTATCGACACATACTTCGATGAAATGATTTCCTCCACCCAGCGTCGCCATCTGCTGCATCGCCCGCTCGCGGCGCCACTTGACCTCCTCCGCCACCCCGTCGAAGCGGTGCCAGAAGTCGTCCCAGCCCGCCGCCCGGAAGCCGTGCAGCTTGGCCGGGTCGACCGGGTCGGTGTGCAGGCCGCGGCCGACCGGGATGGCCTGCTCGATCTTGGAGCGCAGCCGGGACAGGTCGTCCGGGAGGTCCGCGGCGGTGAGCGAGGTCTTCACCGCGCTCATCCCGCAGCCGATGTCGACGCCGACCGCCGCCGGGCAGACCGCGCCCTTCATCGCGATGACGGAGCCGACCGTCGCGCCCTTGCCCAGGTGGACGTCGGGCATCACGGCGAGGCCGTGCAGCCAGGGCAGCGAGCTGATGTTGCGCAGCTGCTGCAGGGCCTGGCCCTCGACCGTGGCCGGATCGGTCCACATCCGGATCGGGACCCGGACGCCGGGGACTTCGGTGTACGACATGGGTGAACGACCTCCAGGGGTCGGGTGGTCACGCGAAGGCGTGGTTCACGTGAAGGGTGGGGTGCCGCGCGAAGGATCCCGGTGCGGCTCGGGGAAGTCAGGGGTGGGGCTCAGCAGCCCTGGGCGGTACGGGGGAGGTACGGCCTTGGGGAGCGTCGTCGTATGGCTCGCTCGACCCGCATGGTGCCGCCTCCCTTCCTCCGTCGCCGTTCGCACGTCTGTGCCGGGGACGATTCACCCACGGAACGGCGTGGGCCCGCAAGGCATTTAACGACGCGACGGGCCCGGTGGAGCGGGTGCTCCACCGGGCCCGTGCGGGAGGCCGGAGGCGTCAGCTGACGACGGTGACCTCGCCGATGCCGAGGGCCCGCACGTCCTCGGCGATGGCGGCGGCGTCGCCGACCAGGACGGTGACGAGGCGGTCCGGCGGGAAGGCGGCGACGACGGCCTCGGTGGCGGCGGCCGTGGGCAGTTCGGCGAGCTGCCGGTAGACCTCGGCCTGGTAGTCGTCGGCCAGGTGCTGCTCGACCTGGTCGGCCAGCGTCCCGGCGACGGAGCCCGCGGTCTCGTACTTCAGCGGCGCCACGCCGACCAGGAACTGCACGGCCTCGTCGCGCTCCGCGTCGGTGAGGCCCTCGGCGGCGAGGAGGCGCAGGATCTTCCAGGTGTCCTCGAGCGCGGGGGCGGTGGAGGCGGTGTCCACCGATCCGCTGATGGCGAGCAGCGAGCGGCCGCTGCCGTCGGCGGCGGAGCGCAGCGGCTGGGCGAAGGAGCGGACGCCGTAGGTGTAGCCCTTCTCCTCGCGCAGGACGCGGTCGAGGCGGGAGGTGAGGGTGCCGCCGAGGCAGTAGGTGCCGAGGATCTGGGCGGCCCAGACGGGGTCGTGCCGGTCGGGGCCGATGCGGCCGATCAGCAGCTGGGTCTGGACGGAGCCGGGGCGGTCGACGATGACGACGCGGCCGTGGTCGTCGCCGGTGACGGGCGCGTGGACGGAGGCTTCGGCGGCGCTGCCGGTCCAGGTGCCGAGGGTGCTCTCCAGGAGGGCGGGCAGGTCGGTGCCGGTGAGGTCGCCGACCACCACGACGGTGCTGGTGGCGGGGCGCACGTGGGCGTCGTAGAAGGCCTTGACGGCGGCGCGGTCGATGGACTTGACCGTGTCGGCGGTGCCGCTGCGGGGCCGGGAGAGCCGGTCGGCGGCGTCGAAGAGCTCGGCGTAGAGGGCCTTGGCGGCGCGCCGGGCGGGGTTGGCCTGCTCGTGGACGATCTCGTCGAGGCGGTTGGCGACGAGGCGCTCGATCTCGTCCTCGGGGAGGGCGGGGGCGCGCAGGGCGTCGGCGAGCAGGGAGAGGCCGCGCTGCAGTCGGGAGGCGGGGACCTCGAGGGAGACCCGGATGCAGGGGTGGTCGGCGTGGGCGTCGAGGGTGGCGCCGGCGCGCTCGAGCTCGGCGGCGAACTCCTCGGCGCTGAGGGTGTCGGTGCCCTCGTTGAGGGCGCGGGCGAGGATGGCGGCGACGCCGTCGAGGCCCTCGGGTTCGGCGGCGAGCGGGACGTCGAGGAGGACCTCGACGGCGACGAGCTGCTGGCCGGGCCGGTGGCAGTGCAGCACGGTGATGCCGTTGCCGAGGGAGGCGCGCTCGGGGGCGGGGAACGCCCACGGGCTGGGGGTGCCGGGCCGGGGCTGGGGGTGGAAGGTCATCGCGGGGGCGTGGTCGGTGCTCATACGGCGGCACCCTCCTGGGAGGCGTCGGTGGCGGTGTCGTCGTCGGTGTCGTCGGTGTCGTCGGCCGTGGTGGGCTCGTAGACGAGGACGGCCCGGTTGTCGGGGTGGAGCCGGGCCTGGGCGACGGCCTGGACCTCCTCGGCGGTGACGTCGAGGACCTTCGGGAGGGCGTCGTTGAGCAGCTTGGGGTCGCCGAACAGGACGGCGTAGCGGCAGAGTTCGTCGGCGCGGCCGGCGACGGTGGTGAGCCGGTCGAGCCACTCGCGCTCGATCTGGGCCTGGGCGCGCTCGAGTTCGGCGGCGGTGGGGCCCTCGGCGGCGAAGCGGGCGAGCTCCTCGTCGACGGCGGCGTCGATCTGCGCGATGGTGGCGTCGCCGGAGGTCTTGACGTCGAGCCAGCCGAGGCTGGGGGCGCCGGCGAGGCGGAGCAGGCCGAAGCCGGCGGCGACGGCGGTGCGGTCGCGGCGGACGAGCCGGTTGTAGAGGCGGCTGGACTCGCCGCTGCCGAGGATGGTGAGGGCGAGGTCGGCGGCGTCGGCCTCGCGGGTGCCGTCGTGCGGGAGGCGGTAGGCGGCCATCAGCGCGCGGGAGGGGACGTCCTCGTGGACGGGCTCGCGCAGTTCGCGGCCGATCGTGGCGGGGAGTTCCCCGGAGCGCGGGGGCTGCTTGCCGTCGTGGCCGGGGATGCTGCCGAAGTACTTCTCGACCCAGGCGACGGTCTGCTCGGGGTCGATGTCGCCGACGACGGAGAGGACGGCGTTGTTGGGCGCGTAGTAGGTGCGGAAGAACGCGCGGGCGTCCTCGAGGGTGGCGGCGTCGAGGTCGGCCATGGAGCCGATGGGGGTGTGGTGGTACGGGTGGCCGTCGGGGAACGAGAGCGCGGTGAGCTTCTCGAAGGCGGTGCCGTACGGGACGTTGTCGTAGCGCTGGCGGCGCTCGTTCTTGACGACGTCGCGCTGGTTCTCCATGGACGTCTCGTCGAGGGCGACGAGCAGCGAGCCCATGCGGTCGGCCTCCAGCCAGAGGGCGAGCTCCAGCTGGTGGGCGGGCATGGTCTCGAAGTAGTTGGTGCGCTCGAAGCTGGTGGTGCCGTTGAGCGAGCCGCCGGCTCCCTGGACGAGCTCGAAGTGGCCGTTGTTGGACACGTTCGCGGAGCCCTGGAACATCAGGTGCTCGAAGAGGTGGGCGAGGCCGGTGCGGCCCTTGACCTCGTGCCGGGAGCCGACGTCGTACCAGAGGCAGACCGCGGCCACCGGGGTGAGGTGGTCCTCGGAGAGGACGACCCGCAGGCCGTTGGCCAGGCGGTGCTCGGTGATGGCGATGCCTCGGCTGGAGGCGGGGGCCGGGTTGGCCATGCGCTCGGGTCCTTCCCGTCGTCGATGTCGGGGTTGGTGTGGCGTCCCCCATTGTGGTGCAACGCGTGGGAGGCGCGTTTGTGTCCGCGCGGACGGGGCGTTCGCCAGGGGCGGAAGAGGGGCGCTGGCCGGGAGTGTCGGCGGGAGGGTCCACAATGGGGGCGCCGCGCCCTGTTGACGGGGGCCGGCGGATGGACGACAGAGCAGACCGAGACACTGCAAGCGAGACGTAAGGGAGCCCCGCCGCGATGGCCCGCCGCAGTTCGCAGACCCCGCCGCCCGGAGACTTCGAGGAGCGGATCCTCGACGTCGACGTCGTGGACGAGATGCAGGGCTCCTTCCTGGAGTACGCCTACTCGGTGATCTACTCGCGTGCGCTTCCCGACGCGCGGGACGGTCTGAAGCCGGTGCACCGCCGGATCCTGTACCAGGCCAACGAGATGGGCCTGCGTCCGGAGCGCGGGCACGTGAAGTGCGCCCGTCTGGTGGGCGAGGTGATGGGTCGGCTGCACCCGCACGGCGACGCGTCGATCTACGACTCGGTCGTCCGGATGGCGCAGCCGTTCTCGATGCGGTTGCCGCTGATCGACGGGCACGGGAACTTCGGTTCGCTGGGCAACGACGACCCGCCGGCCGCGATGCGGTACACCGAGTCGCGGCTGACGGCCGCGTCGATGGCGATGGTGGAGTCGATCCACGAGGACACCGTCGACTTCGGCCCCAACTACGACGGCAGCGAGCAGGAGCCGCTGGCGCTGCCGGCGGCGTTCCCGAACCTGCTGGTGAACGGCGCGACGGGGATCGCGGTCGGCATGGCGACGAACATGCCGCCGCACAACCTGTCCGAGGTGGTGGCCGCGGCCCGGCACCTGATCAAGCACCCGAACGCGGACCTGGACACGCTGATGCGGTTCGTGCCCGGTCCGGACCTGCCGACGGGCGGGCGGATCGTGGGCCTGTCGGGGATCCGGGACGCGTACGAGTCGGGCCGCGGCACGTTCAAGATCCGGGCGACGACGACGGTGGAGGCGGTGACGGCCCGCCGCAAGGGCATCGTGGTCACCGAGCTGCCGTACAACGTCGGCCCGGAGAAGGTCATCTCGAAGATCAAGGACCTGGTCAACGCGAAGAAGCTGCAGGGCATCGCGGACGTCAAGGACCTGACCGACCGCGAGCACGGGCTGCGGCTGGTGATCGAGGTGAAGAACGGCTTCGTGCCGGAGGCGCTGCTGGAGCAGCTGTACAAGCTGACGCCGATGGAGGAGACCTTCGGCATCAACAACGTGGCGCTGGTCGACGGCCAGCCGCTGACGCTGGGTCTGAAGGAGCTGCTGGAGGTCTACGTCGACCACCGCTTCACGGTGGTGCGCCGGCGCAGCGACTTCCGCCGCCGCAAGCGGGAGGAGCGGCTGCACCTGGTCGAGGGCCTGCTGGTGGCGCTGCTCGACATCGACGAGGTCATCGCGATCATCCGGTCGAGTGACAACGCGGCGCAGGCGAAGGAGCGCCTGATGGAGCGCTTCTCGCTGTCGGACACGCAGACGGCGTACATCCTGGACACCCCGCTGCGCCGGCTGACCCGCTTCGACCGGGTGGAGCTGGAGCAGGAGAAGGCGAAGCTGAACGCGGAGATCGCGGAGCTGACGGAGATCCTGGAGTCGGACACCCGGCTGCGCAGCGTGGTCTCCTCCGAACTGGGCGCGGTGGCCAAGCAGTTCGGGACGGAGCGGCGCACGGTGCTGCTGGAGGCCGGTGCGGTGCCGTCGGCGGCGCTGTCGGTGCCGCTGGAGGTGGCGGACGATCCGTGCCGGGTCCTGCTGTCGTCGACGGGCCTGCTGGCGCGGACGGCGGACGGCGAGCCGTTCGAGCTGTCGGAGTCGCGTGCGAAGCACGACGTGATCGTGTCGGCGGTGCCGGCGACGGCGCGGGCGGACGTGGGCGTGGTCACGTCGGCGGGCCGGGTGCTGCGGCTTCCGGTGATCGACCTGCCGGCGCTGCCGCCGACTCCGTCGCCGACGCTGGCCGGCGGTGCGGCGGTGGGCGAGTTCCTGCGGCTGGAGGCCGGGGAGCGGGTGCTGGCGCTGACCACGCTGGACGAGTCCTCGCCCGGGCTGGCGCTGGGCACGGTGCAGGGCGTGGTGAAGCGGGTGGTGCCGGAGTGGCCGGCGAACAAGGACGAGTTCGAGGTGATCGCCCTCAAGGAGGGTGACGAGCTGGTGGGCGCGGTCGAGCTGCGCACCGGCGACGAGGACCTGGTGTTCATCACCTCGGACGCGCAGTTGCTGCGCTACCCGGCGGGGCAGGTCCGTCCGCAGGGCCGCCCGGCGGGCGGCATGGCGGGCATCAAGCTGTCGGACGGGGCGCGGGTGCTGTCGTTCACGGCGGTGGATCCGGCTTCGGACGCGGTGGTGGTGTCGGTCGCGGGGGCGTCGGGGACGCTCTCCGGCGGCGAGCAGACGTCGTGGAAGGTGACGCCGTTCGAGCAGTACCCGCGCAAGGGCCGGGCGACGGGCGGCGTGCGCTGCCAGCGCTTCCTGCGCGGCGAGGACGCGCTGACCTTCGCCTGGGCGGGGGCGGCCCCGGCCCGGGCGGCCACCGACAAGGGGGCGCCGGTGGGCCTGCCGGAGCGCGACCCGCGCCGGGACGGTTCGGGTACGCCGGTGACGGGCGCGATCGCGGTGGTGGCCGGCCCGGCGTAGCGTCCGAGCCGCGCCGGAGCAGGGCCGGCCCGGCCTCTCCGGAGCAGGGCCCGGTCGATCCGGAGGGGGTGCCCGACTGGGCGCCCCCTCCGGCGTTTTGGTGAGGGTAGCCTTGCCCGGGTGAGCACCTGTGCGACCGTGTCGCGTGAACTGTCGGAGCCGCTGACCGCCACGGCGGCGGTGGCGGCCACCTGGTTGCTGGTGGAGCAGAACGGGCCCTGGGGCGCGAAGGCGCTCGGGGAGAGCCACCTGGATCCGCGGGTGGGCCGGGCGCTGGAGGCGGCCGCGGCGGGCACCGGGGTGCGGGTGGCGCTGGTCCGGCGGCCGGGCCGGCACGCGGACTGCCTGCCGACGGCGCGCCGCGAGGTGATCGTGGCGCACACGGTGCCGGGTCGCGGCTGGGTGCGCCGGGCCGGGGTGGCGGATCCGGAGGAGCTGCTGGGGCTGGACTTCGCGGCGCTGGGCGTGGGTGACCACGGCGGTTTCGGGGTGGAGCACGTCGGCGGCCCGGTGGCGCTGGTGTGCACCAACGGGCGGCGGGACCGCTGCTGCGCGCTGCTGGGCCGCCCGTTGGCGGCGGAGCTGGCGGCGGCCGGGCACAGCGAGGTGTGGGAGGTGACGCACCTCGGCGGGCACCGCTTCTCCCCCACGATGCTGGTGCTGCCGTACGGGTACGCGTACGGGCGGCTGACGGCGGAGACCGCCAAGGAGGTGCTGGCGGCGACGGCGGCCGGGCACATGGTGCCGGAGTGGTCGCGGGGCTGTTCGGGCTGGGACCGTCCGGGCCAGGCGGCCGAGCACGCGGTGCGGCTGGCGACCGGGGAGACGAGGGTGGACGCACTGACGCTGGTGCAGCGGCCGGACGGCGACGGCCGCTGGCTGGTCGCGGTGATGCACGGGGACGGCCGGGCCTGGGAGGTGGACGTCCTGGAGGGGGCGAGCGAGCCGCCGCGTCCGGAGAGCTGCGGCAAGGCCGCCGGGTCGCCGTCGCGGATGGACGTGCTGTCGGTCCGGGGGCTCTGAACCGGGGTTGCCGCCGGTCCGTGGGCCCGCGGCACGGCCCCGGACCACACAGCACCGGACTGCGGGGCCCCGGACCACGGGCGCCCGATACGCCGCACCGGGCGCACCGGCCCGGGACGCGGCGCGGCCCCGCGCCCGTGGGGGTGGGCGCGGGACCGTGGCGCGTGGACGGCCCCCGGCCTGCTGTCCACGGGGTGCCCGGGGCCGTCACGTACCGGTCGGGTCAGCCGGTGGCGGCCTTCCCGACGAACTCGGTGGTGTACGTGCGGGCGAGGTCGATGGTGCCCTCCTTGCCCTTGACGTCCGGGTGGAAGGCTGCGAGCACGGCGAGGACGGTCTTCGGGCCGTCGGCGGGCATGACGCCGTCGGTGGTGAACATCGGCAGGGTGGCCTTGATGGCGGCCGCGTACTGCTCGGCGCCGCCCTGCGCGTAGTCCGCGGGCATCTTCGCGGCGATCTCCTCGGGGCTGTGGCCGGACATCCACCGCAGGGTCCGGACGAAGGCGTCGGCGAGCTTCTGGGTGGTGCCCTTGTTCTTCTCCACCCAGTCGGTGTTCATGTAGAGCGACGAGGAGGGGTAGAGGCCGCCGAGCGCCTGGCGGGAGCCCTCGGGGGTGCGCATGTCGTAGAGGACCTTGCCGAGGCCCTTGTCGAGGATGGTGGCGACGGTCGGGTCGGTGGTCATCCCGGCGTCGATGCTGCCCTGCTGGAGCGCGGCGATGAAGGTCTGGCCGGCGCCGACGGCGATCGGGCTGAAGTCGCTGACGGCGGCGCCGTTCTTGACGGCGAGGTACTTGGTGAGGAAGTCCGTGGAGGAGCCGATGCTGGTGACGCCGAGCTTGCGGCCCTTGAAGTCGGCGCCGGACCTGATGGCGTCGGCCTGCTTCGTGGAGACGATCTCGACCTCGCCGGGGGCCTGCGAGAACTGCACGACGGACTCGACGATCTTGCCCTTGGCCTGCAGGTCGATGGTGTGGTCGTAGAAGCCGACGGCGCCCTGGACGTCGCCGGCGAGCAGGGCGGTGGTGGCGTTGACGCCGGCGGGCTCGCTCATCAGCTCGACGTTGACGCCGGCGTCGGCGAAGTAGCCGAGCCGCTGGGTGAGCATCGCGGGCAGGTAGATGACCTTGTCGAGGCCACCCACCATGATCTTGACCTTGGGTCCGTCGACCTGCCGGTCGGCCGGTGCGGCGGCGGCGCCGTGGGTGGAGGTGGCGGCGTCGTTGGCGCAGGCGGTGAGCGGCAGGAGGAGCGCGGCGGCGAGGGCGAGGGCGGTGGATCTGCGCATGGGTGGGGGTGCCTCTCTGGGGTGGGAGGGGGTCAGCGGCCGTCGCCCGCGTCGGCGGGCTTCCAGCGGAAGAGCTTCTTCTCGGCGAAGGTCAGCAGGCCCTCGGTGAGCAGCGCGACGACGGCGAGGATGGTCATCGCGGCGTAGACGCCGGCCGCGTTGAAGGTGCCCTGGGCGGCGGCGACGAGCAGTCCGAGGCCCTTGGTGGCGCCGATGTACTCGCCGACGATGGCGCCGATGAGGGCGAAGCCGAAGCTGACGTGCAGGCTGGTGAAGATCCAGGTGGTGGCGGCGGGGATGACCACCTGGAGGGTGACCCTGCGGTTGTCGGCGCCGAGGATGCGGGCGTTGGCGACGAGGTTGCGGTCCACCTCGCGGGCGCCCTGGAAGGCGTTGAAGAACACCGGGAAGAACACCAGGACCACGGCGGAGGCGACCTTGGAGGCCGGGCCGAGGCCGAACCAGATCAGGAAGATCGGGGCGAGCACGATGCGCGGGATGGCGTTGAGCACCTTGATGTAGGGCCCGAACACGTCGGCCAGGAAGCGGATCCGGCCGAGCGCGATGCCGAGCAGCACGCCGCCGGTCACGCCGATCACCCAGCCGGTGAGGGCCTCGTAGAGGGTGTAGCCGATCTGCTCGCCGAGCGAGCCCTGCGCGGTGCCGTGGGTGACCCACTGCCAGATCTGGTCCCAGATCCTCGACGGCTGCGAGAAGTTGAAGGGGTCGATGACGTCGGTGCGGGCGCACAGCTCCCAGAGACCGAGGAAGGCGACGAGGACCGCGATGCGGGCGCCGTACACGGTGAGTCTGCGGTTGCGGGCGGCCCGTTCGCGGGCCTCGGTCCTGGTGGTGACGGCCGGGGCGGTGGCGGCGGCCGGTGCGGTCTCAAGCGGCACGACCCGCTCCTCTCTCCCTGGTGATGCGCACCTCTTCGCCGAGCGAGGCCCAGATCTCGCGGTACAGCTCGACGAACCTCGGCTCCAGCCGGACCGCCTCGACGGTGCGCGGCCGCGGCAGGTCGACGGTGAAGACCTCCTTGACGGTGGCCGGTCCGGCGGTCATGACGACGACCCGGTCGGCGAGCGCGATCGCCTCGTCCAGGTCGTGGGTGACGAAGACGACGGAGGAGCCCGTCCCGGCCCACAGCTCCAGCAGCTGGTCGGACATCAGGGCGCGGGTCTGCACGTCGAGGGCGGAGAACGGCTCGTCCATCAGCAGGATGGCCGGGTCGTTGACGAAGGTCTGGGCGAGCGCCACGCGCTTGCGCATGCCGCCGGACAGCTGGTGCGGGTAGCGGTCCTCGAAGGCGGCGAGGCCGACCCGGCCGAGCCAGTCCCGGGCCCGTTCCCTGGCCTCGGCGGCGGGCACCCCGCGGAAGCGCGGCCCGGCCATCACGTTGGACAGGACGGTGCGCCAGGGGAAGACGGCGTCCTGCTGGAAGACGAAGCCCACCTTGGGGTCGATCCCGCGGACGGGCTCGCCGTGGACCCGGACCTCCCCCTCGGTGGGCTCCTCCAGGCCGCTGACCAGGGTCAGCGTGGTGGACTTCCCGCAGCCGGTGGGCCCGACGACGGCGACGAACTCGCCCTGGGCGACGGTCAGATCGAGATCGTGGACGGCGGTGTGCAGGGCCCCGGAAGGGGTGCGGAACCGTTTCGTCGCGCCGGTCAGCTCGATCGCCGGGGTGTTGCTCATGTTTCCTCCCGGGTCTGTGCTTGCCCCAGGACGGTAGGAGCGGGCCCGGCCCCGGCGGGAGGCTTCTCGGCGTACTGCGGTTTCTCCGCATTGAGGGGTGTTCTGCTCGTTTTGCTTGCGCTACAACTGCGGGGACGCGGCTGACAGAAACAGGCCGGAAACATAGGGTGTCCCAACCCCCCACCCGGCCGGACCGCCCCGGCCGACCCGCTGCCCCGCCGCCGACCCGCCCGATCCGCCCTGCCGAACGACCCGCCGACGCACCGACCCGCTGCCCCGCCGCCGAGAGGAGGCCCGGATGAAGCTGCCCCACTGGCCCCGCCGGGTCTTCGCACAACTGCTGCTGAGCCAGACCGTCGTCACCGTCGGTGTCACCGCGGTGACCGCCGGGCTGTTCCTGGCCCCGGTCAGCAGCGAGCTGGACCACGACGCGATGCAGCGGGCGCTGTCGATCGCCCAGGCCACCGCCACCCACGAGGTGATCGCACGGGCCGCCGACGCCCGGGACTCGGCGACCGCGCAGCGCAACGCCGAACAGATCCGGCTGGCCACCGGCGCCAGCTTCGTGGTGGTCACCGACCTGGAGGGCATCCGGCTCTCGCACACCGACCCGGACCGGATCGGCCAGCGGGTCAGCACCGACCCGGAGCCGGCGCTCAGCGGGCGCAGCGTCACCGCGATCCAGCAGGGCACCCTGGGCCGCACCGCCCGCGGCAAGGTGCCGCTGCGGGTCGCGGACGGCCGGATCGTCGGCGAGGTGTCGGTGGGCATCAGCGACGACTCGATCCGCCGCCGGCTGCTGAAGATGCTCACCGGGATCCTGCTGTGCGCGGGGGCCGGCCTGGCCGCCGGGACGGTCGCGACGCTGGCGCTGGCCCGACGGCTGAAGCGGCGCACCCATAACATCGCGCTGGCCGACATCTCGGCGCTGCTGGTGGAGCGGGAGGCGATGCTGCACGGCATCCGCGAGGGCATGGTGGCGCTGGACGAGCGCGGGCGGATCCGGCTGGCGAACGACGAGGCGGTGCGGTTGCTCGGCCTGCCCGCGGACTGCACCGGCCGGCCGATCGACGCGGTGCTGCCGCCGGGCCGGCTGGCGGACGTGCTGGCCGGGCGGATCACCGGCACCGACCTGCCGGCCGTCCGGGACGACCGGGTGCTGGTGGTGAACCGGACGACCACGGCCGAGCGCGGCGCGGTGGTGACGCTGCGCGACCGCACCGAGCTGGAGTCGCTGGTCCGCGAGCTGGACACCACCCGTAGCCTGACCGAGGCGCTGCGGGCGCAGGACCACGAGCACGCCAACCGGATGCACACCCTGCTGGGCCTGCTGGAGCTGGGCCGCCACGAGCAGGCGGTGGCGTTCATCTCGGAGCAGTCGGGTTCGCACGCGGCGGTGGCCGCGCGGATCGCCGAACAGGTGCAGGACCCGCACGCGGCGGCGCTGCTGGCGGGCAAGTCGGCGGTGGCGGGCGAGCGCGGAGTGCGGCTGGTGCTGGCCCCGGCGGCGCACCTGCCGGACGCGGTGGTGGACGCGCGGGCGCTGGTGACGGTGCTCGGCAACCTGATCGACAACGCGGTGGACGCGGTGGCGCCGGGCGGGGGCGGCCGGGTGGAGGTGACGCTGGCGGCGGCCGGCTCCACGCTGCTGCTGCAGGTCGCGGACAGCGGCCCGGGGGTGCCGGAGGAGCTGCGCGAGCAGGTCTTCGAGGAGGGGTGGACCAGCAAGGACGCACCCGCGCACCGTCCGCGCGGGCTGGGCCTGGCGATGGTGCGGCGGCTGGTCGAACGGACCGGCGGCCGGATCGTGCTCGACGCGGGGCCGCTCGGCGGCGCCCGGTTCACCGTCGAGCTGCCCGAGGCCCTGCTCACCACTCAGCTCGTGGAGGCGTGATGATCGACGTACTCGTGGTGGACGACGACTTCCGGGTCGCGGACGTGCACGCCGCCTACGTGGCCAGGGTGCCGGGCTTCCGGGTCACCGGCACCGCCCACTCGGCCGGGGAGGCGCTGGCCGCCCTGGAACGCCGCCCGGTGGACCTGCTGCTGCTCGACCACCACCTGCCGGACGAGACCGGCCTGGCCCTGGTGCGCCGGCTGCGGGAGCGGCAGGTGGCCTGCGACGTGATGATGGTGACGGCCGCCCGGGACGTGTCCACGGTGCACGCCGCGATGCAGCACGGCGCCCTGCAGTACCTGGTCAAGCCGTTCACCTTCGCCGGCCTGCGGGACAAGCTGGTCGCGTACGCGCAGCTGCGGCACGCGCTGGCCGCGCCGGCCCGGGAGGCGGGCCAGGACGAGGTGGACCGGCTGTTCGCGACCCTGCGCAGCGCGGCCTCCCCGGCCGGCCCGTTGCCGAAGGGCCATTCGGCGCCCACCACCGACCTGGTGCTGGGGGTGCTGCGGCAGGCGGGCCGGCCGCTGTCGGCGCAGGAGGTCGCGGAGGCCACCGGGCTGAGCCGCTCGACCGCGCAGCGCTACCTCAAGCAGCTGGAGCGGGACGCCCGGCTGCGGCTCACCCTGCGCTACGGCGACACCGGCCGGCCCGAGCACCGCTACGGCCTGGCCGCCCGACGGTGAACGGGCCCTGCCACCGGTGAACGGACCCGACCGTCCGGCGGTGAACGACGCCGGCCGCCCGGCGGCGGACAGGGGGGAACCCCGGCGGCCCCAGGCCCGCCGGGGTTCCCCGGGACGCGGCGCTCAGGCCGCGCCCGCACCGGTGAGGGCACGCACCTCCAGCTCGGCAAAGCGGTCCGCGTCGGCGGGTTCGGGCGAGGTGAGCGTCCCGATCCAGCCGGCCAGGAAGCCGAGCGGGATGGAGACGATGCCGGGGTTCTCCAGCGGGAACCAGTGGAAGTCCACGCCGGGGAAGAGCGCCACCTTGGTGCCGGACACCACCGGGGAGAACAGCACCAGCACGATCGCCGGGACGAGCCCGCCGTACACCGACCAGACCGCGCCGCGGGCAGTGAACCTCGACCAGAACAGGCTGTAGAGCAGCACCGGCAGGTTGGCGGAGGCCGCCACCGCGAAGGCCAGGCCGACCAGGAAGGCGACGTTCAGCTGCT
The DNA here is from genome assembly GCF_040681575.1 of Kitasatospora sp. NPDC051702. Taxonomy (NCBI): domain Bacteria; kingdom Bacillati; phylum Actinomycetota; class Actinomycetes; order Kitasatosporales; family Streptomycetaceae; genus Kitasatospora; species Kitasatospora sp. NPDC051702. The sequence continues at coordinate 37,202 of NZ_JBFAZB010000037.1, forward strand.
GGGCGAAGAGGCTGATCGCGATGGCCGCGGCACCGATCCCGACGGCCGCGATCCGGGCCACCCCGACCTCCTGGTCGGTGGCCAGGTCGGTGGCCCCGTCACCGGCCGGCCCGGCGCCGGGCCGGGACGCCGGCACGGCCCCGCGCCGCAGCAGGGACCGGCGGCGCGGGCGGCCGCGCCAGGCGCCGGCCCAGATGTCGTGGGCGAAGGCCGCCGAGGAGGCCAGGGTGAGCCCGGCGACCACGGCGAGGATGGTGGCGAAGGCGATCGCCGAGATCAGGGCGAACAGCACGACCCCGCCGGTGCTGCCGTTGCCGCCGCCCAGCACCAGGGCGAGCAGCGGGACGGCGGTGTTCCCGGCCGAGTTGGCGTGCCGGACCTCGGCCGAGCCCACCAGCGCGGTCGCACCCAGGCCCAGGGCGATGGCCATCAGGTAGAAGCCGCCGACCAGGCCGATCGCCCACATCGTGGAGCGGCGGGCGGCCCGTGCGGTGGGCACGGTGTAGAAGCGGGACAGGATGTGCGGCAGCCCGGCGGTGCCGAGCACCAGGGCGAGTCCCAGGCTGAAGAAGTCGAGCCGGCTGGTGAAGGTGGCACCGTACTTGAGACCGGGTTCGAGGTAGCGGTGCCCGGCCCCGCTGTGCTGGGCGGCCTGGCGCATCAGCTCGCCCACGTCGCCGTGGAAGCGGACCATCAGCAGCACGGTGAGCAGCACCGAGCCGGCGATCAGCAGGACGGCCTTGACGATCTGGATCCAGGTGGTGGCCCGCATCCCGCCGACCGTGACGTAGACGATCATCAGGGCGCCGACGGCGACGATGGTCCAGGTCCGGGCGTGCGGGCTGCTGGTGCCGAGCAGCAGGGCGACCAGCGAGCCCGCGCCGACCATCTGGGCGACCAGGTAGAGCAGGGTGACGACGACGCTGGCGCCGCCGGCCGCGGCCCGCACCTTGCGGCGGCGCAGCCGCAGTGCGAGCACGTCGGCGAGGGTGTACCGGCCGGCGTTGCGGACGAGTTCGGCGACCAGCATCAGCACCACCAGCCAGGCGACCAGGAAGCCGATGCTGTAGAGCACGCCGTCGTAGCCGTACAGCGCGATCAGTCCGGCGACGCCGAGGAAGGAGGCCGCGGAGAGGTAGTCGCCGGAGAGCGCGAAGCCGTTCTGCAGCGGGGTGAAGTCGCGGCCGCCGGCGTAGAAGTCCTCGGCGGCGCCGCCCTTGCGGCCGACCCAGAGGGTGATCGCCAGGGTGACCAGGACGATGACCGCGAACAGCGCGATGGCGAGGTCGTGGTGGTCGCCGGTGGGGGCGACGGGGGGCGGGGTGGCGGTCGTCATCGCAGCTGGTCCTGGGTGTCCCAGCGCAGGCCCAGGGCGGCGCGGTCGCGCTTGGTCCGGGCGTTGCGGGCGTAGAGCCAGGTGAGCACGAAGGTGGTGGCGAACTGCAGCAGGCCGAGCAGCCAGGCCACGTTGACCGGGCCGGCCACCTGGCTGCGCATCACGCCGGGAGCGGCGGCCTGGGCGGCGACGTACATCAGGTACCAGGAGAGGAAGGCGCCGCTGACCGGGAAGACGAAGCCCCGGTGGCTGCGGCGGATGTCCTGGAAGGCGGCGCTGCGCTGGACGGCCCGGTACACCTCGGTGCTGTCGGTGGTGGTGGCCACGGCGCGGGAGGGCTGCGGCGCTTCGACCGGCCCGGCACCGGACGGCCCGGCGCCCGACGACCCGGCGGCGGTGGACGGCCCGGCGCCCGACGGCCCGGCGGCCGGGGCTGCGGCCGGGGGTACCGCCGGGGCCGGCGGGACCTCCCGTGCGGGGGTCGGCCGAACGGGTACCGCCGACTGGCCGGGTACCGCCGGTCGGCCGGGTGCCGCCGTCCGGTCGGAGGCGGTGGCGGCAGCCGGAGCGGCCCACCAGTCGAATCGCTGCCCCTGCCCGGGACTGCTGGTCTGCTGCTGTGGCACTGCTGCTCCTGGACCGGCGGGCACTCTGACCCGAACCATCATGGGGGCCGCCGGGCAGCGCCTCTGACCATTGCAGATACGTTCACTCGATGAGGTGATCGATGATCCGACAGACACTCATCCGACTACTGCTGCGTACCGGTGATCCCGTGTCGGAACGCGTACGCGACGGCCTGCGCCCGGTCCCGCACCGCGGTCTTCGCGAACAGGTTGTTGATGTGCGTCTTCACGGTGGCCTGGCTGACGAACAGCCGCTGGGCGATCTCGGCGTTGGAGAGCCCGTCGGCGATCAGGGCGAGCACCTCGGCCTCCCGGGCGGTCAGCCCGTCCGGCAGCGCCCCGCGTCGGCCGACCGGCTCCCGGGGCGTCGGCGTCGGCGCCCCGGGGTGCTCCGAAAGCCTTTCCAGCAAACGGAGTTGGATCTGCGGCGAGAGTCCGGCCGCGCCCGAGCGGACGTCCGCGATGGCCCGGGCGATCTCCTCGCCGCCGGCGTCCTTGGTGAGGTAGCCGCGCGCCCCGGCCTGCAGCGCCGGGAACAGCGAGTCGTCGTCGGCGTAGGTGGTGAGCACCACCACCTCGGTCTCCGGGTGCGCGGTCCGGATCCGCCTGGTCGCCTCGACGCCGTCACAGCGGGGCATCCGCAGGTCCATCAGCACCACGTCCGGGTGATGCCGCTCCACCAGGGCGACGGCCTCCTCGCCGTCCGCCGCCGCGCCGACCACCTCGATGCCGGGCAGCAGCCCGAGCAGCATCACGATGCCCTCGCGCACCACCGTCTGGTCGTCCGCCACCAGCACCCTGGTCGTCCCCGTGCCGCTCATCCGCCCGTCCCGCCGCATCCCGTCGCCGCCCCGCGGCGCCCACGCCCTCCGCGGGCCGACCCGCCCCGCCCGCTCACCCCGGCACCCGCAGCTGCACGCGCCACCCTCCGTCCTCGGGGCCCGCCAGCAGGGTGCCGCCGAGCAGTTCCGCGCGTTCGCGCATCCCCAGCAGACCGTACCCGCCGCCGCTGGCCGCGAGCCCTCCGGGCGTCTCGCCGCGCGGGGCCCTGGAGTTGCGCACCTCCAGCTCCACGGCGTCCGCCAGGTAGCGCAGTTCGACGGAGCACCGGGCGCCGGGCGCGTGCTTGCGGACGTTGGTCACCGCCTCCTGCGCGGTGCGCCGCACGGCGAGGGCCGGTTCCGCGGCGAGCGGCCGGGGGCTGCCGGTGACGGTCAGCGCGGCGCGCTCCCGCTCGGTCAGCTCCACCAGGAACTCCCCGACCGGGGTGAACTCGCCGCGCAGCGCCGACAGCGCCTGCCTGGTCTCGGCCAGCCCGTCCTGGGCCATCCGCCGCGCGGCGACGACCCGTTCGCGGACCTGCTCGCGGTCGGTGCCCGCGTCCAGCATCAGCCGGGCCGCCTCCAGGTGGACGAGCTGCGCGGACAGGCTGTGGGCGAGCACGTCGTGGATCTCCCGGGCGATCCTGGCCCGTTCGGCGAGCGCGGCGCTCTCCGTCTCGGCGGCCCGGGCGGCGCGCTCCTGGACCAGCAGCCGGCGGGCGGTGCCACGCGCCTCGAGGTCCAGCCGCATCAGGTAGCCCAGCATGACCAGCCCTCCGACGGTCGCGATGATGCTCAGCCAGCTCGCCCAGCTGACGGCGGTGTACGAGCCGAGCGCGGCGGCGGCGACGAGGACCGCGGGCGCGGGCGGCAGCCGGACCAGCGCGGTCACGGCGAGCCCGTACCAGAGCACGTCGGCGAGCAGGATGGCCCCGCCCCAGTTCGCCAGCCAGGCCGCGCCGACGACCGCCGCGGACAGGGCGAACGCGGGCACCGGGTGCTGCTCCCGGCTGGCGTGCAGGTAGCCGGCGCTGAGGCCGACGGCGGCGGCCAGCCCGGCCACCGCCACCACCACCGCCCAGCCCGCGTACCTGCCGTCGGCGAAGGTCCCCCAGCAGACGGTGATCAGCAGGACGGCCCGGCCGAGCCCGGTGAGCAGCCGGCGCGGTCCGCTCTCGGCGTCGCGCTCCAGCCCCTCGCGGGACGGCCAGCGGGTCCAGTACCACCCGGCCACGGGTTCCTCCTCGGAGCTCGGTGCGGTCGGTCAGCGGTCGGTCAGCGCAGCCCGGCGACCCGGTCCGGGGCCTCCAGCATCCGGGCCCTCCAGTTCACCACGAGCGAGCGCACCAGCAGCAGCACCGCCAGGCTGAGCAGCAGCGCGCTGCTCGCCTGGTGGACGTGCAGGACGGCGCCGGTCTCGTAGAGGCTGAGCCGGATGAAGATCATCCCGGCCCAGGCGGCCATCGTGGCCTTGGTGCCCTTGGCCCAGAGCGCGCCGTCCTCGGCCCGCCAGAGCCGGACGGTCCAGCCCCAGACGGAGCCCATCGCGAGCACCGCCGCGAGTCCGCAGCCGAGCAGGGTGGCGGAGAGCACGGTGTGCTCGTGGTCGATCAGCCGGGGGTCGCGCAGCGCGAGCGCGCCGAGGACCACCGGCAGCACCCAGAAGCGGCGGTCGCCGTCCAGCCGCTGCGGGCGCATCTGGCGCCGGATGACCAGGGCCATCACCGCGACGACCACGAGGAGGTTGACGAGGGCCGACATCGGACTACTCCGTCCCGGGGGGAGACTTGAACTGACCTCCCCGACGCTACGGATCCGGCGCCCCGCGCTGATCGGAGCCGGGGTGGACCGCGGGTGGAACCGGCAGCACGAGGGCCCTCCACCCGGAGGTGGAGGGCCCTCGCCGCGCGGGGCGCGTCAGGCGTCGATGCGGGAGCGGTCCAGGGTGGCCGCCGAGTCCACGATGAACTCCTTGCGCGGGGCGACGTCGTTGCCCATCAGCAGGTCGAAGACCTTCTCGGCCTGCTCCAGGTCGCCCAGGTTGATCCGGCGCAGCGTGCGGTGGCGCGGGTCCATGGTGGTCTCGGCCAGCTGGTCGGCGTCCATCTCGCCGAGGCCCTTGTACCGCTGCACCGGGTCCTTCCAGCGCAGCCCCTTGCGCTGGAACTCCAGCAGGGTGGAGCGCAGTTCGGCGTCCGAGTAGGTGTAGTGGTACTTCTCCTGGCCGCGCTTGGGGTTGGTGAGCTCGATCCGGTGCAGCGGCGGCACCGCGGCGAAGACCCGGCCCTGCTCGACCATCGGCCGCATGTAGCGGTGGAAGAGGGTCAGCAGCAGGGTGCGGATGTGCGAGCCGTCGACGTCGGCGTCGGCCATGAAGATGACCCGGCCGTAGCGGGCCTGGTCGATGTCGAAGGTGCGGCCCGAGCCGGCCCCTATCACCTGGATGATCGCGGCGCACTCGGCGTTCTTGAGCATGTCGCTCACCGAGGCCTTCTGCACGTTGAGGATCTTGCCGCGGATCGGCAGCAGCGCCTGGAACTCGGAGTTGCGGGCGAGCTTGGCGGTGCCGAGCGCGGAGTCGCCCTCGACGATGAAGAGTTCGCTGCGGTCGACGTCGTCGCTGCGGCAGTCGGCCAGCTTGGCCGGCAGCGAGCTGGTCTCCAGCGCGGTCTTGCGGCGCTGGGCCTCCTTGTGCTGGCGGGCGGCGACCCGGGTGCGGGCGGCGGCGACGATCTTCTCCATGACCGCCCGGGCCTGGAGCTTGTGGTCCTTCTTGGCCGAGGTGAGGAAGGCCTTGAGCTCCTTGGCGAGGACGGCGGCGACGATCCGGTTGGCCGCCGAGGTGCCGAGCACCTCCTTGGTCTGGCCCTCGAACTGCGGCTCGGCGAGCCGGACGGTGACCACCGCGGTGAGGCCCTCGGTGGCGTCGTCCTTGGTGATGTCGTCCTCGGCCACGCGCAGCAGCTTGGCGGAGCGCAGCGCCTCGTTGACGGTCTTGGCCAGCGAGCGCTCGAAGCCGGTGACGTGGGTGCCGCCCTTGGGGGTGGCGATGATGTTGACGAAGGAGCGCAGCGTGGTGTCGTAGCCGGCGCCCCAGCGCAGCGCGATGTCCACGCCCAGGTGGCGGGTGACCTCGGTGGGGGTCATGTGGCCGAGCTCGTCGAGGACGGGCACGGTCTCCTTGAAGGTGCCCTCGCCGCGCAGCCGCAGCACGTCGCAGACCGGCTTGTCCGGGGCGAGGAACTCGCAGAACTCGGCGATGCCGCCGTCGTAGCGGAACACCGACTCCTCGACCTGCTCGCTCTCGGTGAGCCGCTCGTCACGCACGACGATGGTCAGGCCGGGGACGAGGAAGGCGGTCTGCCGGGCGCGGCTGTGCAGGTTCTCCAGGGAGAGCTTGGCGTCCTTGAGGAAGATCTGCCGGTCGGCCCAGTAGCGGATCCGGGTGCCGGTGCGGGTCTTCGGCACCTTGCGGCTCCGGGTCAGGCCGTTGGCCGGCTCGAAGGGGGCGTCCGGGCTGGTCTCGGTGAAGATGCCGGGGGTGCCGCGGCGGAAGCTGATCGCGTGGGTGTGACCGCTGCGGTCCACCTCGACGTCGAGCCGGGCGGAGAGGGCGTTCACCACGGAGGCGCCGACGCCGTGCAGACCGCCGGAGGCCGCGTAGGAGCCGCCGCCGAACTTGCCGCCGGCGTGCAGCTTGGTCATCACGACCTCGACGCCGGACAGCCCGGTCTTGGGCTCGACGTCGACGGGGATGCCGCGCCCGTTGTCGCGCACCTCCACGGAGGAGTCCGGGTGCAGCAGGACCTCGATGCGGTCGCAGTAGCCGCCCAGCGCCTCGTCGACCGAGTTGTCGATGATCTCCCAGAGGCAGTGCATCAGACCGCGGCTGTCGGTCGAGCCGATGTACATGCCGGGGCGCTTGCGAACCGCCTCCAGGCCCTCCAGGACGAGCAGGTGCCGAGCGGTGTAGTTGGAACCGTCGTCGCCGGCCAGCAGTGCGGACGGCACGGTCGTTTCGGCACTCACGCGGCACTCTCCTCGGTGAAGTTCTGTCTCATCGGTCACATCCGGCACGCGTCCGGCCCGCCCGCCAGTGCAGCACGCCGCACCGACAGTCGTCGCCCAGGGTGCCCGAACCCCTCCGGCGGGTGCCCAGCACGGCGGGCCGCCTCCGCGCAGCTTGTACGCGCTGCGCGAACAAGGACCGTACCGGCACCCGGGGCTCCGGGGCGCCATCTCCTCCCGGTACCACCGGTCCTGGCGGATCGTGGGGTCTGGTGCAGGCTCCGGAACTGCCGTTATGCAGGCTACCGGGGCCCGGGACGGGGCTTATGCTCCAACCCGGCAGAGGATTATGCTACGCGGACCTCGCACCCCGTCCCGATCGGGCGTTCGAGCGACGGGCGGATCCTGGGAACGGGCACGCATGAACCACCGGCCCCCGGGGCACGTCCTCATCAACACAGCAGAATCCTCAGAGAAGAAAAGCCACGAGCGGGAACGTTTTCGGCCTGGTTGGATGTTGACCCTGGTACGACAGCTCGTCGAGCTAGAGAAGAGGCGACGTGACTACTGTTCTGACACCTGCGAGCCCGCTCACCGCGGCTGACCGCTGCGACCGATGCGGCGCCCAGGCCTACCTGCGCGTCGTACTCGCCAGCGGCGGAGAGCTGCTCTTCTGCGCCCACCACGGCCGGAAGTTCGAGCCCGAGCTCAAGAAGATCGCCGTGGAGATACAGGACGAGAGCGGCCGGCTCGGCACCACCAACGCCACGGCCTCCGACGACGAGCGCTGATCCCGGGCGCCACACCAGCAGCCAGCGTCGAGCTGTGTCCGGCCATGCACCGCGCGTGACCGGTGAGCCGGGCGGCAGGTCCCCCTCGGGGGGCCGGTCGCCCGGCTCTGCTGTTGCCCGGGGCAGGCACGCTGCGCACCGACGCCGCGTCAGAACGTGACCGGCCGGTCACCCGCGGCGCACGGCGCGCACCTCAGAGCACCGAGCGCACCGCGTCCGCGACCGAGGCCACCCTGGTGTAGACGCCGGGGTGGGCCGCCTCGGCGCAGCCCGTCCCCCAGGAGACTAGGCCCACCAGCCGCCCGGCGACGACCAGCGGGCCGCCGCTGTCGCCCTGGCAGGCGTCCCTGCCACCCTTCTCCTCGCCCGCACAGACCATGCCGCGGGCGTCGAACTTGCCGTCCTGTCCGCCCGGGTAGGCGTGCGCGCAGGTCTGGTCCGCGATGATCGGCACGTCCACCCCGCGCAGCACGGGCGAGTAGTTGCCCCTCCCGGTGGTGTCGCCCCACCCGAAGACCCGGGCCGTCGTGCCGGCCGCGTACGGCTCGGTCTCGCCCTGGCCGACCAGGTCGATCACCGGGCGGGAGCCCTGGGAGTCGGTCAGCGTGACCACCGCCACGTCGTTCATGTTGGCGCTGAAGGCGTAGTCGGGGTGGATCCACACCGACCGGACGGAGACTTCGCGCCCGACCGAGCCCCGCATGTCGTCCCGGCCGACGATGACCTTGAGGCCCGGCCGGTCCACCCTGGCACCCCTGGACTCGTCGTAGAAGCAGTGCGCGGCTGTCACCACCTTGGTCGGCGTGACCAGCGCTCCCCCGCAGAACTGACCGGACCGGCCGGCACCGAACTGCTGGCGGCTGGAGAGCGCCACCACCCACGGGTGGTCGGCGGTGCTCTCGGCGGCGCCCCCGACCACCCGGCGCTGCGCCCCGGCGGGCCCGGCCGTGCCGAGCGCGACCAGCGGGACGGGCACGGCGGCCAGCAGCGCCAGCACCGCGGCCCGTCGACGCCGGCCCGGACGGGCGGCGGCGGGGAGGGCGGCCGGCGGAAGGGCGGCGGCCGGACGGGCCGGGGGCGGGGCGGTGGTCGGCAGGACAGCGCGGTCCGGAATGGGCGGCACCGTGACTCCAGTCGGCTCGGCGGCAGGCAACCGGCACAGCGTAGGTGATCGACTACGCTCCGCGTCCGGTTCCCGGCACACCGCCACCCGGACGAGGGACAACCGGCACCCGGACGCTGACCCGCCCGGCCCGGGGAAGCACGGAGGCCCGGAGCCGTCCGGCTCCGGGCCTCCGCCACGCACTCACGGCCTCGTCGGCCGGGTCGGATCAGTCCAGGTAGTCGCGCAGCACCTGGGAACGCGACGGGTGGCGCAGCTTCGACATGGTCTTCGACTCGATCTGGCGGATGCGCTCACGGGTGACCCCGTACACCTTGCCGATCTCGTCGAGCGTCTTCGGCTGACCGTCCGTCAGGCCGAAGCGCATCGAGACCACGCCGGCCTCGCGCTCGGAGAGGGTGTCCAGCACCGAGTGCAGCTGCTCCTGGAGCAGGGTGAAGGAGACCGCGTCGGCCGGGACGACCGCCTCGGAGTCCTCGATCAGGTCACCGAACTCGCTGTCGCCGTCCTCGCCCAGCGGGGTGTGCAGCGAGATCGGCTCGCGGCCGTACTTCTGGACCTCGATGACCTTCTCGGGGGTCATGTCGAGTTCCTTGGCCAGCTCCTCCGGGGTGGGCTCGCGGCCCAGGTCCTGGAGCATCTGGCGCTGGACGCGGGCCAGCTTGTTGATGACCTCGACCATGTGCACCGGGATGCGGATGGTGCGGGCCTGGTCGGCCATGGCGCGGGTGATCGCCTGCCGGATCCACCAGGTGGCGTAGGTCGAGAACTTGTAGCCCTTGGTGTAGTCGAACTTCTCGACCGCACGGATCAGACCGAGGTTGCCCTCCTGGATCAGGTCCAGGAAGAGCATGCCGCGACCGGTGTAGCGCTTGGCCAGCGAGACCACCAGACGGAGGTTGGCCTCCAGCAGGTGGTTCTTGGCCCGACGGCCGTCCTCGGCGATGATCTCCAGCTCGCGCTTGAGCTTGGGGGCGAGCTTGTCGGCGGCCGAGAGCTTGTCCTCGGCGAACAGGCCGGCCTCGATGCGCTTGGCGAGCTCGACCTCCTGCTCGGCGTTGAGCAGCGGGACCTTGCCGATCTGCTTCAGGTAGTCCTTGACCGGGTCGGCGGTGGCACCGGCGACGGCGACCTGCTGGGCCGGCGCGTCGTCCTCGTCGTCGTCGGAGAGGACGAAGCCCTCCGACTCCTCCTCCGGGGCGCCCTCGGTCTCGGTACCGGCCTTGTCGGCCGGCAGCGCGACGTCCTCGAGGAGCTCCTCCTCGCCGATCAGCTCCTCGTCGCCCTTGCCGGCCTTGCCGGCGGCGGTCTTCTTGGCGGCGGTCTTCTTGGCGGGCGCGGCGGTCTTCTTGGCCGCGGCCTTCTTGGCCGGAGCAGCCTTCTTCGCCGCGACGGCACGCGCCTCGGCGACGACGGTGGTGCCCTCGGCGGTGATCTCGGCGGACACCGTGGGCGCGGGCGCCGCGGCGGCCGCGACGGCCGGGGCCGCGACGGGAGCGCCGGGCGCGATGCGCACGGGCGGCTTGGTCGGGGCCGACGGAGCGGCCGGGGTCCGGGTGGTGACAGCCTTGGTGGCGGTGCGCTTGGTGGGGCTCTTGGCGGCAACGCTCTTGCGCTTGGCGCCGGCCGGCTCGGCCGCGCTGACCATCAGGTCCACGCCCTCCTCAATCAGCACCTGATTGAGGCTGCGCATGACGTTCTTCCACTTGGTGACCGGGATCTGGTCCGCCTCGAACGCCTGGCGCACGTCGTCACCGGCGATCTGCCCCTGGGCCTTGCCCCGCTCGATGAGCGCCAGCAGAGCCGCGGACTCGGCGATCTCGGGGGGAAGCGAACGGGATGTGCTGGCCGACACGAACAACCTCTCGGACGATGAGTGGACTCGAACCCGTACCGGCCGCCCGAGCGGGCGGGGAAGGAGATCGCGCGTCGCACGCGCGGTGTCGATTCCGACCGACTCGGGCTTGAGGACTGGGTTTGCAGGACGGCAGCAGCGCCGCGGACCAACACAGCATTCTGACATGTTGGAGTATTCCGGAGCTGCTCCCGCTCAGGAGACATCGCTGCTACTCGTCAAGTGTTACGCATGGCCTTCGTGTCGCGGGTCACACCACTCGGCGTCCGCGGCCACCGGGCCGGAGTCCATCATCGCGCACTCGCGCCGAAACCTGTTGTCATGGGCGCTACATTTCGGGTTGCGGTCGGGCCACCGGTGTGCAGAGGCCCTCCGGCTGCACCGCACGGGCGCGGCCGGAGGGCTCTGGAGGAGCGGTGGACGCCCGGGGCGCCCCGGCTCGTCGGAACAGCCCGCTCAGTGCTCCCGGGGAGCCGGCACGGACGGCTCGATCTCGGGGTGCGCGGTGAGCAGCGCCCGCATCGCGACCTCGCCCGCGGTGCCGTCGCCGGTCCCCAGCGCGTCCACCAGCCGGGCGTGCAGGCTGACCGAGGCCTCGGACGGCCGCTCGCAGGAGGTGGCCGGACCGCCCGACACCTGCAGCGCGCCGGCGACGATCGCGGACAGGTGCTCCAGCATCCGGTTGCCCGCCATCTGCAGGACCAGGCCGTGCAGCTCGGCGTCGGCCCGGGTGTAGGTGGAGAGGTCCGCCTGGGCGGCGGCGTGGCCCATGATCTCGACCAGCTCGACCAGCCGCTGCTGGACGTCCTCCCGGCCGTGGCCGGCGGCGAGCCGGGCGGCCAGCGGGTCGATCGCCCAGCGGAGCTCGAACAGCTCCCGGCGCTGCTCGTCGCGCTGCGGGCCGAAGGCGCGCCACTCGATGATGTCCGGGTCCAGCAGGTTCCAGTCGCCCACCGGGCGGACCCGGGTGCCGACGTTCGGCCGGGCACTGACCAGGCCCTTGGCCTCCAGCACGCGCAGCGACTCGCGGACGACGGTCCGGGACACCTCGAACCGCTGGCCGATCTCCTCGGGGACGAGCGGGCGGTCGGCGCCGAGGTCGCCGGAGACGATCATCTGGCCGAGCTGCTGGACCAGCTGGCCGTGCAGACCGCGGCCGCGGCTGCTGGTGGTCTTGCGGCCGACCCGCACGAGGTCGGACTCGGCGCCCTCCCAGCGGGGGGCCGGCGGGGTCGGCCGGTCGGCGTACGAGAAGCGGTCCAGATCGCCGGGGCCGTGGATGGGCCCTTCGGCGGAACGGGCGGGGGTCATGGTGGGGTGCGCAAGGGTACTCACAGCTCCTTTGTCGGCGATCGGCAGGCGCAGCTTGAGAATTCTCGTGAAAAGCACACGAAAGGGTGATCGACCGCGACTGGATAATTGACTTCTTATCAGGAAGAACCGCTCATTACGGTCACTGCTGGTCGATCTTGGTGCTTCGGTGCGACAGCCGTCCGGCGGACGGCGACGCCGGCCTCAGAGCGCTCGCCGCCGGACCTGGACCAGCAGGGCCGCCAGCAGCAGCACCGCCGCGGGGGCGGCGACCGCCGCGAGCAGGGCCGGATCCGTCAGCGCCGTGCCCCCGGCCGCGACCTCCCGGCCCCCGCGGTACACCCAGCCGTAGGCCCACTCGATGCCGGACTGGAACGGCAGCAGCCCCGCCGCGCGGGCCGGCCACGGCCGGCCGGTCTGCCGCAGCAGCAGCGCCACCCCGGACTCCAGCAGCGGGGGCAGCGCGCACAGCAGCAGCATTCCGGCCGCCGCGCTGCGGGTCAGCGAAGCCGTCAGCACCCCGGTCCAGCCCGCCACGACGGTCAGCAGGACGAACGCCAGCAGGGCGGCCGGCACGCCGTGGCCGACCGCCGGGCCGACCGGGGCGAAGACCCCCGGGAGGTCCGCCAGACCGTCCAGCCCGGCGGCGGCCAGCGCCCCGGACACCCGGCCCGACACCGCGGAGGGCTGCGCCCAGGCGGCCACCGTCACCCCGGCGGGCAGCGCGAGGTGCACGGCGACCGCGTCGAGCAGCAGGGTGGCGAGCGCCAGCAGCCCCGCGACCGGGCCGATCACCAGCAGCTTGACCAGCAGCAGCCGGACCCGGCGCGGGTAGGACACCAGCGAGGCCGGCAGCCCCGGGTGGCGCACCTCGTGCCCGTACGAGAGCGCGCCCAGCACGCCCGCGCCGAGCGCCGCGAAGGGCAGCGGGACCAGCGGCACGGCGGCGGTCAGCAGCCGCACCCCGGCGGCCGCGGGCAGCGGGCCGGCAGGGGTCTGACCCGCCAGGACGGCGGCCACGGCGGCGTCGCAGAGCAGCACGGCGGCCAGCAGCAGCCAGGTGGAACGCAGGCCGCGCAGACGGCGCAGCTCGTAGGCCAGGACTCGCACGGTTCACTCGCTCCGGTGGTCGTCGGTGGTGGCGGGGGCGGCCGGCGCGGCGGGGGCCTCGGTGGCGGCCGCCTCCGGGGACCGGGCCGGGGGCGGGGTCAGGGTGAGGCGGCCGAGCCGGACGGTGTCCTCGGTCAGCAGGTCCGCGGCGTTGGCGCGGGCCGCGGCCGGGGTCGCGGCCGGGGTCTCCGAGAGGGGCGGCACGGGGTCCTCGGCCGACCCGTCGGCCCCGACCGATGCGGTGGGCTCGGTGCGGTCGGAGCGGTCGGTGCGGTCGCGGCGGGCCGGACCGCCGGGGCCGTTGCGGAACAGCCGGTCCACGGCGACGGTCGGGGGGACGTCCTCGGGATCGGCGGAGTCGCCGGGCCCGACGGGCCCCGCAGGCTCGGGGGGCCCTGCCGGCTCGGCGGGCGCGGCCCGGCGGGCGGCGGCGAGGGCCGAGAGGGCCGTCGCGGCCGAGACCACGGGCAGTGCGCGGGTGGGCAGCACGGCCGCGTCCCGGTGCCGCGGCACCTCGGCGGCCGGGGCGGCCGGGGCGGTCGGGGTGTCCGCGGCGAGGGCGGGGCCCGGCTCGACGGTGGTCACCGGCCGGACGCCCGGGTGATCGGCACGGCCCGAGGCGACCGGCAGCACGGCCCGGGGGGCCGGCTGCTCGACCACCCGGTCGGCCAGTTCGTGCAGCAGGATGCCGTGGCGGTAGGCGAGTTCACCGATCTCGGTGCGCTCGACACCGGCCACCGCGAGCCCCGCGCCGCCGTCCCGGCGCACCTCGGCGCCCTGGCTGACCAGCAGGTCGGCCAGTCGCGCCATCTGCGGCCCGCGCACGGCGACTTCGGGGCTGAGGCGGGTCCGCCGGAACTCCGACACCGGCTGGTCGGCCACCAGCCGGCCGCGGTCCAGGGTGACGACCCGGTCGGCGAGCTGGGCGGCCTCCTGCGGGGTGCGGGTGGTCACCAGGACCGTCCCGCCGGCCACGGCGAACGAACGCAGGAAGGAGTGGAACCACTCGACGTTGCGCGGCGACAGGCCCTCGGTCGGCGCGTCCAGCAGGAGGGTGCCGGGGTCGCCGAGCAGCGCGGCCGCCAGGGAGAGCCGGCGGTGCATGCCGGGCGAGAAGCTGCGCAGCCGCTGCCCGGCGACGGCGGCCAGCCTGGTCTGCTCCAGCAGCTCGTCGGCCCGCCGGGCGGGGACGCCGACGGCCGCGGCGAGCATCCGCAGGTGGCCGTGGGCGCGGCGGCCCGGGTGGCCGGCGACCGCGGCCGCCCCCTGGCCGGGGCCCGGCAGCAGCACGCCGACCTGGCGCTCGGGGCGACGCAGCCGGCGGTAGGTGCGGCCGCCGAAGAGCGTGACGCCCTGGCCGCGTTCGAGTTCGAGCATCAGCCGCAGCGCGGTGGACTTCCCCGCCTCCTCCGCGCCGAGCAGCGCCGTCACCAGGCCGGGTCGGGCGTCGAAGGTCAGGTCGAGGACGGCGGGCGGATCGCCCTTGCGATAGACCTTGGTCAGTCCGGTGATCTGGATCATCGCTGCCTGCTCCCATGCCCTCGGCCGGCCTGCTGGAAGCGGAGCGCCCCCGGTGCTGTCGGCCTGTGCCCGCACGGCTCCGCGCCAGCACACTAGGGGGAGGCGGCGGCGATTCCGGGCATTGCGGGAGCGGCGCGGGCCCGCCCGCCGTCCACCTCACCCGATCAGGGGACAATCCGATCCCGGGGCCCGCCGGGACCGTCCCGGCGGGTACGCCGCCCGGTGGGCGGCGCGGCGGGCCGGGCCGACGACAGGGGGCCGCGGCCGGGACCGGTCAGGACTCCGGGCGCAGCATCGGCGGGTTGAGGACGGTCGCGCCGCCGGCGGTGAACAGCTGCGCCGGACGCCCGCCCTGACGGGTCGTCGTGCCACCGGAGGGCAGCAGGAAGCCTGGCGTGCCGGTGACCTTGCGGTGGAAGTTCCGCGGGTCGAGGGCCACGCCCCAGACGGCCTCGTAGACCCGGCGGAGCTCGCCGACGGTGAACTCGGTCGGGCAGAAGGCGGTGGCGAGGGAGGAGTACTCGATCTTGGAGCGGGCGCGCTCGACGCCGTCGGCGAGGATCAGCCCGTGGTCGAAGGCGAGCGGGACGCCGTCGGCCGGGCTCTGGCCGAGCAGTTCGACGACCGGCGCCCAGCGGGCGCTGCTGGCGTCGCCGCCGGCCCGCGGGGTCGGCAGGTCGGGCGCGAGGACCAGGTACGCGACGCTGACCACCCGCATCCTGGGGTCGCGCTGCGGGTGGCCGTAGGTGGCGAGCTGCTCCAGGTGCGCGCCGGCCGCGCCGGGGCCGACGGCCTCGTGGCCGGGGGCGGAGTGCGCGCGCAGGCCGGTCTCCTCGGCCAGCTCCCGGGAGGCTGCCTCGGCCAGGCCCTCGTCCGGGCGGACGAAGCCGCCGGGCAGCGCCCAGTACCCCTGGAACGGCGGCTCACCACGTCTGACCAACAGGGCGCAGAGCGCGTGGTCGCGCACCGTCAGAACCACCAGGTCAACCGTGACAGCGAACGGGGGGAAGGCCGACGGATCGTAGCGCGACATGGCGACGATCATAGTCGTCTTTCTGACGATAAGCACAGGCCCGTGCACGGACTGCGGCCGGGCGGCTACGCACCCGCCGGCCGCGGGCCGCTCCGCCCTCCGCCCCCCTCACCTGGGCCCCGCCCCGACCCGGCGACCGGGCGGGGCCGGTCAGCGGGCGACCAGCTGCAGCTCCGCGGAGGCCTCCTCGACCATCGCCACGCCGATCCGGCTGACCCGCACCGAGAAGGGCTCACCGGCGACCCGCAGGCCGGTCAGCTCCAGCTCGCCCAGCGGCGCGGTGCTGGCCGGCCGGACCAGCACCCGGCCGCCCGGGACGTCCGGACGGACCCCGGCGAGTGCGAACACCGCGTGGGCGGCGCCGGCCGCCGAGACGGCCGCGGGGCGGCACGCCGCCGGATGGGGCACCGGCGGGCAGCCGGCGGTGCGCTGCTCCCCCGCGTACATCTCGGGCAGCCGGCCCTCGAAGTGGGCGGCGGCGGCGAGCAGCCCCTCCAGCAGGGCGCCGGCCTCGTTCTCGTGACCGGCCTCGGCGAGACCGGCGACCGCCAGCGCCGTCTCGTGCACGCGCACCGCGCCGCCGCGGTGGCCCAGCGGGTTGAACCGGGGGGACTTGGCGCTGAGCGTGCGCAGACCCCAGCCGCTGTCCAGCTCCGGCGCGGCGAGCCGCTGGGCGAGCAGCCTGGTCTGCTCGCGGTCCAGCAGGGTCTCGTGGCGGCCGCCGTCGGCGGCGAGCCCGGTGTCGAGCAGGTGGACCAGGGAGGAGGCGACGGCCGGCAGCGGCTGGCCGCCCGGGGCGAGCCCGGCGGCGGGCCGGCCGCCGGAGAGGTCGTCGATCCAGAACCGCTCGCGGAAGCGTCCGCGCAGGTCGGCGGCCCAGCTGCGCCACTCCTGCGCGCCGGGGCGGCCGAAGGCCTCCAGCAGGTCCGCGCCGTGCAGGGCGGCGCGGTGGGCCTGGGCCTGGACCTCGGTGCGGGCGGCCACCGGGTGCGCGGCGCGGTCCTCCGCCGGGCGGCTGAGGTCGGTGACGAAGCCGTCGACCAGGCCGTCGCGGAGCGCGGACAGGGCCCGCTCGGCGGCCGGGAGGAGGTCGGCCGTCTCCGCCCGGGGCAGGCCCCAGCGCCAGGCCTCGGCCAGCACCGTGACGAACAGCAGGGTGGCCTCGGTGGCGGTGCAGGTGGGCGGCAGTTCGGGGCCGCCGTGCCGGAGGGCGCCGGGCAGCAGGCCCTCGGTGCGGCCCGGGGCGGGGGCGAGCTGCTGACGGCGGGCCAGTGCCCGCAGGGTGCCGGCCGCGAGGCGGGTGCCGAGCGGCAGGGTGAGCCGGGCGGCCCAGAGCGCGTCGGCCGGGGCGAGGCCGAACCGCCAGGGCGCGCCGGAGGCCGGGTAGAGGTCGGTCGGGCGGTCCGGATCGGCGAACAGCAGCCCGCCGAGGGCGTCCAGCGAGCGGGTGACCAGCTGGGCGGCCCGGGCGTCGTCGCAGCGGACCCCGGGCTCCGCCCAGGGCAGCGGCACACCGGTGCCGCGGCCGCCGGGCGGGCGCGGGCCCGGGGCCGCGCTCTCCAGCTCGACGCGCAACTCGACCGACCAGCGGGCGCCGGGCTGGACCTCCAAGTCCCACCGGAGCACTCCGGCGCCGGCCAGCACCGCGTGCGGGGAGGGCTTGGCGCTGACCACGGCGCTGTGCGCGGGGCCCGCCCAGCGCAGGCCGGCGGACTGCACCTGGCCGGGCAGGTCGGGCGGGCGGTGCCCGGCGGCGATCTCGGCGACCGGGCCGAGGTCGGTGCCGAGGGCGATCTCCATCGGCAGCCGGGCGGGCCGACTGCCGGTGTTGCGGACGATGACCGTCTCGACGCCGTCGGCGTGCCGCAGCCGCTCGACGGTGAGCGCCGGATCCGGGTCCGGGTCACCGGGCAGGCGCACGGCGCCGAGGAAGCGGGCCTGCGCCGTGCTGGTCGAGGTGCCCTGGAGCGGCAGCGGCTCCATGCCGCCCAGGCGCAGCTCCATCCGGGCGAGCACCCGCACTCCGTGCCGGTAGAAGCCGTGCAGGCCCTGGCCGCGCAGCTGGCCGTCCGGTCCGGAGGCGGCCATCCCGGGGGCGTTGACGCAGAGCACCGCGTGGTGGACGGCGGGCGGCTGCGGCCGCGGCGGGGCCGCGGGTCGGCCCGGCCCGGCGGGCGCTCCCGCCGGCCCGCCGGCCGGGACCTGGTCGGCGCGGCCGCCCGGTCTCGGCGGCGCGCCGACCACGCTCTCGGCCGGCATGGCCTGTGGTGGCCTCATGGCGGTCACCGGACTCTCCTCCCCTCGGCGGTCCGGTGGCCGGGTCAGGCCGGTGGGCCGCGAGCATGCTCGATCGCGTGCTGGTGGTGCGGGCCGACGGGGTGTCCCGTCGGCGGCTGTGCTTGTCCGGCCGTACCCGGTGCCGGGTCGTGCCAAGCGGTGCGCGGTACCGGACGGGTACCGGCGCGACGCCCCTCGCCCGCCCCGGCCCGCCACGGTGCCCGACGGGTCGTCGGTCATGGCGCCCGGGCCCGCCGGGCGGCCGGGCGCAGGGCCCCCGGGGTCAACGCCGCGCACCGCCCCCAGGTCACGGCCGACACCGGGTGTGACCTCTCACACCGGGCCCCTCGGGCGGTCGTACCACCGCTGTCGGGCCGTCACCGGCCGCACCGTCAGCGTCCGGCCGTCACCGTCGCTCCGCCGGGGCGGCCTCGTGGGTCCGCCACCGGGCGGCGGACGCCGCGCTCCGGCCCGTGGACCACGCCGGAGCCGGCTCCGGTGCGGTGCCGTACTCCTGGTCGAGTGGACGGCCGCCGTCGAACCGGCGCCCGACCGCGGCCAGGATACGGTGCGGAGGTCGCGGTGCCCGCACCCGGTGACCCCGTGAGCCGCGACCCCATCGCTGTGACCAGCAGAGACCGAGGAGTTGCATGTCCACCGTCAGCCGGCTGCCCGGGATTGTCACGACCGACCACGTCTTCCAGCTCCCGCTCGACCACGCCGCCCCGCAGGGCGAACAGATCGAGGTCTACGCCCGCGAGGTGGTCGCCGCCGGCCGCGAGCAGGCCGACCTGCCCTGGCTGCTCTTCCTCCAGGGCGGCCCCGGCGGCAAGGCCAACCGCCCGCTGGGCCGGGACGCCTGGCTGGACCGCGCCCTCGACGACTACCGGGTGCTGCTGCTCGACCAGCGCGGCACCGGGCGGTCCACCCCCGCGAACCGGCAGACCCTCGCCCGGCGCGGCGGCCCCCGGGCGCAGGCCGACTACCTGGCGCACTTCCGCGCGGACTCGATCGTGCGGGACGCCGAGCTGATCCGGCACCGGCTGCTCGGCGCGGAGCGGCGCTGGAGCCTGCTCGGCCAGAGCTTCGGCGGCTTCTGCACCCTCACCTACCTCTCCCTCGCCCCCGAGGGTCTGACCGAAGCCTTCATCACCGGCGGTCTGGCCGGACTCGGCAGTTCGGCGGACGACGTCTACCGCGCCGCCTACCCCCGGGTCGTCCGGAAGAACGAGGACCACTACGCACGGTTCCCGCAGGACGTCGAGGCGGTGCGGCGGATCGCGGCGCACCTCGCGGCCGCCCCGGCGCCGCTTCCCGACGGCGGCCGGCTGACCGTCGAGGCCTTCCAGGCCCTCGGGATGATGCTGGGCGGCGGCAGCGGCTCGGGCGCCCTCCACCACCTGCTGGAGGAGGCCTGGGTGGACGGAGTGGACGGCCCGGAGCTCTCCGATACCTTCCTGGCCGGTGTCCAGGCCAAGGCGTCCTTCGCCGAGGGCCCGCTGTACGCCGTGCTGCACGAGTCGATCTACGGCCAGCGCTCGGTGGACACCGGCGGCACCGCCTGGGCCGCCGAGCGGGTCCGCAAGGAGTTCCCGCAGTTCGACGCCCGGGCCGCGCTGGACTCCGACGCCCCGGTGCTGTTCACCGGGGAGATGATCTACCCCTGGATGTTCGACACCGATCCGGCGCTGCGCCCGCTGAAGGAGACCGCGGACCTGCTCGCCGCCCGCGCGGACTGGCCGGACCTGTACGACCCGGCGCGGCTGGCCGCCAACACGGTGCCCGTCGTGGCGGCGGTCTACCACGACGACATGTACGTGGACACCGCCGACTCGCTGGAGACCGCCCGCGCGGTGCGCGGCCTGCGGACCTGGGTCACCAACGAATGGGAGCACGACGGCCTGCGGGTGAGCGGCGGGAAGGTCCTCGACCGGCTGATCAAGATGGCGCACGGCGAGGCGTAGCGGCCACCGGCCGAGCCGGGCGGCCCGGCTGCGGGCCGCCCGCGGCGGCCCGCAGCCGAGGTCACTGCGCACGCCTGACCCCCCTCGCCGCCCTCCGCACGCCCCGGCACCGGTGGCGCCCGCCGGCGTGCGGCACGGCCGCCGACCCGCCCGCCGACGCCCGGCCGAGCCGCAGGCCCCGGGAGGACCTCTCCCGGAGTCCGCCCGGGGCGCGCCCGGGCACCGGGAGCAGGGCGAGCGCCCCCGGGCCCGCCTGCTCCGGCGCCGCCCCGGAGGGGCCCGGGTCGGGAGCGGACGGACCTGCGGCGCCGCGCCCGCCCTCCGTCGACGCGACCCGGGCGGCCCGACCGGCCCGAGCCGCCTTCCGCCTGGCGCCGCGGCGACCGCGCCCGGCACCTGAGGGACCGGGCCGCCCGCCGGGCCCGCCGCCCGGGCCCGTGGCGGCCGGCGGCTCCCCGTCGAGGTCCGGATCCCGGGCGGGTGTCGGCGCCGGCGCGGGGGTCCGCGCGGGCTCGCCGACCGGCGCCGGGGCGGGCCCGCCCGCCTCGCGCCGCCGGCGCTGCGCCTCGACGGCCGCGAGCAGGCCGTCGGGCGCCATGCCGTCGTTCAGGGACTCGTACAGCAGCTCCGCCAGTAGGTAGGAGGGGTCGAGCCGGAGGACGTGGCCGAGCACCACGCGGGCCGTCGCGGTGTCCCCCGCGACCCAGGAGGCCCAGGCCAGCAGAGTCAGCGGGGCCACCGCGCAGCCCTCGTAGGGCGGCACCGCGCGCCGGGCCAGGAAGCGCCAGAGCCGCTCGGCGGGCGCCAGCTCGGCGGGGCGGCTGTACTCCACACCGCGGTCCCTGGTGCGCCGGTCGCGCAGGGCGACCAGCAGCCGGGCCGCCCGCTCCTCGTCGACCTCGCGGGCGCCGGCCGCGAACTCGGCGAAGACCTGGTCGAGCAGCTCGCCGCCCCGCTCCCGGGACGCGGCAGCGGCCGGACCCCGGCTCTCACCGGCCGCGGCGGCCCCCGCGCCGGCCCGGGCGAGCGCCGCCCGCTGGGCCTCCGCGGCCGGCGGCCCGACCGGCGCCAGCCCGCCGATGATCGCCTTGCGGCTGCCGCGCGGGGCGAGTCCGGCGAAGGCCGCGGCGGCGGCCGCCGCGCCCGGGCCGGGCACCCGGTGGACCGGGTTGCCCGCCGGATCGCAGCAGCCCTCGCGGCGGCAGAGGAAGGACCACCAGCGGCCGTCGGAGACGCAGAGCGACTCCTTGACCGCCACTCCCCTGCGCGCGAAGGCCGCGCGCAGGGCGTCCGCCAACGGACGCAGGCCCTCCACGGCCGGCGGGGCGTGCGCGGCGGTGGAGTCCCGGCAGAGGTAGAGGAGCACCTGGTGCGGGCGGTCCCCGTGGCGCTCGGAGAGGGCGAGCAGCAGTGCGGCCGTCTCGTCCGCGGCCGCCGGCCAGTGCTCGGGCGAATCCGGCACGTCCGCCCGGATCACGCCGCCCTGGCGCAGGCCGGGGCCCTGGAGGCCGACCGCCACGATGCTGTCGTCGGGGTAGAACCCCAGGAGGTAGGGGAGCAGCTCGGCCATGTCGGCCGGGCCGCGCAGGGTGACCGGCCGGTGGCCGGAGGCCGGGCCGAGGGACAGGACGACGGGGTCGTTGTTCATGGCGTTCATGACCGGAAGGGTCGCGCAATCCGGAAGACCCGTCGGATCTTTCTCATTTCCTGTGGATAACTCCGCCCTCTTTTTTCGCTTCACTCATTCGGCGCTCATCGCGGCCACTCCTGCGGGTGAAAGTCAGCGCCCGTTCAGCGGAAGAGCGGATGAAATACATCCCGGCTCCACCACCTCCGCCACCCCGGCATTCGCCCCTTGTCGGCGGCTCGGGGTTACATGGACGCCATGCAGCAGCCCGAGAACCACACCACCGCCACCGCCGACGACCGCGCCGAGGTCCGGGCGCGGGCCGAGGCCGTCCTGCGCGAGCTCGCCGGGCCCGGGGCCGCCCTGCGCGAGGACCAGTGGACGGCCATCGAGGCCCTCGTGGTCGACCACCGGCGCGCCCTCGTCGTGCAGCGCACCGGCTGGGGGAAGTCCGCGGTCTACTTCATCGCCACCGCCCTGCTCAGGGCCCGCGGCGCGGGGCCCACCGTGATCGTCTCCCCGCTGCTCGCCCTGATGCGCAACCAGGTCGACTCGGCGGCCCGGGCCGGCATCCACGCCCGGACGATCAACTCCGCCAACACCGACGAGTGGGACGAGGTCCAGGCCGAGGTCTCCGCCGGGAAGGTCGACGTCCTGCTGGTCAGCCCCGAGCGGCTGAACAACCCCGACTTCCGCGACCAGGTGCTGCCCAAGCTCGCCGCCTCCACCGGGCTGCTGGTGGTCGACGAGGCCCACTGCATCTCGGACTGGGGCCACGACTTCCGCCCCGACTACCGCCGGCTGCGCACGATGCTCGCCGAGCTCCCGCCCGGCGTCCCCGTGCTGGCCACCACCGCCACCGCCAACGCCCGGGTCACCGCGGACGTCGCCGAGCAGCTCGGCACCGGCGGCACCGACGAGCGCGCCCTGGTGCTGCGCGGTCCGCTCGACCGGGAGAGCCTGACCCTCGGCGTCCTGGCCCTGCCCGACCCCGCGCACCGGCTGGCCTGGCTGGCCGACCACCTCGACCGGTTGCCCGGCTCGGGCATCGTCTACACCCTGACGGTGGCCGCGGCCGAGGAGGTCACGGCCTTCCTGCGCGAGCGGGGCTTCCCGGTGGCCTCGTACTCCGGCCGCACCGAGGACGCCGAGCGCCGCACCGCCGAGGCCGACCTGCTGGCCAACCGGGTCAAGGCGCTGGTCGCCACCTCCGCGCTGGGCATGGGCTTCGACAAGCCCGACCTCGGCTTCGTGGTGCACCTCGGCTCGCCCAGCTCGCCGATCGCCTACTACCAGCAGGTCGGCCGGGCCGGGCGCGGCGTCGACCGGGCCGAGGTGCTGCTGCTGCCCGGCCGCGAGGACGAGGCGATCTGGCGCTACTTCGCCTCGCTGGCCTTCCCGCCCGAGGAGCAGGTCCGCCGCACCATCGACGCGCTGGCCGGAGCCGGCCGGCCGCTCTCCACCGCCGCCCTGGAGCCCCGGGTGGACCTGCGCCGCACCCGGCTGGAGACCATGCTCAAGGTGCTCGACGTGGACGGCGCCGTCCGCCGGGTCAAGGGCGGCTGGACGGCCACCGGCCAGAGCTGGGCGTACGACACCGACCGGTACGCCAAGGTCGCCGCCTCCCGCGAGGCCGAGCAGCGGGCGATGCGCGAGTACGCGTCGACCACCGGCTGCCGGATGGAGTTCCTGCGCCGCCAGCTCGACGACGACCAGGCCCGGCCCTGCGGCCGGTGCGACAACTGCGCGGGGCCGCTGCACACCCCGGAGGTCTCGGCCGCGGCGCTGGAG
The DNA here is from genome assembly GCF_040681575.1 of Kitasatospora sp. NPDC051702. NCBI lineage: Bacteria > Bacillati > Actinomycetota > Actinomycetes > Kitasatosporales > Streptomycetaceae > Kitasatospora > Kitasatospora sp. NPDC051702. Next base: position 60,396 of record NZ_JBFAZB010000037.1, read on the forward strand.
GCGGCCCGGGCCGCGCTCGGCCGCCCGGGCGTCAGCTTCGAGCCGCGCCGGCTCTGGCCGACCGGGATGGACGCGGTGGGCGTGCCGCTGAAGGGCCGGATCCCGGCGGGCGAGCAGGCGGAGAACGGGCGGGCGCTCGGTCGGCTCTCCGACATCGGCTGGGGCACCCGGCTGCGCACCCTGCTCGCCGAGCAGGCCCCGGACGCGCCGGTGCCCGGCGAGGCGGTGGACGCCCTGGTGGCGGTGCTGGCGGACTGGGCCCGCGGCCCGGGCGGCTGGGCGGGGCCCGCGACGGCGGAGGGCACCCGGCTGGAACGGCCGGTGGGCGTGGTGACGATGGCCTCGTCCACCAGGCCCCGCCTGGTGGACAGCCTCGGCGCGCGCATCGCCGAGATCGGGCGGATGCCGTTGCTGGGCCGGATCGAGTACGCCGACGGCCGGCCGCCGCACGGTGCCCGCAGCAACAGCGCCCAGCGGCTGCACTCGCTGGCCGGCGCGCTGGTGCTGCCGCCGGAGGTCGCCCAGGCGGTGGCCGCGGCCGGCGGGCCGGTGCTGCTGGTGGACGACCTGGTCGACTCGGGGTGGACGGTCACGGTCGCCGCCCGGCTGCTGCGCCGGGCCGGGGCGAGCGCGGTGCTGCCCCTGGTGCTGGCCGTGCAGGGGTGACACCAGCGGTCGCCCACCGACACGCCCTCACTCGAATGGCCTAACGAAGGGAGAAAGTCGGAGCCTCACGGACCCGCCGGACGGCGTGATCGGAAAAAGGAGTGGTCACCGCACGGACGGCGGTCCACCGGGCGCTCACGCGACGCCCGGATCATGGTCCGGCGCCGCCTGAGCGAGGCTCGGGCCGCCCTGGAACATATCCGGCAGAACATGGGCTTTCGGGTGGCGTTCATCATTTCATCGTTGCCGCTCCGGCCCCACTACCGCGAGAATTGGCGCGTACCCGAAATCCGGTCCGCTGGACCCGGCCTTCGTCGTACCCAGGCGCCCGCATGCCCGTGGGTCAGGAAGGAGGATCGTGATCAACGGTATCGGCCGAGGTCAGCATCCCCTCGCCCGGAGTTCGTCGCCCAGACGGCTCCTGGACCTGGAGACCTGGAGCGCCTCGGGGATCCCGTTGCTGCGCGACCCGCGCGACTTCGTCCTGGAACTGCACCAGCGTCACCTGCCGCAACCGGGCACGGTCGTGGTCGCCGTCCTCGACGCGTTGCACCACCTGGCCGCCTCGGCCTCGTTCGCGCCCTGGCCGCACGACACCGACGGCTGGCAGCACCGCAACGCCCTGCTCACCCAGCTGCGCCAGATCACCCCGCACGACCTGCGGCTGGCCCGGCCGGCCCGCACGGCCGTACTGCTGCGCTGCCGCGAGGGCGCACCCGGCTGGACGGAGCAGGACGGCGCCTGGATGTGGGCGCTCCGCGACGCGTCCGCGCTGCACGGGCTGCGCTGCGGCTCCTACGTCGGCCTCACCCCGGCGGGTTGGCAGGTCCTCGGGGACGGCCGCAGCGGGCGCGATCCGCACGCGGGTTCATGGGCCGACGGGCCGGTGCACACCGTGACGGAGCTGCCCCCGCGCTCGGCCCTGGAGACGCCGCGCGCCCAGCGCGCCCGGCACCAGGCGCCCGAGCGGGCCCAGCGGAGCGACCGGTCGCAGCACTCCCGCCAGTCCGAGCACCCGTGGCCCCCGGCGCGGGTCACCGCCGTCGAACCGGCCCGCCGCACCGGCACCCGCTGACCTCCCGACACCGCTCGCGCCGCCCCGGGCCGGCCGCCCGCGACTCCGGCGCGGCCGACGGCGCCCCACCCGACAGGACGACCGCGGCACGGCAGAGCCGACGGGGCGACAACGGGACGGGGCGGTCCGCCACGGGCTCGGCCGGTCCGGGCGACGACGCCCGGTACGACGGTCCCGGAAGACCGACCCCGGGTACGACGGACCCCGGGCCCGGTGCCGTGCGGCACCGGACCCGGGGTGGATCGGTCGGGTTCAGGCCCTGCCCGGGCGTCCGGCCGCGGCGGCCGGACCGGCCTCCCCGCAGACCACGAGCAGGGCGGTCGCGCGGCCGAGGGCCGCGGTGTAGGCCTCGGCGGCCCGGGCGGCCGGGCCGCCGTTGGCGACCAGGACGACCACCTCGCGGCTCACCGGCCGGGCCAGCCCGGCGTCGGCGTAGAACACGTCACCGCCCTCGGCGAGTTGCGCCCAGTAGCGCTCCTCTCCGAAGGAGAGCTCGTGCTGCTGCCAGGGGTGCGCCTCGCCGAGCGTCAGCACCAGGATCTGGCCCGGGTCGCGGCCGGCGTCCAGCAGCCGGTCGACGGCCTCGTCCGCGCGGTCCAGCGCCTGGGCCGGGGCCGCGGCGACCCGCTGGACCTCGACCTGCGGCACGGCCTCGGCGGGACGGCGCGGCGCCGGCCCGGGCTTGGGGATGAGCCGCGGCGGACCGGGGCGGTCGGAGCGCGGGGGTGCCGCGCGCGGCGGTGCCGGACGGGGGCCGGGCACCGGCACGGCGGCGACGGTGGTGGGTGCGGTGGCGGTGGCGCCGCTGCTGGCGGGCGTGTGGAGGGCTTGTGCGTCCGACTCGCGGGGGAAGGGAACGCCGGGGCCCGGGAGGCTCTCGTGAATCTCCGGCTCCTCGGGGAAGACAGGCATACCCGGATATCTATCAAATGCCGGTCGAACGCGCACGGGCGCCCCACCCATCGGGCACCACGGAGTCGGCACCCCCACCCGGGGCAATTCCGACGGACCGTCAGAAACCGAGCGTCAACTGTTCGTCGGCGGAGTCTTCGCGCGCACCCGGAACCTCCCGGACGCGCTTCAGGTGACGCCACTTCGGCAGCCCGTCCAGGTACGCCCAGGAGAGCCGGTGCTGCTCGGTGGGGCCGTGCTCCTCCAGGGCCGCCCGGTGCACCGGGGACGGGTAGCCGGCGTTGTCCGCGAAGCCGTACTCGGGGTGCGCCTCGCCGAGTTCGGCCATCAGGCCGTCGCGGTGGACCTTGGCGAGCACCGAGGCGGCGGAGACGCAGATGCAGGACTGGTCGCCCTTGATCACGGTGCGCACCCGCCAGGGGCCGCCCAGGTAGTCGTGCTTGCCGTCCAGGATCACCGCGTCGGGCTCGACCGGCAGGGCCTCCAGGGCCCGGACGGCGGCCAGCCGCAGCGCCGCCGTCATGCCGAGCTCGTCGCACTCCTGCGGCGAGGCGTGGCCGAGCGCGTACGCGGTGACCCAGTCGGCGAGGACCGGGGCCAGCGCGCGGCGGCGCAGCTCGGTGAGCAGCTTGGAGTCGGTCAGCCCCTCCGGGGCCCTGCGCAGACCGGTGACGGCGGCCCCCACGGTGACCGGGCCGGCCCAGGCGCCGCGCCCGACCTCGTCCAGGCCGACGACGATCCTGGCGCCGGCGCGGCGGAGCGAGCGCTCGACGGAGTGCGTCGGCGGGACGATGGGCATCGGGGGCTTCCGTTCGGCGGGAGGAGGGGTGGACGGGCTCGCCGGGCCGGACCCGACGAACGGACCCGCGGGGAGAGCGGGCCGCCGGGAGAGCGGACCCGCCGCGAACGACTCGTCCGCCCTGGCGACATCCAGCCTAAGCCCGCCGCAGGACCCACCGGCCCGCTGCTCCCGCTGCTCCCGCCGTCCCCGCCGCCCCCGCCGTCCCCGCTCAGACCCGGATGATCGGCAGCAGCACGTCGTCCACCAGCCGGGCCACGTACTCCGGCCCGAGGTTGCGCCGACCGCAGATCTTCACCTGGTAGAGCAGCATCGCCGGGACGACGTCCGCGACGACCGGGGTGGCCGCGCCGGGCCGGACGTCACCGCGTTCGGCGCCCCGGCGCAGGATCGCCAGGATGGTCTCCGTGGTCGGCTCGATCACCCGCCGGGTGATGAACTCCTTGAACACCTCGGCCCGTTCATGGTCGATCTCGCCCATCAGCACCTGGATGGCGGCGCCCGGCCGCGAGCCCATCGCCCCGGTGAACCCCTCGATGAGCTGGAGCAATTCACGATGGGCGGACCCGAGGTCCGGGGTGTCGTAGGGGCGTGGCAGAGTGGCGTCCAGGGCGTCGATGACCAGCTCGTCCTTGGACGCCCAGCGCCGGTAGAGCGCGGCCTTCCCGGTCCGCGCCGCGCCGGCGACCCCTTCCATCGTCAGCCGCGCGTACCCGCCGGAGGTGAGCTGGTCGAGCGCGGCCTCGAAGATCGCGTTCTCCAACTCCTTCCCCCGCCGCCGGCCCGGCCGCGCGAGGGCCTCGCGGGCGACCTGAACCGGGCAGTGGGGCACGGGTACAGGGGCAGGCTGCGCCGCGGGCCGCGGGGGCGACTCCCCCGCCTCCTGCGCGCGGGAGCCCGCCCTCCCGGTCGCCCGGTCCGCCGTCAGGCGCCGCACAAGCCGCTCCATCGCCACCACCCTTAGAGAACGCTTGCGTTCACAATTGGAACCAGGATATCGTCCAGATTAGTGAACGATCCCGTTCCTTCCTAGCCCGCGCCAGCCCGCACCCAGAACGCGGGACACGCGGGACACGCCGGACCACTCGGTCCGCAGCGGACGCAGCACCCAGCACACAGCCAGGCACATAGCCAGCAGGGGGCAAACACGTGGCTATCTCCGACACACTCAGCAAGACCTCACCACCGCAGAGCGGGAAGGGCCGGGGCAAGGGCATCACCCTGACCGTCATCGCGGCCACCCAGCTGATGGTGGTGCTCGACGCCACCATCGTGAACATCGCGCTGCCGCAGATCCGGGACGCGCTGAACTTCTCCACCACCAACCTGTCGTGGGTCATCAACGCCTACACGCTGACCTTCGGCGGGCTGCTGCTGCTCGGCGGGCGCGCCGGCGACATCCTCGGCCGCCGCCGGGTGTTCATCTTCGGCACCCTGCTGTTCGGCTTCGCCTCCCTGCTCGGCGGCTTCGCCCAGGACGGCGGCATGCTGCTCGCGGCCCGCGCGCTCCAGGGCATCGGCGGCGCGATCTGTTCACCGACGGCCTTCGCACTGATCGCCACCAACTTCGAGGAGGGGCCGGAACGCAACAAGGCGTTCGGCGTGTTCTCGGCGGTGGCCGGCTCGGGCGCCGCGATCGGCCTGCTGGCCGGCGGTCTGCTCACCGAGTACCTGGACTGGCGCTGGGTCTTCTTCGTCAACGTACCGATCGCGGCCCTGATCGCGCTCGCCGCACCCCGCTACATCGCCGAGTCCGAGCGCACCGCGGGCCGCTTCGACCTGCCGGGCGCGCTGACCTCGACGCTGGGCCTGGTCGGTCTGGTCTACGGGTTCATCCGGGCCGCCTCGGACGGCTGGTCGGACAGCGTCACGCTCGGCTCGTTCGCCGCCGGCGCCCTGCTGCTGGCCGCGTTCCTGGTGATCGAGCGGCGCACCGACCAGCCGATCACCCCGCTGCACCTGTTCGCCGACCGCAACCGCACCGGCGGCCTGGTGATGATGCTCTGCCTGGCCGCGGCCATGTTCGGCATCTTCTTCTACATCACGCTCTTCGTGCAGGGCCCGCTCGGCTACAGCCCGCTGAAGGCCGGCGTCTCCTTCCTCCCGATCAGCGTGGCGATCATCATCGCGGCGCAGCTCGCCTCCTCCCTCCAGGCCAAGTACGGCCCGAAGCCGTTCATGGCGGGCGGCGCGCTGCTGGTCACCGTCGGCCTCACCTGGCTCACCCAGATGAGCAAGGACAGCGGCTACGTCGACGGGGTGCTCGGCCCCACGGTGATCTTCGGCTTCGGCATGGGCCTGATCTTCGTCCCGGTGATGCTGCTCTCGGTCGCGGGTGTGGCCGGGGAGGAGACCGGCGCCGCGTCCGGTCTGCTCAACTCGATGCAGCAGATCGGTGGTTCGCTCGGCCTGTCGATCCTGACCACGGTCTTCGCGCACTACGCCACCGCCGAGGGCAAGGCCCAGGCGCCCGGCTTCATGTCGTCGGCCACTCCGGACCAGCTGGCCTACTTCCAGCAGCACCACGAGTTCCCGAAGGGCACCGAGGCCGCCAACTCCGTCCTCGCCCAGGGCATCTCGCACGGGTTCATCGTGGGCGCCGTGCTCGCCGGGCTGGCGCTGATCGTCGCGGTCTTCGTGATCAAGGCCAAGGCCAGCGACCTGCCCAGCCAGACCGCCGGCGTCGCGATGCACTGAGCCCCGCCGCACCGCACCGCGGGCCACCACCCGCCGCGGCACACCGCCACCGGGCCGGCCGGGAGCACCACGCTCCCGGCCGGCCCGGCCGTTTCCCCCACCCTCACCGGCGGTGCGGGCCCCGGCGTCAGTACCAGATGTCCTCGAACGGCATCCCGGCCTGCTCGCAGGCACTGCGCCCGCCCGTCGGCCGCTCCACCGCGGGCCGCTGCGCCAGGATCTCCCGGGCCCGGGCGGCCGAGGCGCCGGCGGCGTACCAGGGCTTCGGGTGGTCCGCGAGGTCCGCCGCGATCACCTGCAGCGCGCAGGTCCGCTGGGCGCCGGGCAGCCGGTCCAGCGCGGGCACCGCGTCGGCCGAGAGGTCGCGGACGTTGCGCAGGTCGATCCGCGCGGTCTGCGGATCGGCGGCGAGCGCCCGCTCGTACCGGGAGACGTTCTGCTCCGCGATGATCGCGTCCGGGCCGGCAAGCCCGTAGGCCGCGACCGACAGCATGCCGCTGAGGAGCACGGCGCGCGGCAGCCAGCCGGCCCCGCGGGTCAGGCCCGCGGTGATCAGCAGCAGGAAGACGACGCCGAGCCAGCCCTCCACCACCAGGACCCAGAGCCGCAGCCTGGTCAGCCCGGAGGCGTCGACGTAGAACCACATCCGGCCGAGCGCCGAGGCGACCACGACCAGGGCGAGCAGGCAGAGCGCGCCGAGCAGGATCCGCGCCACCCGCCGGTCGGCCGGGGTGGCGCGCGGCGCCCAGCGCTTGGCGACCGCCACCACGGCCAGGGTCAGCACGGTGATCGCGCTGAGCTGCCAGAAGCCCTGCCGGGCGTACTCGGAGCGACTCATCCCGGTGTTGCGCAGGACGGCGTCCGCACCGCCGAGCACGACCACGGCCTGGATCACCGCGAAGACGCCGAACATCAGGTTGAGCGCGACCAGCGGCAGGGCCCACTCCAGCCGGCCCCGGGCCCGGCCGGGCCGGACGACCGTGCGGTCCCAGCGTCGCGGGCCGGCCGCGATGTGGGCGAACCCGAGCGCGGTGAGCGCCCCGAGCACGAACAGCACGAAGCGCAGCGGCACCCGGTCGAGGTCGAGGCTGGGGCTGAGCCCGGAGAGCAGGTCCGCCATGGCGGCGTCGGCGCCCGCGAACAGCACGCCGAAGACGGTGAGCAGGACGGCGGCGACCGCGAGCGCCTTGAACACCGGCACGATCCGGCCGCGGCCGGGCAGGCTCCGGCCGCGCAGGCCGTCGACGAGCCAGAGCACCCCCGGCGGCAGCTGCCAGAGGATCGCGGGCAGCGGGAGCAGGACGCCCGGCCAGCGGCGGCCGCCGTGCAGCGCGAGCGAGGCCAGTCCGAGCGCGCACACGACGGCCAGCGTCACGGGCCAGCCCGCCTCCCAGAGCGCCGGGACGACGAGCAGGGCGGCGGCGAGCAGGCTCCACACGACCGTCCAGGGCCGGATGCGGCGGCCCGCCGCACGGGCGGCCAGACCCGCCGCGGCGGCGGTGCCGGCAGCGCAGACCAGCAGGTTGGCGCCGAGGCCGTCGTTCAGCAGCCAGGACGTCAGCAGCCCGGTGAGCAGCGCGAGGAGGAGGACGCGGGGCGTGGCGGCCACCTTGCGCCCGGGGTCGCTCGGGCGCAGCCAGAGGGAGCAGGACGGGACGGGTGCGCCGGCCCCCCAGTGCGGGCCGGGCACGGAGGCGCCGACCGGGCCGGACGCCGGACCGAACGGCTGGTCGGGCTCGGACGCGGGCGTGGACGCGGACGGCCGGTCGGGCTCGGACGCGGGCGTGGACGCGGACGGCCGGTCGGGCTCGGACGCGGGCGTGGACGGACCGGACATGAGTCCCCCTCAGTGGTCGGTGGGCATGCGGAAGCCGCCCCGGGGGCAGCCCGCCGGCGGCGCTCCCGGCACCGCGGATGCAGCCGACTGTAGACCATTCTGAACAAGTTCAAAAATCACTTCTGAACGCGTTCAGAACCCCCTGACCACCCGTCCGCCCCCGGCTACCCCTTGACCGATCCGGCCAGCAGCCCCCGGACGAAGTAGCGCTGCAGGCTGAAGAAGACGATCAGCGGCACGATGATCGACAGGAACGCCCCGGCCGTCAGCAGCTCCCAGCGCCCGCCGAAGGACCCGGACAGCTGCGCCAGCCGGACCGTCATCGGCGCCACCTCCGGCGTGCCGCCGGCGAAGGTGAGCGCGACCAGCAGGTCGTTCCAGACCCAGAGGAACTGGAAGATCGCGAACGAGGCCAGCGCCGGGGTGCAGAGCGGCAGCACGATCGACCGGAAGATCTTGAAGTGCGAGGCGCCGTCCACCACCGCCGCCTCCATCAGGTCGCGCGGCAGCTGGGCGATGAAGTTGTGCAGCAGGAACACCGCGAGCGGCAGCGCGAACATGGTGTGCGCCAGCCAGACCGGCGCGTAGCTGCCCTTCAGGTCCACCGCCGGGACCAGCGTCAGCGAGCCGAGGTGCGCGCCCCCGGAGAACAGCCGCAGCAGCGGGATCAGCGCCATCTGGATCGGAACCACCTGGAGCGCGAACACGGCGAAGAACACCGTGTCGCTCCCCCGGAACCTCACCCAGGCCAGCCCGTAGGCCGCCATCGCGGCCAGCACCAGCGGGAAGAGCGTGGCCGGGACACTGATCGCCAGCGAGTTGACCAGGAAGGGCATCAGTCCGGTCGAGACGCCGAAGCCGCCCTCGAACAGCACCGTGTGGTAGTTGTCGAGCCCGAGGTCCGGGTGGAGCAGGGCGTTCCACCAGCCGTTCGCGGTGACGTCCTGCTTGGGGCGCAGCGAGGTCACCAGCAGGCCCAGGGTCGGGATCGTCCACAGGACGGTCACCGCGATCACGAAGACCGAGGCCAACGGGCTGCTGAAGGCCTTCCGGACCGGGCTGCCGTGCGGGGCGCGCACGCGCTTGTCGGTGATGCGTCCGCTCATCGGACCCGACGCTCCTTCCGCAGCTGGACGATGTTGTAGGCCACCAGGGGCAGCACCGCGAGGAAGAGGATCACCGCCAGGGCGCCGCCCCGGCCGGTGTTGAACTGCACGAAGGACTGCGAGTACATCTCGTTGGCCAGCACCTGGGTGCCGAAGTTGCCGCCGGTCATGGTGCGGACGATGTCGAAGGCCTTCAGGGTGATGATCATGATGGTGGTCAGCACCACCACCAGCGTGGTGCGGATCATCGGCACGGTGACGTACCAGAACAGCCGCACCCCGCCCGCACCGTCCAGCCGGGCCGCCTCGGTCACCTCGTGCGGGATCGCCTTGATCGCCGCCGACAGCACCACCATCGCGAAGCCCGTCTGCACCCAGACCATCACCGCCATCAGCAGGAAGGTGTTCAGCGGCTGCGAGAGCATCCAGTTCGGCGGATCGTCCCAGCCCGCGGCGATCGCCAGCTGGCTGAGCAGGCCGATCTGCGGCTGCCCCGCGCCGCGCGACTCGTAGACGAACTTGAAGATGATCGAGGCGCCGACCAGCGAGATCGCCATCGGCATGAAGATCAGCGACTTGTACACCGCCTGGCCGCGCATCCGGTCCACCAGCAGCGCCAGCACCAGCCCCAGCCCGGTCGCCACCAGCGGGGCGACCACCAGCCACAGCAGCGTGGTGACCAGCACCTTCTGCACCGAGTCGGTGCTGAGCGCCCACCCGAAGTTCTCCCCGCCGACGAACCGGGTGCCGTCGTCGTTCTGCAGGCTCAGGTAGACGGTCCGGACCAGCGGCACCACCAGGCCCACCGACAGCAGCACCACGGCCGGGCCGAGGAAGACCGCCACCGCCAGCGGGCGGGAGAGCCGGCCCCGGGCCCGGCCGGCCGCGAGGAACACCAGCAGCAGGATGCCGAGGAAGCCCGCCACGGCGCCGAGGCTGTTGCCGAACTTGACCGCCGCGTCGCCCCACGCGCCGGAGGCCAGCGCGGCGGACGGTGACGGGGTTGCGGGTACGGACATGGCTGTGCGTCCCTCCTGGTGCTCGGGGAAGGGGGCGGGCGGTGCGGGTGGGTGGCCCCGCACCGCCCTCGACAGGTGGTCCTGGTGGCGCCCGGTCGGGCCGGCGCCGGTGCGGCCGCCGCCCGCCGGTGCGCCGGCGGTGCTGTGGCGGGAGGCCGGTGCGGAGGCCGGTGTGGACGCCGGTGCGGGACGCCGTGGCGGAGGCCACCACCGGCCTCCGCACCCCGGCGGCTACTGCGGCCAGGCGGCGTCGATGTCGGCCGCGGTCTTCTGGATCGACTGCCCCTCCGCGAACCAGGCCGTCAGCGACTTCCACTCCTGCCCCGCGCCGACGGCGGCCGGCATCAGGTCGGAGCCGTCGAAGCGGAAGGTCGCCGCCGGGTCGGTGAGCGCGTCCGCCGACAGCCGGTCGACCGGATCGGTGTAGAGGCTCTTGTCCACGCCCTGGTTGGCCGAGACCCAGCCGGTCGCGGTCCGCACCCGACTGCTCGCCCACTCCGAGCTGGACAGGTAGTTCTGCACCGCCTGCACCTCGGGCCGGTTCGCGAACGCGGCCAGGAACTCGCCACCGCCCTCGACCGGGTTGGGGACGGCCGGGTTCACCGCCGGCAGCTGGAAGGCGAAGACGTCGCCGTCCGGGCCGACCTTGGTGTCCTTGGGCCACTGCGCCTTGTAGAACGAGGCCTGCTGGAGCATCGCGCACTTGCCGCTGAGGATCGGCGCGCCCGCGTCCTGGAAGGTCGTGGTGGCGATCGACTTGACGTCGCCGTAGCCGCCGTTGACCCAGGCCGGGTTCTGCATCCAGTCGGCCACGGTCCGCATCGCCGTGGTGATCTTCTCGTCGGAGAACTTCACCTTGTGGCCCACCCACTGGTCGTAGACGTCACCGCCGTACGTGCCCAGCACCACCTCCTCCAGCCAGTCGGTGGCCGGCCAGCCGGTCGCGGTGCCGGAGGCGATGCCGCCGCACCACGGCTTGGTGGCGCCGGCCTTGGCGATCCGGTCGCTGAGCGCCATCAGGTCCGCCCAGGTCTTCGGCACCTCGTACCCGGCCGCCCGGAAGGCCTTCGGCGAGTACCAGACCAGCGACTTCATGTTGGCGCTCATCGGCGCCGCGTAGAACGTGCCGTTGACCGAGCCGTAGGTCTTCCACACCGGGCTCCAGCGGTCCTCGTTGCTGACCGTCTGCGCGGGCGGCTTCACCACCTTGCCGCTCTTCACCATCTGCGCCAGCAGGCCGGGCTGCGGGACGATCGCGAAGTCCGGGGTGTTGCCGCCGGCCACCCGGACCGGCAGCTGGGACTCGAAGTCGTTCGAGCCCTCGTAGCTGATCTTGATGCCGGTGCATCTGCTGAACTCGGCCCAGGACTTCTCCAGGTTGTCCGACTCCGGGCTCAGGATCGAGGCGAACATCGTCACCGTGGTGCCCGAATGCCCCGCGTACGGCTGGTACTTGGCACAGTCGCCGGTCAGCGACGGGGCGGCTCCGTCACCGCCGCCACCCGAACCGCCGGAGCTGTTGGAGCAGGCCGCGGTCAGGGCCAGGGCCGCCAGCAGGGCGGGCACGGCGACCAGGCGGCGGCGTGAACTCGTGGACGGCGCGGTCGGGTTGAGGGTCAATGCGGTCCTCCTCGCCAGGGCGTGCTGCCGGGCTGTGGGCTGAACGACATTGCGCTGTACCGGAGATGGTTCCGCCGAGATCTCGGACGAGCGTCCGAGCAATCGATTCGACGACGTTAACGCAGCCACCGGCCCCCGCCAAGGTCCACGCCCGACCTTCACCCGGTCGTGACCACGACACGCCAGGCGGCACCCCCGGCGCACCAGCACCCCCGGGAACACCCGCGGCCCCGCCCGGGGACCCGGACGGGGCCGCTCGCGGCGCGCCGTCAGTACAGCCGGACCGGCAGCTCCAGCAGGCTGTTCACCACCAGCGACGGACTCGGCCGCAGCTGCTCGTCCGGGACCGCCAGCGACAGCCCGGGGAACCGCTCGAACAGCGCCGGCAGCGCCACCCCGGCCTCCAACCGGGCCAGCGGCGAACCCGGGCAGACGTGCGGGCCGTGGCCGAAGGACAGGTGGCGGATCGGGTCCCGGGTGACGTCGAACAGCTCCGCCGTGACCCCGTGCTGCGACGGGTCCCGGCCGATCGCGTTGTACGACACCAGCACCGGCTCGCCGGCCGGGATCACCACGTCGCCGACCGCGATGTCCTCCGCCGCGAAGCGGAACAGGAAGTTGCTGGTCGGCGGCGTCCAGCGGAGCGACTCCTCCACCACCGCGTCCCAGGACACCCGGCCCGAACGCACCAGCTCCAACTGGTCCGGGTGCGTCAGCAGGGCCCGCACCGCGTTGCCGATCAGGTTCACCGTGGTCTCGTGGCCCGCCGCGATGATCACCCGCAGGGTGGCCGCCGCCTCCGCGTCGGTCAGCGCCCCGCCCTCGGTGTCCGCCGCCAGCAGCACGCTCGCCAGGTCGTCCCCGGGCACCGAACGGCGCTGCGCCACCAGGTCGTTCACGAAGGCGTTCAGCCCCGCGATGGTCGCCTGGATGCCCCCCGGGTCCGGCTTGATGCCGAAGAACCGCTCGTACAGGTCGCGCAGCACGGCGTGGTCCGACTCCGGAACGCCCAGCAGCGAGCAGATCACCGTCATCGGCAACGGGAAGGCGAACGCCGACTTGAGGTCCACCAGCGGCTCCCCCGCCGCCAGGGCGTCCAGCAGCGCGCCGGTGATCCGCTCGACCCGCGGGCGCATCAGCTCCACCCGGCGCGGGGTGAAGGCCTGCGCCACCAGCGCCCGCAGCCGCCGGTGCGCGGCGCCGTCCGTGGTCACCATGCTCGGACCCGGCACCGCCAGGCCGATCAGCGGCCAGGTCTTCGGGACCTCCCCGCGCTGGAAGGCCGCCCAGTGCGCGGCGTCCTTCACCAGCCGGGCGTCGGTCAGCAGGTCGCGGGCCTCGGCGTGCCGGGTCACCGCCCAGGCGGAGACCCCGCCGGGCAGCACCACCGGCGCCACCGGGCCGGCGGACCGCAACAGGGCGCCCTCGGCGGCGGAGTCACGGGCCAGCGGATCGAGGGCTATCGGGGCCGGGGCAGCGGTCATCGACGGGGATCTCCTTGACTGGGGCGGGACGTGGGGATGCGATCAGGCCGGATGGCCGGGGGTGAACGAGACCGGCAGCGCCACCAGCCCGCGCACCCAGGCCGACGGCCGCCACACCAGGGCGTGCTCGGCCACCGCCAGCCGGAGGTCCGGCAGCCGGTCCAGCAGCACCTCGATCGCCGTGGTGGCGATCACCTCGGCCGCCTCCTGCGCCGGGAACGGGCAGCCGTGCTCACCGTACGAGTAGCTCATGTGCGCGCGGTTGCCCTCGGCCGGGCGGCCGTCCGCCTGACGCACCGACGGGTCCGCGTTCGCCCCGGCGAAGCCCAGCAGGACCATGTCCCCCGCGGCGATCCGCTGGCCGCCCAACTGGGTGTCCCGGACCGCCCAGCGGCCCGCGAAGATCTGCGTCGGGGTGTCCTCCCAGAGCGCCTCGTTCAGCGCCTGGCTGATGCTGCGCCGGCCGCCCGCCAGCGAGGCGGCGAACCGCTCGTCGGTGAGCATCAGCCGCAGCGCGTTGGAGATCCAGTACGACGAGGGCTGGTGACCGGCGATCAGCAGCACCCGCAGGTCGCGCATCACCTCCTCGTGCGTCAGCCCGGCCGGGTGCGCCAGCATCCGCGAGGCCACGTCCCCGCCCGGGTGCTCGGACTTCTCCCGCACCAGGTCCAGCATCAGCTCCAGCAGCCGCTGCGCACCCGCCGGGGCGTCCGGGCCGCCGTCCAGCATGGCCAGCAGCGCCGCGATCAGCTGCGGCGCCTGCTCCTCGTCCAGACCGAGCACCCGGCACAGCACCAGCAGCGGCATCCGGTGCGCGTACTCGGCGACCAGGTCGGCCTCGCCGCGGCCGGCGAACCCGTCGATCAGCCGGTCCGCGATCTCCTCGGAGTGCTTGCGCAGCTCGTACGGGTCGACCTCGGCCAGCGCGTCGGTCACCGCCCGGGAGCGGCGCACGTGCTCCTCGCCCTCGGCGTACAGGATCGACGGCACCGGCGCCATCATCGGCTTCAGCGGCCAGTCCTCGGGCAGGGTCTCCCAGGCGTTCCAGCGGCTGGAGTCGCGGCCGAACAGCTGCGGCTGGCCGGTCACCAGCTGCAGCTCGCGGTAGCCGATGACCAGCCAGGCGGGCACGCCGCCGGCCAGCTCGACCGGGGCGACCGGGCCGTGCGCGGTGCGCAGCTCGCGGTACAGCTGGGCCGGGTCGGTCTGGAAGCGCGGCCCGTACAGCGGGGCGGCCCCGGCGTGCGCCGGGCAGCCCGGGGGCGGGGTGGCGGCGGGCTCGGTCACGGGGTGCTCTCCTCGTACTCCGGGGTGACGGGGGCTTCGGGGGCCTCGACGGCTTCGGCGGCTTCGGCGGCTTCCGCGGCGGGGGCCTCGCCGGCTTCGAGGCCGGCCGGGGCGCCGACCGGCACCGGGGGCTCGCCGGCGGCCTCCGCCAGGGCGGTCAGATGGCGGACCAGCGCGATCAGCACCTGCTTGCCGGACTCGCGGTCCCGGGCGTCGCAGTCCACCAACGGCACCTCGGCGGGCAGGTCGAGCGCCTCCCGGACCTGCTCCAGGGAGTGGGTCTGCTCGCCGAAGTTGTTGCGGGCCACGATGAACGGCGTGCCGTGGTGCTCCAGCCGGTCGATCGCGTACCAGGACTCCTCCAGCCGGCGGGTGTCCACCAGGACGACCGCGCCCAGCGCGCCGCTGAAGAGACGGTCCCAGAGGAACCAGAAACGTTCCTGCCCGGGGGCACCGAACAGGTACAGCACCTGGCTCGCCGACAGGGTGATCCGGCCGAAGTCGAACGCCACCGTGGTGGAGCGCTTGCCCCAGGCCCCGGCCGGGTCGACGCCCTCACCCGCCCTGGTCATGACCTCCTCGGTGTTCAGCGGACGGATCTCGCTGACCGAACCCACCAGGGTCGTCTTGCCCACCCCGAACCCGCCGACCACGACGATCTTCAGCGCGTTGTCGGCCGTCGCCCGCAACGGGGTGCGACCGGCGCCGGGGGCCGGGTCGGTGCCGGGGGCCGGGTCGGGGGCCGTGGGGGCCGGGTCAGTACCGGGGAGCACCGGGTCAGAGCCGTTGGAGGCCATGCAGCACCTGCTTCAACGTGTCGAGATCGGGCAGCCGGGCCTTGGTCGGCGCGAACCGGGGGTGGCGGGCGGTGACCGCCCCGGACTCCAGCAGGTCGCCGAGCAGGATCTTCACCACCGAGATCGGCAGCGCCAGCTCCGCGGCCACCTCCACCAGGGCCGTCGGGGCCTCGCACATCCGCAGGATCCGGGCGTGCTCCGACTGCATCCCCGGCGCCGGCACCCGCTCGGCGACGATCAGGGTGACCAGGTCGAAGGCGTTCTCCGGAGCACGGCTGCGCCCCCGGGTGATCGTGTAGAGGCGGTCCGGATCGTCGTCACGACCCGGCAGGACCGGCCCGGCGTTCATGCCCCGGCGCTCTCTTGCGGCACGGCGCCCACTTCCTCCGGCTCCGCCCCGTCACGGGCCGGGGCACTCAGGTGGACGCCGATCTGCTCGATCAGGCCGTGCATGTTGTGGCCGACCACGCCGACGTC
The DNA here is from genome assembly GCF_040681575.1 of Kitasatospora sp. NPDC051702. Lineage (NCBI taxonomy): Bacteria > Bacillati > Actinomycetota > Actinomycetes > Kitasatosporales > Streptomycetaceae > Kitasatospora > Kitasatospora sp. NPDC051702. The sequence goes on from NZ_JBFAZB010000037.1 coordinate 76,172, forward strand.
CGCGTCGTCGTCCGTGACCACCGCGAGGTGCGCGCCCTCGCCCGCCGCCACGATGCACAGGATGCCGCCGTGGAACTCGGTCATCGACTGCCGGACGCCGCCGCTGCCGTCACCGAACTCGATCGAGGCGCCGTGCGCCAGGCTCTGCAGACCGGAGGAGATCGCGGCCAGCTGGTCGGCCTGGTCGGTGCTCAGCCCGTCGGTGTGGCAGAGCTTGAGACCGTCGGCGGAGAGCACCAGGGCGTGCCGGGTGCCGGGGGTCGCCGCCAGCAGGTTTTCCAACAGCCAGTCGAGGTCACGGTCAGTGGCGCTGCTCATCAGGAGTCCTTCTCGGTGACGGGGGAAGCGTCGGGCGTGGTGTCGGTGTCGGTGTCGGGGGCCGTGGGTGCCGGGGCCGCGGAGAGCTGGTCGGCGGCCTGCCGGGCGGCCTTGCGGAAGGCGCCGAACCTGGCCGCGGCGGTCGCCGCGTCGGCCGGCACGGGCTTCGCCGCGGACGCCGGGGCGACTGCGCTCCGGGCGGAGGCCCGGGTGGGGGTCGTCGCGGCGGCGGGGGTGGTCGTGGTGAGGGTCTGGCCGCGGCGGCGCTGCGGCAGACCGCTCTCGGTCAGGCGGGCCGGGGCGCCCTGGGCGGGCACGGCGGGCACGGCCCCGACCGGCACCGCGACGGCAGGCACCGCGACGGCAGGCACGGGGACGGCCGGTACGGGCACGCCCACCGGGGCCGACGGCCCGGCCGGCACCGACGGCAGCGGTGCGGGCGCCGGGCGCGCCGGGGTCAGCGCGGGGCGCACCTGCTCCCCGGCGGGCGGGCGGACCGCCACGGGCGCCGGCTCGGACGCCGGAGCCGGGTGCGAGACCAGCTGCTGCGGGATCAGCATCACCACCCCCGTACCGCCGCGCGCCGACGGCCGGAAGGAGATCTGCAGGCCGTGCTTGCGCGCCAGCGAGCCGACCACCGCGAGCCCCAGCCGGGTCCCGGCGGACAGCGTGGCCAGATCCAGGGGCTCGGCGGAGACGGCCCGTTCGGCCCGGCGCAGCCAGCTGTCGCTCAGCCCCAACCCGCTGTCCTCGACGGTCACCGCCAGACCGGCCGGCACCTCCTCGACGTACACGTGCACCTCCGCCGGCGGGGCGGAGAAGTTGGTGGCGTTGTCCAGCAGCTCGGCCAGCGCGTGCATCACGCCCTCGGCCGCGAACCCGGCCACCGCGGCCGAGCTGGCGTTGTGCAGCCGCACCCGCTGGTACGCGCCGATCCGGCCGAGCGCACCGCGCAGCACCGACTCCACCGCGATCGGCTTGGCCCAGCGCCGGCCCGAGCGGGCGCCGGTGAGCACCGCGATGCTGTCGGCCATCCGACCCGCCTGGGCGGTCGAGTGGTCCAGCCGCAGCAGGTCCCCGAGGACCTCCTCGTCGTGCCGGTGCTGCATCTCGCGCAGCTCGGCGTGCATGCTCGTGGCCAGCGCCTGGACCCGGCCGGCAGCCGTCGCGCAGACCGCGAGCGCGGCGGCACGCAGCCGCTCGCCCCGGCCGACCTCCTCGGCGACGGCGCGCAGCAGCGCGTGCTGGGGGTGGCCCCGGTGGGCGGCCAGCGCGCTGTCCACGGACGCGCCGCCGCGCAGCCGCTCCACCACGTCCGGCAGCACGCCCCCGGTCAACCGCTCCAGCTCGACGCGCTCCGCCTCGACCTTGTCCCGCTCGGCCTCGAAGCCGGCCCGCTCGGCCGCGATCTCCTCCCGCAGCCGGGCCAGTTCCCCGTGGACGGCGGTGACCTCGTCCTCGGCCCTGACCCGCTCGGCCCGGGCTGCGTCCCGTTCGGCACCGGCCGCTCCGGCCCGGTCCAGGGCCGCCACCTCGGCCTGTCGGGCGGCACCGGCGGCGACCAGCGCCGCCATCGTCTCCTCGTGCTGCGCGGCGAGCTCCTCGGCCAGCCGGCGGGAGCGTTCGGCACCGGCCGAGGCCAGTCCGACCGCGATCAGCCAGAGCACCGTGACCGCGGCCACCGCGAGGGCGGTGAGCGGCTGGTGCGCGCCCAGCGCCCGGGTGACCCCGACCGGTGCGGCGGCGACCGCCAGCAGGACGGCCGCCGCGGTCAGGGCGGCGGTGCGCGGCGCGGGCCGTCGGCTCGGCCGGCCGTCGGGGCTGGTGGCTTCTCTCATCGGTGCGATCCTCGGCAACGTCGGCGGCGGCGCGGGCGGCGGGTCGGCAACGGATACGGCCGCCGACTGCTGGTCGGGCGCATACGAGACCGCCCGGAGACGTCGCGAAACGTCTCCGGGCGGCTGATCGGTTCACGCTTTGGTCCGATCATATCGATTCAGACATTGGCCTCAACCGGCCAGTTGACGGCCAATCTCCTTCATTCACGTCGTACACACCGATTGGCGACGCAACCGACGCACCGTCGAACCCCGCGCTTCACCCCAGCTCCGCCTCGACCGCCCGGCGCACCGCCCGCGGGTCCAGCCCGTGGTCGACGATCACCCTGGCCCCGAAGCCCTCCCCCTCCCGGAGCACCCCGAGCAGCAGGTGCCCCACCGCGATCTGACCGGATTTCAGCCGCAACGACTCGCGCAGCGAGAGCTCCAGCACCTTCCTCGCCCGGGCGCTGAACCGGGCGCGGGCCGGCCTCGACTCCGCCGCCCTGAACCAGCCGCGGCGCCGCGGCCCGTCCCCGGCCGGCACGTCCAGCGCCCCCTCCCCGAACTCCGACTCCACCGCCGCCCGGACGGCGTCCAGATCCACTCCGATCGAGGCCAGCGCCTCGGCGTCGCCGCCCGGCCCGACCAGCCGCACCACCGCCCGCCGCGCCGTCTCGCGGTCCAGGCCCATCCCGATCAGGACGCCCGCCGCGGGGTCGTCCGGCTGCGCCAGGATCGCGAGCAACAGGTGCTCCGTCCCGACGACGGCGTGCCGCAGCTCCCTCGCCTCGCCCTGGGCCAGCAGCACCACCTGCCGCGCCGATTCGGTGAACCGCTCGAACATCTCTCAGCCTCCGTCCTCGCCCTTGCCGGGCCCGCGCCGGGCGTACTTCTTGTGCACCGCCTGCCTGGTCACTCCCAGGCACACCGCGATGTCCTGCCAGGACCAGCCCAGCGACCGGGCATTGCCCACCTGCAACCCCTCCAGCCGGTCCGCCAGATCACGCAGCGCACGGACCGCCCGGAGCCCCACCGCGGGGTCACGACTGCTCGCCGCCGCCGCGAGTTCTCCGCTCTCGCTCATACGTCAACTCTGGTTGACACCGCTGCCCATGTCAACCCCGGTTGACACCACCGCCCCGAAGACACTTCCCCCACCACCCGGGAACGACGAACAGAGGCGGGGCGAGGACGTGAAGTCCTCGCCCCGCCTCAGCGGGTGCTCACCCCCCGCGGGGTGGCGACCGGTGTCAGCTGCAGCCGCTGGTGGAGCCGCAGCCCTCGCAGAGGTAGCAGCTGCCGGCGCGGCGCATCTTGGTGCCGCAGGAGAAGCAGAGCGGCGCGTCGGCGTTGAGGCCGAGCTGGATCTCCATCAGCTCCGTGGAGTTGTGGGCCTGCTTCGCGGCCGGCTTGGGCGCCTCGACGGCCGGAGCCGGCTTGGCGACCACCGGGGCGGACTGGGCGAGCGACTCGGTGTCGAGCTCCTCCGCGTCCAGCGGCTCGTAGGACCCGGTCTCCAGGTGGCGCTGGCGCTCCTCGACGGAGTGGATGCCGAGCGCCGAACGGGTCTCGAAGGGCAGGAAGTCCAGCGCCAGGCGGCGGAAGATGTAGTCGACGATCGACTGCGCCATCCGGACGTCCGGGTCGTCGGTCAGGCCGGCCGGCTCGAAGCGCATGTTGGTGAACTTCGAGACGTACGTCTCCAGCGGCACGCCGTACTGCAGGCCGACCGAGACGGCGATGGAGAAGGCGTCCATCATGCCCGCGAGGGTCGAACCCTGCTTGGACATCTTGAGGAAGACCTCGCCGAGGCCGTCGTCCGGGTAGGAGTTGGCGGTCATGTAGCCCTCGGCGCCACCGACCGTGAAGGAGGTGGTGATGCCCGGGCGGCCCTTGGGCAGGCGCTTGCGGACGGGGCGGTACTCGACGACCTTCTCGACCGCGGCAGCCGGGGTCGCGGACGCCTCCTCGGACGTGGCCTCGGAGTCCTTCTTCTTCGCCGAGAGCGGCTGGCCGACCTTCGAGTTTTCCCGGTAGATGGCGAGCGCCTTGACGCCCATCTTCCACGCCTCGAAGTAGATCTCCTCGACGTCCTCGACGGTCGCGGCGGCCGGCATGTTGACGGTCTTGGAGATGGCTCCGGAGATCCACGGCTGGATCGCGGACATCATCCGCACGTGGCCCATCGGCGAGATGGAGCGCTCGCCCATCGCGCAGTCGAACACCTCGTAGTGCTCGGCCCGGAGGCCGGGGGCGTCGACGACGTTGCCGTGCTCGGCGATGTGCGCGACGACCGCCTCGATCTGCTCGTCCTGGTAGCCGAGGCGCTTGAGGGCGCGCGGGACCGTGCCGTTGACGATCTGCATCGAGCCGCCGCCGACGAGCTTCTTGAACTTGACCAGGGCGAGGTCGGGCTCGACGCCGGTGGTGTCGCAGTCCATCATCAGGCCGATGGTGCCGGTGGGGGCGAGCACCGAGGCCTGGGCGTTGCGGAAACCGTTCTGCGCGCCGATGCGCAGGACGTCCTGCCAGGTGTCGTTGGCCGCGGCCCAGACCGGGGCGTCCAGCTCGTCCAGCGAGACGGCGGCGAGCGAGGCGTCCGCGTGCTGCTTCATGACCCGCTGGTGCGGGGCCGCGTTGCGGGCGTAGCCGTCGTACGGGCCGACGACGCCGGCGAGTTCGGCGCCGCGGCGGTAGGCGGTGCCGGTCATCAGGGAGGTGATGGCGCCGGACAGGGCGCGGCCGCCCTCGCTGTCGTAGGCGTGGCCGGTGGCCATCAGCAGGGCGCCGAGGTTGGCGTAGCCGATGCCGAGCTGGCGGTAGGCGCGGGTGGTCTCGCCGATCTTCTCGGTGGGGAAGTCGGCGAAGCAGATGGAGATGTCCATCGCGGTGATGACCAGCTCGACGACCTTGGCGAAGCGCTCGGCGTCGAACGAGTCGTCGTCGCGCAGGAACTTCATCAGGTTCAGCGAGGCGAGGTTGCAGCTGGAGTTGTCCAGGTGCATGTACTCGGAGCAGGGGTTGGACGCGTTGATACGGCCGGACTCCGGGCAGGTGTGCCAGTGGTTGATGGTGGAGTCGTACTGGATGCCGGGGTCGGCGCAGGCCCAGGCGGCCTCGGCCATCTTGCGGAACAGCTTCTTGGCGTCGACGGTCTCGATGACCTCGCCGGTCATCCGGGCGCGCAGGCCGAATTCGGTGCCGTTCTCGACGGCCGTCATGAATTCGTCGGAGACGCGGACGGAGTTGTTGGCGTTCTGGTACTGGACGGAGGTGATGTCGTCCCCGCCGAGGTCCATGTCGAAGCCGGCGTCGCGCAGGGCGCGGATCTTCTCCTCCTCCTTCACCTTGGTCTCGATGAAGGCCTCGACGTCCGGGTGGTCGACGTCGAGCACGACCATCTTGGCCGCGCGGCGGGTGGCGCCGCCGGACTTGATGGTGCCGGCGGAGGCGTCGGCGCCGCGCATGAAGGAGACCGGGCCCGAGGCGTTGCCGCCGGAGGAGAGCAGCTCCTTGGAGGAGCGGATCCGGGAGAGGTTGAGGCCGGCGCCGGAGCCGCCCTTGAAGATCATGCCCTCTTCCTTGTACCAGTCGAGGATCGACTCCATGGAGTCGTCGACGGCCAGGATGAAGCAGGCGCTGACCTGCTGGGGCTGCTTGGTGCCGACGTTGAACCAGACCGGCGAGTTGAAGCTGAACACCTGGTGGAGGAGGGCGTGGGTCAGCTCGTGCTCGAAGATCTCGGCGTCGTCCGGGTTCGCGAAGTAGCCGTGCTTCTCGCCGGCGGCGCGGTAGGTGAGCACCACGCGGTCGATGATCTGCTTGAGGCTCCACTCGCGCTGCGGGGTGCCGACGGCGCCGCGGAAGTACTTGGACGTGACGATGTTGACGGCGTTCACCGACCAGAAGTCGGGGAACTCGACGCCGCGCTGCTCGAAGTTGATCGACCCGTCGCGCCAGTTGGTCATGACGACGTCGCGGCGCTCCCAGCGGACCTCGTCGTACGGGTGCACGCCAGGAGTGGTGTAGATGCGCCCGATCCGAAGACCGCCCTTGGGGGCCTTGCCGGCACCCTTGGCCGCGGCCTTGTCGGACTTCGACCCGCGTGCGGAACCGCTCGTGGTGTCTGTCACTTCTTCCTCCTCCTGGGCAAACGCCCGAAGTGCCCTGAAAAGTCCGGGCACCGCTGGTTCGTTCTTCCGGTGTGCGGGCAGCGGGGAGTCCTCGCCTGCTTGCGCACGGTTTGTTGTGTTCTGCGCCCTTTTTCAGGGCGTGCGTGGGCCCCGGGGGGCCGGTGTGGTGCGGTAGGCCCGCTGGGGGCCGGGGTGCGGCGCCTCCTAGGGCGCGGCGGCGGCGACGGGCACGCAGGTGCCGTCCGCCTCGGGGACGGGCCGCTCGGCGCGGAGCTCCGCGATGGCGGCCTCGAAGTCTTCCAGTCCGTCGTAGGCCTGGTACACGCTGGCGAAGCGCAGGTAGGCGACCACGTCGAGGTCCTTGAGCGGGCCGAGTATGGCCAGCCCGACGTCGTGGGTGGTCAGCTCGGCGTTGCCGGTGGCGCGCACGCACTCCTCGACCCGCTGGCCGAGCTGGGCGAGGGCGTCCTCGGTGACCGGGCGGCCCTGGCAGGCCTTGCGGACGCCGCTGATGACCTTTTCCCGGGAGAAGGGCTCGGTGACCCCGCTGCGCTTGATGACCATCAGCGCGGCCGTCTCCACGGTGGTGAAGCGGCGGCCGCAGTCCGGACACTGCCGGCGCCTGCGGATGGAGCTGCCGTCTTCGGTGGTCCGGCTGTCGACAACGCGGCTGTCGGAGTGCCGGCAGAAGGGGCAGTGCACCTGAGGATCCCTCCGTGGCAGAACGTGCGGACCTGTTGAGTCTATGCGATGCGACCCCGGCCTCGGCAAGCTGATCATGCACCGTAACCACTAGCACTGGGCCCAGAGAGGACTGTAGCCACTACATGTAGGTCTCCGGGGGGATGCGGCACCCCTGGCGTGTCGGCGCCGATTAGACTGCCGAAGTCGACGTCCGGTCGAACATTTAATCGATGTACAACAAAGCCTTGATCGAGTCAGCCAACTCCCGAATAATTCACTCGAACGTGTGTTTGGCGCAACCTTTCGATAGGAGGTGCGTTGGGCTGGAAAAGGGAGAGGACAGCCGTCGAGAGGGGCCGCCGTGAACACCATTGAAAGCAACACCATCCCGGTGCAGGAACACTCCCAGTTCAAGGTGGGGCAGCGCACCACGAATCAGCAGGGTGTGGACATCAGCATGGACCGTAGCGAAGACCACCGCCTCTCCGGCCCGGCAGTCTCCGGCGCGAGCCGCGTCCCCGACCAGCCGATCGAACACTCGCCCGCACTGGACGACGCCCATCCGTCGCCCACCCGCGCGATGCCCGGCCGCCCCCCCGGAATCCGGACGGACGAGGCCGGCCTCACCGAGCGCCAGCGCCGCGTGATCGAGGTCATCCGGGACTCCGTCCAGCGCCGGGGGTACCCGCCGTCCATGCGCGAGATCGGCCAGGCCGTCGGCCTGTCCAGCACCTCCTCGGTCGCCCACCAGCTGATGGCCCTGGAGCGCAAGGGCTTCCTGCGCCGCGACCCGCACCGCCCGCGCGCCTACGAGGTCCGCGGCGTCGAGGTGGCCCGTCCGAACACCGCCGAGACGGCCGGCCGGCCGTCCACCTCCTACGTGCCGCTGGTCGGCCGGATCGCCGCCGGCGGGCCGATCCTGGCCGAGCAGACGGTCGAGGACGTCTTCCCGCTGCCCCGCCAACTGGTCGGCGAGGGCGAGCTGTTCGCGCTGACGGTGCGCGGCGACTCGATGATCGAGGCGGCCATCTGCGACGGCGACTGGGTCACCGTGCGCCGCCAGCCGGTCGCCGAGAACGGCGACATCGTGGCCGCGATGATCGACGGCGAGGCGACCGTCAAGCGGCTCAAGCGCGAGGACGGCCGGATCTGGCTGATGCCGCACAACCCGGCGTACGAGCCGATCAACGGCGACAACGCGACCATCCTGGGCAAGGTCGTCGCGGTCCTGCGCCGTCTCTGAGCGCCCGCCGCGGCCCGCACCGGGAAGGGGCTCCACCGCACGACTGCGGGGAGCCCCTCCGGCGCGTCCGGGGCCGGGGTCGGCGTCGGGGTCGGGGCTGGGGACGGGCTCCGCGGCCCGGGCCGGCCGTCAGAACCCGCCCGGCCGACCGCACCGACCGGCCGGACCGCCCGGACCCAGCCCGGCGGCTCAGCCCCGCTTCACCACCGGCCGGACCGGCACCGCCGAGGCGTCGATGGCCGCCAGCGAGCGGCGCACCTGGTTGCGGTCCGTGGTGTACCAGAACTCCGGCATCGAGGACCGGAAGAAGCTCCCGTACCGCTTCGTCTCCACCCGTGGGTCCAGCACGGCCACCACACCACGGTCGTCCGCCGCGCGCACCAGCCGGCCCGCGCCCTGCGCCATCAGCAGCGCCGCGTGCGTCGCCGCGACGGCCATGAAGCCGTTCCCGCCGCGCTGTTCGACGTCCTTCTGGCGGGCGCTCATCAGCGGGTCGTCCGGCCGGGGGAACGGGATGCGGTCCATCACGACCAGCTGGCAGGCGGAGCCGGGCACGTCCACGCCCTGCCAGAGCGACAGGGTGCCGAACAGGCAGGTGGTCGCGTCCGAGGCGAACTCGCGGATCAGCTCGCCGAGGGTGTCCTCGCCCTGGAGCAGGATCCGGTTGTCCAGCCGCTCCCGCATCGCCTCGGCCGCCGTCTGGGCGCCGCGCATCGAGGAGAACAGGCCGAGCGTGCGGCCGCCGGCCGCGCCGATCAGCTCGGCCAACTCGTCCAGCATGTCGGGCCGTTCGGGGTCGCGGCCCGGTTCGGCGAGGTGCCGTGCGACGTACAGGATGCCCTGCTTGGGGTACTTGAACGGCGATCCGACGTCGATGCCCCGCCAGTGCGGGGCGGCGTCCTCGCCGAAGCCCGGCTCGGGGTTGTCCCCCTCGGTGCGCTCGTCCGGCAGCCGGGCCTCGGAGGGCAGGCCGACGGAGGCGGCGACGCCGTTGAAGTCCCCGCCGAGCTTGAGGGTGGCCGAGGTGAGCACCACCGAGCGCTCCTTGTACAGGCCCTCGCGGAGCAGCCCGGAGACGCTGAGCGGCGCGACCCGCAGCGAGGCGGTGCCCATCCCGAAGCGGTCGCTGCGCTCGATCCAGACCACGTCGTACTCGGAGTCCTCCAGCAGCCGCTCGGCCGTCTCGTGCAGGGACTCCGCGGAGGCCATCGCCTGCTTGCGGACGGCGTCCTCGTCGCTGAGCGCCTTGTCGCGGGTCTCACCGAGCGAGGTGATCACCTGGCGGGAGGCGTCCCGGATGGCGGTGACGGCGTAGGCCAGGTACTCGGGCAGTTCCTCGACCCGGCCGGGCTGGGCGGTCTCCATCAGGCCGTGGAAGTTCTCGGCCGCAGCCTGCAGGGCGTCCACAGCCTTCTCGTTGGCGAGCCGGGCGGCCCGCTTGACCGCCCGGTTGACGGCGCCGACCGCCAGCTCGGCGGTGGCCGCGCCGGTGACCCGGTTGACCAGCTCGTGCGCCTCGTCGACGATCAGCAGCCCGTGTTCGGGCAGCACCGGCGCGCCCTCGATCGCGTCGATGGCGAGCATCGCGTGGTTGGTGACCACCACGTCCGCCAGCTTGGCCCGCTCGCGGGCCTTCTCGGCGAAGCACTCCTGCCCGTAGGCGCAGCGGGTGGCGCCGAGGCACTCCTTGGAGGTCACCGCCAGCTGGGCCCAGGCCTTGTCGGAGACGCCGGGGCTGAGGTCGTCGCGGTCCCCGGTCTCGGTCTCGTCGGCCCACTCGCGCAGCCGCAGGACGTCCTGGCCGAGCTTGCTGGCGGGCCCGCCGAGCACCTCGGCCGCGTCGAACAGGCCCTCGCCCTCGTCGCTCGGGGTGCCCTCGTTGGCCCGGTGCAGGCACAGGTAGTTGGAGCGGCCCTTGAGCATCGCGAACAGCGGCCGGCGGCGCAGCACCGGGTGCAGCGCCTCGACGGTGCGCGGCAGGTCGCGTTCCACCAGCTGGCGCTGGAGCGCCAGGGTGGCGGTGGCGACCACCACGCGGTCGCCGTGGGCGAGCGCGGGGACGAGGTAGGCGAGGGACTTTCCGGTGCCGGTGCCGGCCTGGACGAGCAGGTGCTCGGCGTTGTCGACCGCGTCGGCGACGGCCTCGGCCATCCGGGCCTGCCCGGGGCGCTCCACACCGCCGACGGCCGCGACCGCGGCGTGCAGCAGTTCGGGGATGCGGGCGCGCGGGACGGCGACGGCCTCCTCGGCCCCGGGGGCCTCGGAGGCGTCGGCGTCGTCCTCGTCGGGGAGGTCGGGGAGCTGGGATTCGGAGTCGTTCGTCATGACCCTCCCACCCTACGGGGCGGGGGTGACAATCCGGCTCCGTTGCCCGGGTAGATCCGCCTCCAGGGTCACCAGGGCGTTCGGGACGGTGCCGTACCGGGCGGCGTGCGGGCGGTGCGGGCGGTCCTGGTAGCCGTCGAGGAGCAGCCGGTTGCGGTTGAGGCAGAGCCGGTCGATCCGGGGCCGGAAGAGGTCGAACAGCTCGAAGCGCTCGTGCAGCCCGGGGAAGCGCTCCTGGTAGCGGTGGACCTCGGCGCGCAGCAGGGCCCAGAACTCGGTCTCGGGGAGTCCGGTCTGCGCCTCCAGCAGCGGGGCGAGGTAGCGCAGGACGCCGATGAAGAGTCCGGAGTGGAGGAACTGGCAGAGCCCCTGGGGGCCCTCCCGGAGCAGCACGTCGTCGACCTCGGGGGGCAGGTCGCGCAGTTCGGGCAGGTCCTGGTCGCTGAGGTTGACGTCGTCGACGAAGTCCTTCACCGCGAGCCTGGTCGGCCTCTCGCGGCCGTCGAAGACGACGATGGCGTTCTCCCCGTGCGGGGAGAAGACCAGCCCGTAGCGGTAGAGGAAGTGCAGCAGCGGCGGCAGCAGGGCGCTGAACAGCCGGGCGGTCCAGGCGGCGGGGGTGAGGCCGGAGCGGGCGATCAGTTCGGCGGCGAGCGCCCGGCCGTCGGAGCCGGTCTGCAGCAGGGCGGCGAGGGTGCGGGCCCGTTCGTCCGCGGTCAGGGCGGGGCCGAGGGGTTCGCGCCAGATCGCGCCGAGGAGCTCCTTGTACTGGTAGGGCGCCTCGGGCAGTTCGCGGTAGAGGGGGTGGTCGACGGTGACCGAGGCGATCTCGCCGAGGAGGATCACCCGGCACTCGTCGCGCAGGTAGGGGTCGGCGTCGCGCAGGCCGTGGATCCAGGCGGTGACGGCGGGCGCGGCGAGGGTGCGTTCGGTGGGCAGGCCGCGCCAGACCAGGGTGTTGAGGATGGCCAGGGGCAGTTTGACGGTGCAGCGTTCGGGGTGGGCGGTGTTGAAGAAGGAGCGGATGGACTGCTGGGGCAGTCGTGGGTCGCCGTCGGAGGGCAGCGGGACGATCTCGCCGGAGGCGATCCAGGGCGCGAACAGCGGGAGGACGGTCTCGTCCCACTGCCAGGGGTGGACGGGCAGCAGCAGGTAGTCGTCGGCGGCCGGTCCGAGGGCGGCGCGCAGTGCGTCCGGGTCGTCGAGTTCGCGGGCGTACAGCTGCTCGGGCCGTTCCAGGCCCGGTACGCCGCGGTACTGGGCGAGCCTGCGGTGGACGGCGATCCAGGGCAGCGGACGCGGGGTGCGGGCCTCGGGGGCCCAGCGGGCGGTGTCGCCGGCGGAGAAGCCGATCCGGCCCTTGTTGGGGACGATCCAGGGGTGGCCGTCCTGGCGGCCCTCCAGGCCGGGGTGGTCGAGGTCGGCGAGTTCGGCGGCGGTGAGCGCGGTGGCGAGCTGGCGCGCGTCGGCGGTGAGGGTGGCGGTGAGTTCGCGGATCAGGTGGCCGGTGGTCTCGCCGCGCAGGCCGAGGGCGTGCCGGGCGTGCGGGAGGAAGCGCAGCGGGTCGAGGCCCTCGGGGTCGGTGCAGCGGACGGAGTCCGGGTCGACCCGCCAGCTGCCGTAGGCGCCCCGGCGGGCGGTGAAGCGGTACTCGGCCGCGGGCAGCGCCAGCAGGTACTCGTCGGCCGCGGTGCCGGGGGTGGGGGTGAGCAGTTCCTCGTAGGAGAACTCGCCGATCATCTTGGCCAGCAGGGCGCGGCCGGCCCGCCGCCAGTGCCCGGCGGTCAGGTGCGGGGGCAGGTAGAGCGGCGGTTCAGCGGCCGGCGGTTGCGGCACGGGTCAGCTCCTGGGGGCGGGGGACGGTGGTGGTCCCGGGGGCGGGGGTGCCGGCGGCGGGTCCGGGGGCGGGCGGTGCGAAGCCGGTCCAGGCGGTGCGGGTGGGCAGCCGGTGGACGGTGCGGCCGGTGACGGCGTTGAGGATGACGGCGGCGCGGTGGGCGCCGAGGCCGAGGTCGGGGGTGCCGACGCCGTGGGTGTGCAGTTCGGCGTTCTGGACGTAGAGGCCGCCGGTGAGTTCGGGCCGGGTGGCGACCCGGTGGTCGAGGTCGACCCGGTAGCGCCCGGCCCCGTCCCAGTCGATCAGGTGGGCGAGCGGTTCGAGGGCGGCCGGCCGGGCGGCCCGGTAGCCGGTGGCGAGCACCACGGCGTCGGTGCGCAGCACGTGTTCGGCGCCGGAGTCGGTGTGCCGGCAGCGCAGTTCGAGGCCTCCGCAGGGGCCGGGCCGGGCGTCGGTGACGGCGGTGCCGGGGGTGATCTCGAGCGGGGCGGTGTCGATGGGGTGGCCGATGGTGCGCTCGTAGAGGTGGTCGTGGATCTCGGCGAGGGTCTCGGCGCTGGCGGCCTTGTGCAGCTGCCACTGGGCGGTGACCAGGGTGTCCCGGACGGCTTCGGGCAGGCCGTGGAAGTAGCGGGTGTAGTCGGGGGTGAAGTGTTCCAGGCCGAGCTTGGAGTACTCCATGGGTGCGAGCGCCCTGGTCCTGGTGAGCCAGCGCAGCCGGACGGCGTCGCCGTCGTGGCGGCGGAGCAGGTCGAGGAGGACCTCGGCGCCGGACTGTCCGCTGCCGATGACGGTGATGTCGCGGGCGTCGGCGAGGTCGGCGCGGCGGTCCAGGTAGTCGGCGGAGTGGAAGGCCCGGGGGTGGCCGGCGAGGTCGGCGAAGGCCTCGGGCAGGACGGGCCGGGTGCCGACGCCGAGGGCGAGGTTGCGGGCCCGGACGGTGCTGCGCCGCCCGGTCGCGGTGTCAGTGAGTTCGGCGCGGTAGCAGTCGCCCTCCCAGTGCAGGGCGGTGACCTCGGTGCCGAAGCGGCAGTTGGCGAGGCGTTCGGCGGCCCACCGGCAGTAGTGGTCGTACTCGCGGCGCGGCAGTTGGAAGCGTTCGGCGAAGTAGAAGGGGAAGAGGCGGTCCTGGTCGCGCAGGTAGTTGAGGAAGGACCACGGGTTGGTCGGGTCGACGAGCGAGACCAGGTCGGCGAGGAAGGGCACCTGCATCCGGGCGCCGTCGACGAGCATGCCGGGGTGCCAGCGGAACTCGGACCGCTGGTCGCAGAAGAGGGTGCGCAGGCCGGGGACGGGGTCGGCGAGCGCGGCGAGCGAGAGGTTGAACGGGCCGATGCCGACGCCGAGCAGGTCGTACGGCGGCGGGGGTGCTGGGGTGTCCACGGGACTGTCCTAGGCGGGGAGTAAGCGGGAGCGGACCATCAGGGCGGCGCGCTTGTCGGGCAGGTCGAGTTCGGCGGCCGTCCGGAACCCGGCCCGTTCGAAGGCCCGGACGGAGCGGCGGTTGCGGACGTCCGGTTCGGCGAGGACCCGTTCGCAGCGGGGCCGCCGGTGCAGGACGAGGTCCGCGACGGCGGCCAGCAGGACGGCGCCGAGGCCCCGGCCGCGGCTCTCGGCGGGGCCGAGCAGCAGGTGGAGGCCGGTGTCGTGGGGTCGGGCCGGGTAGTGCCGGGCGAGCGGGTCGAGGTCGGCTCGGTAGACCTCCCAGTAGCTCATCGGGGTGCCGTCGAGCAGACCGAGGCAGGGCACGCTGCGGCCGTCGCCGTGGAGTTGGGCCCGGACGTGCCGTTCGGTGGTGGCGGGCGGTCCGGCGAGGTCCCAGAACGCGTCGACCTCGGGGTCGTTCATCCACCCGGTGAGCAGGTCGAGGTCGGCGGGCAGCCGGAGGGGGCTGAGCCGGAACGGGCCGGCCGGGGTGGGGACGGCACCCCATCCGGGCAGGTGGTCGAGCAGGGCGCCCGGTCCGGGCCGCGCCGGGACGGAGTGCACCGGGCGGGGCCGCTCCGGAATGGGGTCTGCCGGTCCGGGCCGCGCCGGGACGGAGTGCACCGGGCGGGGCCGCGCGCCGGTGCCGGTGTCCTCGGGGTTCACGCGTGCCCCGTCCGCGACCGTCGTCCGCCCGCCCGGTCGGCCACCGGGTTGGGGATGTCCACGTAGACGGACTGGGTGGCGACCGGTCCGACGAGTTCGTCCAGGCCGTTGATCCGGGTGAGCAGGTTGGCCTTGCAGGGCAGGGTGGGTGCGTCGAGCAGCAGGGCGGGCAGGGCCGAGCCGGTGGCGGCGGCCCGCGGGCCGGCCAGGAACCGCCGCAGTCCGGCGAGCAGGACGGTCTCGTCGGCGAGTCCCTGGCTGCCGAGCGCGCCGACCAGGCCGAGGACGTGGTTGATGCCCAGGTAGTAGGCGAAGTGGTGGTCGATCACGTCGTCGGGCAGGAAGGTGTCGCTCCGGTCGCCGAGTCCGGGCAGGCGGGCGGTGAGCCGGTCGGCGGCGCTCTCCCGGTAGTAGTAGCCCTGGTTGTCGCGGTAGCGGCCGCCGTCGGGCCAGCCCTCGGCGTCGAGCAGGACGAGGCTGTTCTGCTGGTGCGCCTCCAGGGCGATGCCGGCCCGGCCGTCGAGCCACAGGACGGGCAGGACGACGGCGTCCAGGTAGCGCAGGAACCATTCGGCGGCGACGGTCCGCAGCGGGCGGGCGTGTCGGGCGGCGAGGGCGCGCAGGGTGTCGCCGAGCCGGGAGGGCACGGTGTCACCGGTGCCGAGGGGCTGTTCGGCGACGAGTCCGGCGAGGCAGTACGCGCGGTCGGCGGGGGCGAAGGGCTGGGCGCGCAGCACGGTGTCCAGGCCGCCCGGGTCCCCGAGCGCGGGGTGGTCGACGCCGATCCAGGCCGGGTCGCGGACGACGTCGAAGCCGGGGTGGGCGGCCCGCCACTCGGTGGCGAGTCCGCTCTCCAGCAGCCGGTGCACCTCGAGTCCGCGGTGGAGTTCCTTGCGCAGGTTCTCCCGGCGGGAGTTGGTGATCCGCAGGCCGAGCGAGAGCTTGAGCATCCACGGGGTGCCGGGCCGGTAGACGGTGCGCACGGAGGAGGTGGGGTACCAGGGTTCGCCGGCCGGGCCTAGGTCGTGCAGCAGTCCGTCGGCGAGGAGTTCGGCGACGGCGGGGCGGTGGGCGAGTTCGCGGGCCTGCCAGGGGTGCAGCGGCAGGGCGGCGGTGCCGGGCGGCAGGGCGGCGTGGTCGCCGAGCAGGCCGGCGGTGATCCGGTCGGCGCTCTCGTCGAGGGCGGAGCCGGCGGCGAGCAGCCTGCGGTCGACGGCGTACCAGTGGAGCCGGAAGGAGCCGTGCAGTTCGGGCGAGTAGGCGGCGCTCTGGGCCGGGCCGAGGCCGTCGCGGCTCTTCGGGGTGGGGTGCAGCGGGTGGCCGAGGAGCAGGGACTGTTCGGCGGCGAGGAAGTGCGAGTGCTCCGGTCCGCCGGCGGGCGCGGCGGTGCGGCGGTGGGCGAGGATCTCGGCGGTGCGCACGACCGAGTCGGCGACCCGGGCGGCGAGGTCGGCGACCTGTCCGGGGTCGGGCCGTTCGGCGGCCGCGGCGGCGAGCAGCGCGGCGGCGGTGACGGCGTCGACGGGCGCGGCGCCGGGTCCGGGGCCCTCCGCCGCGGCGGTGTCGTGGGCGGCGAGGACGGCGGGGCCGAACCGGTGCCAGCCGCCGGGTGACCAGTGGCGGACGGGGGCGGAGAGCAGGGCGGCGCCGCCGAGGACGGCGATCCGCAGTCGGCCGTCGGGGCCGGGCCGGGCTCCGGTCTCGCGCGTCCAGCAGCGCAACAGGGCTTCCAGTCCGGCCTGTTCGGCGGCGACGGCCGGGTCGGGGTGGAGCAGCGGGTCAGGGTGTAGCAGCGGGTCGGGGTGGAGCAGCGGCGCCGGCGGGCCCGGCTGGAGCAGCGGCGCCGGCGGGCCCGGCTGGAGCAGCGGGCCGGGCTGCGGCGGCGGGCCCGGATCGGCCGGCCGGGGCGCACCGCCCGACGCCTGCGCGTCCTCCGGGTCCCCGGGGGGCTCCGCCTGCAGCGGGGGGTCGGGCGGGGCTCCGGTGAGGGCGGTGCTCAAGGCTGCTCCTTGGGACGCGTGGGGGTGCCGACGCGCACGGGTGGTGGACGGTTCGGCGGGCACTCGCACCGCGGCGTCAGGTAAGGGTTACCTATCCCTGAGGGGTGATCACAAGAACGGCTCACTCGTCCGGGTGAAGATCCGGGATTGTTCACCGCCCGGGAGGACGGCCCGGTTGTGCCGCCGGGCGGGACGGCCGGTGCGCCGCCGGGCCGGCGTGGGCCGCATCACGGATCGGTGACCTGTGGTCAGGAACGCAACCCGGGGGGCGGCCGCCGCCGTCCTGGTGTCCGGTGGAAGACTCCACAGCGGCGAGCCGCCGCACGACAGCCCGACCGAGCACAGGGGGAAGCGCACAGATGCCATCGATCCACCGGTCAGCCTTGGCCGCCGCCCTGGTCACCGGAACCCTGCTCGCGGCGAGCGCCTGCGGGCCGGACGGCCCGGCCGGCGGCGGGGGCGGCGCGGCGCCGCCGCCGGCCTCCGCGAGCAGCGCCTCCGCCGGCGGCGGACTGATCGGCGGGATCACCCTCCCGTCGGGCCTGCCGACCAGTCTGCTGGAGGGCCTGCCCAAGACCTGGGACGACCTGAAGAAGTGGCGCTTCGAGGACTGGGACAAGTGGGCGTCCCAGCACGTCTTCAACAACCCGGTGGTGAAGGACTTCTGGAACCCGGACAAGATGGGCGACTCCAAGCCCGCCGAGCCGGCCCCGCCCACCGCCAAGCCCGCCACCGACAACGGCGTGACCGATCCGGAGCCCGCCGTGGTCAAGGCCACCCCGGTGGCCCGCCCGTACACGAAGCAGCCCTCCGGGAAGGTGTTCTTCAGCGCCCAGGGCGGCCGGGGCAACTGCTCGGCGACGGTGATCACCGACCCGCAGCACCCGGGCCGGAGCAACCTGGTCTGGACGGCCGGCCACTGCGTGCACGCGGGCAAGGGCGGCGACTTCTTCAAGGACCTGGTCTTCGTCCCCGCCTACAACAACTCGGGCGCCTCCAGCGGCGGCAAGAAGGCCCCGCTGTCCGAACTGGCCCCGCTGGGCACCTGGTGGGCCGACCTCGTCACCACCTCGCCGCAGTGGATGGTGGAGGGCGGCGAGAGCGGTGACGCCGCGAACCAGTACGACTTCGCGATCATGCGGGTGCACAACCAGAACGACACCGGGAAGTCGCTGGAGGAGACGGTCGGTTCGGCCGTCCCGGTCTGGTTCGACGCCCCGCGGGACAAGGTGTCCGTCGCCGCGGTCGGCTACCCGCTCTACAAGCCGTTCGACGGCCAGGAGCTGTACCGGTGCGACGGCGGGAAGCCGACCCGGCTGTCGTTCGACGCGAAGCGCCCGTCGATGCTCACCATCGGCTGCAACATGACCCAGGGCGCCAGCGGCGGCGGCTGGTTCGCCACCATGCCGGACGGGCGGACCGCGCTGGTCAGCAACACCTCGATCGGCACCCAGGACCACACCTCGCTGAGCGGCCCCTACCTGGAGGCGGTCGCCCGGCAGGCGCTGGACTGGATCTCCAGGAAGCCGTAGCCGCACGGCCGGCGGAGACCGCACCCGGGGGACGATGCACCATGCCCAAGCACACCGGCCGCGCACCGCGGCGCCGGCCCGCGGCGGCCGGCGCCGCGGTGCTCGCCGCACTCGTGCTCGCCGCGACCGCCTGCGGCCCGGACGGCCCCGGCGCCCCCGCGCCGCCGCCCGCCGCGCTCCCCCGGGCGGTCCCCACCGGCCCGGACGACCTGGCGGGCTGGAAGCTGGAGGACTGGACGCGCTACGTCGCCGACAGCGGCTCCGCCGAGGAGGCGCCGCCGGGCGCCTGGACGGCCGGGCGGATGGCCGCCGCCAAGGGCCGGCCGACGCCGGAGTACCCGCTCGCCTCGGCGCCGGCGGGCGTCCAGCACGACGCCCCGCCGCCCGCCGGCCGGGCCGTCCCGCAGCCGCGCCCGTACGGCCCGGCCTCCGCCGTGGTCGGCCGGCTCTTCGCCGGCACGGCCCACGGCGACACGGCCTGCTCGGGCACGGTGGTCTCCGACCCGGCCAACCCGGGCCGCAGCAACCTCGTCTACACCGCCGCGCACTGCCTGCACGAGGGCGGGGGCGGCGGCTGGCTGAAGGGCGTCACCTTCGTCCCCGGCTACAACCGGGACGGCGGGGCGGTCCGCGGCCGGCCGGCCACCGAGCAGCAGCTCGCGCCGTACGGCCGGTGGACGGCGGTGCGCGCGCTGGTGTCGCCGACCTGGCTGCGGGAGGGCGGCGTCGGCGCCCGCCACCAGTACGACTACGGGATCGTCCGGGTGCGCGGCGAGGAGGCCTCCGGGCCCTCACTGGAGGAGGTCGTCGGCGCCGCCGTCCCGGTCTGGTTCAACGCCCCGCGCGAGCAGGTCACCTCGGCCGCCGCGTACGGCTACCCGGCCGAGCGGCCGTCCGACGGGCTGGAGCTCGACCGCTGCGACGCCGCCACCGCACCCGGCCGGCTGTCCTTCGACCGGGCCCGCCCGCCGATGTACGTGATCGGCTGCCCCATGACGGGCGGCGCCGACGGCGGCGGCTGGTTCATCACCAAGGACGGCAAGCCGAACCTGGTCAGCGTGACCGCGCTCGGCGGCCGCACCCCGGACGGGTACCTGGCCGGCCCCGCCCTGCAGGACCAGGCGAAGCGGGCCTTCGACTTCTTCAGCAAGAGCACCAGGTGACGCACGGGCCGCGGACCGCCCCGCCGTCCCGGTTGTAGCCGGGGACGAAGGTGACGCCCATCAGCCAGCCGCCGCCCCCGCCCTCGTGCAGGCAGTGCGC